>NZ_JASJUJ010000003.1:0-493647 GCF_047467975.1 Citrobacter sp. C348 | reverse complement strand
AATAATGATTCAACAGCCGGTGTGTAAGAATGCAATCGCACTTTTCCACAATCAAATCTTATTTATCTCTGTCGCAATAATAAATCATGCCCGTAAATTTAAAATTGATTCCACCTGTGGCTCAGAAACCCCAATTTCCGATCGGCAGACGCTGGTTGAAAGGTCTGACTGGATTACTGGTGATAGGTTCCGGTTGGTCTTATTTTACCGGATTGTCATTTCATTCGCCGGTATTCTGGATATTTTCAGCCGGGCTTCCCCTTACCGTGTGGCTGGTTGCAATATGGCTGCGCATTATGGTTTATCTTCCCGTGTTAATTCAGACCCAAACCTGGGATCGGCGAAGAGAGGAATTATTACTGCGTGAAATTCGTCGTGGTCGTCGCGCATTGCAGATATTGCATAGCGCATTTATTACGCCACACAGTTACAACCAGCCAACGGGCAACTCTTCTGCAAATATGTTGAAACAGAATAAGCCGCTCCTGCATATGCAGCCATCATGGCATGGAATTGAACGTTTTCGCCATAGTCGCTTGCCCCTGGAGCCAGGGATGAAGCGAGATGACCTGATTAAGCAGATATTTGACAGATTAATGGCTGGAATTGCACGACATCTTAACCAACTGCCGGACCATCAGCCCATAGCGCTATTGTTTGAAACCAATACCTCACTATCCCGCCAACGGTTGCACACGCTGTGGTGCAATACCTGGCAACAATGTGATATTCGTCAACCCATCGAGTCTGTGACCGGGTACGGGTTGAACGTTATTGATAGCTGGATGGACAGTCGAACCCACGAAGAAACAGTATTATTGGTCATCGCGCTGCAGGTCGCTCCAGACTCTCCTGATGGGACCGGGGAGGCGGCCGTTGCACTGCTGCTTGGCAATCGCATGACCCAAAATATCCTTCCTCCTCTGGCATGGGTTCATCGACCGGAAGCGAGTTTTGCAGATACGTTGGCAGAGAACATTGCTCAAGCGTTGGATTGGGTGCCCGTTCAACCTGAAGATATCCACGATCTCTGGTCATCCGGTCTGTCACACCAGCAGCAAAGTACGATAGCTGCGCTGAATGCGCACCCGCCTCTGCAGGGGATAGAGATGAATAGCCGGTTATATAACCTTGACCGAACGCTAGGTGAAACGGGGTGCGTCGCCCCCTGGCTGGCTATCGCTGCCGCAGCACAAGGTACAAAAGAGTCGCAACTGATTATGAGTGGTGAAACAGGGAGCACAAAAATGTGGAGCGTGGTGGTTTCACCTTGTCAGACTGCAAAGGAGAAGGACTAAGTGATGCGGTTTTTATTCCCGATTAACAATTCGACAGTGCGTTACTGGCTGATAGCAATAGCACCTATGCTGATTTCGGCAGTTGCCTGCCTGATAATCTGGCACTGGCCAGAAAAAGTCGGCATGTTGCCGGGAAGCCTGAAACACTCTCGCTGGATAACCGGGTTAGGGGTGACGACTGCGGTAACCGGCGTTTATGCGGTGTTGACCTGGTTTAGCGCGCGATCTTCTGGGCGTCAGAGTTTCGACCTTACCCGGGCTCATATCCAGGGGGATGATCAACCTCGCATTAGTGAGAGTTACCAACATCACCAGCAGTCGACCCCATTTGCGGATATGTACGCGTATCTACGCCGTCAGTATGGACTCTTCTGGCGTCAGAGGGTGCGTGTCATTCTTGTCATCGGGGAGGAGGCCGAAGTCGCATCGATTGCGCCAACGCTTGCCGAGAAACAATGGCTGGAAGGTGAGGGTACCGTACTGATTTATGGCGGTAGCCCGCAGGAATCAGCAGATCTCGGACCTTTATCGACGTTGCGTAAATTACGCAGTGCCCGACCTGTGGACGGAATAATTTTGTCGCTCAGCTGCGAACAAGCATCAAGCGCTCAATGGATGAGTGATTCGCGACGAAGCCTGGAGCTCACAGGTAACGCATATCACTGGCTACCGTCAATATGGTTGTGGCAAACGGACCAGAGCATGCAAGGGACCCGCATTACTCAGCCGGTAGGTGTTTTCTTTCACGAAAAGACTACCCCAGAGAGTGTGGGCCGCGAATTAACCCGTTTGCTGCCGCAGCTATGTGAACAAGGGATGCGTCAGATTTTTACTGATAACCACCACGATTATCTATTACGACTTGGGCAGTGGCTGAAGTTGGGTGGGATTGAAAGCTGGCAGCGGAGCCTCACGCCGTGGCTGTCTGGTAAGCAATGGCGGATGCCCATATGTGGGCTGATGTTTAGTCCCTCTGTAACTGTCGCGGCGGCGTCGGTTATTCATGCGCATTACTGGTCCCCACCAGCCGTGTTTCATGGCGTACTGAAAATGGGGGCTCAGGCAACTGGGCGGCATATGGGGTTATCCCGAGGTCGGATAATGTGTTACGTGGTGGCGGTAGCTATCGGTCTGTGGGGCGTCGGCAGCCTGATATCGTTTGCCGCCAATTATTATCAAATGACGTCCCTGACAGACAAAGCACAGCAGTTGGCGATCGGTGAGCAGGTATCAGATGCTGAACTGATACAACTGAATGAACTGCGTAATGATATTGGCCGCATTCAGACACAAAAAAACACAATAGGGTGGCGTCATTTTGGTCTGAATCATGATGCTGAATTATTGGCCGTTTTACTCCCGATTTATGGGGTGGCAAATAATCGCCTGATGAGAGATGAGGCTGCGCGGGTGTTGTCTGAAAAACTCAATGCTCTGACGCATCTTCCTCCAGGAAGTCAGCAACGCGCTGACCTGGCAAAAACCGCATACGATCAGCTTAAAGCCTGGCTGATGATGGGCCACCCGGAAAAGGCCGACCCCGCCTTTTTTTCTCAGGTCATGACGCTGACACAACCGACGCGCAAAGGGATTTCTACCGGTATCTGGCAGAGTCTGTCGCCGGACTTGTGGGGATTTTATATGCAAAATTTACCTGGGCAGCCTGACTGGAAAATTACCCCAGATACACCGGTGATGATAGCAACCCGACAGATCCTGCTAGCGCAGATTGAACAACGTAATAGCGATAATGCTATATATCGGAAAATGCTGGCAGCCGTATCTCGCAATTTTCCGGATATGCCTTTGGTGCAGATGACGAATGATACGGATGCCGCACAATTGTTTACCACTTCGGAAACCGTTCCTGGGGTATTTACCCGCCAGGCATGGGAAGGGCAGGTGAAGCAGGCAATTGCTGACGCAGTGGTATCACGCCGTGAAGAACTTGACTGGGTGTTGAGCGACAATAAAAAAAATATTAGTGCCGATGCTTCTCCTGAAGCATTAAAACAACGACTGACAGATCGCTATTTTAGCGAATACTCGGGATCATGGCTTAAGTTCCTCAACAGTTTACGCTGGAAGCCAGCGCAAAATCTTTCAGATGTTGTGGATCAGCTTACGCTAATGAGCGATGTGCGCCAGTCACCGGTAGTCGCACTGATGAACACTGTTGCCTGGCAGGGGCAGACAGGAAAAAAACGTGAAGATCTGTCCGATTCGTTGATGAAATCGGCAGAAAAAATATTGCAGAAAGCAGAGGATGCACCGGTTATTGACCAACATGTAAACGATATGACCGGTCCGTTAGATGAAACGTTTGGCCCATTACTGGCGATAACCGGTAAGGGTGATACGCTGAATAACCTAACGACTGAAACCTCATTAAGTTTTCAAACATTTCTCACTCGCGTGACCCGAGTCCGCCTGAAGTTGCGCCAGGTCACTAATTCAGCCGATCCGCAGGTCATGATGCAGCAACTGGCACAGACGGTGTTTCAGGGCAAAAATATTGATCTTACCGATACGCGGGAATATGGCAGTTTGTTAGCTGCGGGATTAGGAGAGGAGTGGAGTGGTTTTGGCGACGCGCTTTTTGTGCAACCTCTGACGCAGGCATGGGAGCAGGTCCTGCAACCATCGGCTGCGGGAATTAATGAGAGCTGGCAACGTGTGGTTGTCTCTGATTGGCAGGAGGCAACAGACGGCCGATATCCGGTGAGTGAGGGGCGCAGTGACATTCCATTGCCGGTTCTGGCTGAGTTTATTCGGCGTGATACCGGAAAGATCGACCAATTTCTTCATGAGAATCTCGCGGGTTTAATTCACCGTGAGGGGCGTCGCTGGGAAGTAGACGAAATGAATACCCAGGGATTAGTTATTAATCCGGAATTTATTCATGCCGTTAACCGTCTAGGTGAGGTTCGCGATGCCTTATTCGCCGATGGTAGCCAGGGGATGCGTTTTGAGCTGCGCGCCCGTCCGGTACCGGACGTTGTGGAGACGGTACTTTCAATTGACGGACAGCGACTGCACTACTTTAACCAGATGGAAAGCTGGCAGAGTTTCCGTTGGCCAGGAGAAAGCCAGAGACCCGGCGCCATGTTGACCTGGACGACAACGCAGGGAGGGGCAAATCTTTACGGTGACTATCCGGGAGAATTAGGCTTAATTCGTTGGCTGGAACAAGGGCGAGCAGAGAAGCGTGATGATGGCATGTGGCAACTCACGCTCAGTGCGCCAGACGGTAACAAACTGTGTTGGTTAATGCGCACCGGGCCGGGCGGTGGGCCGCTGGCATTATTAAAATTGCGAGGTTTTGTCCTGCCGAAGGATATTTTTTTGTGAGTCGCCAACGGAATTCAGACGCCGGAATAAACTAGCTCAGCCTTCAGATGCTTAAATCCGTTCCTGGACGAATGTATCCCTCTCATGTTGCCTCAACGCAACTCGAAATATATCGATATACAAAAAGAATACGCTGACGATAAATAGCAGTAAGGAGAATATATGGCTGGATGTTATTTGGTTATGGGTGATAAAACCACCTGCGGAGGGGTAATTATTGAAGGTGATCCCACGCATACTATTATGGGAATGCCTGTAGCAAGAGAATTTGACCGGGTTACCTGTGGGCGTTTTATTGGCATATTCAGCATTATCGGCGGAATTGTGCCCGATACTATCAACGGTCGAATCCCTGCCGGCTCGCAGGAAAGTCAAAGTACCTGTCCATGTCAGTCTTTGTTTATTCCTTCCATGATAACCGACATCTACACTATTTAATAAATGAGTATTCCATGGATGATTTAACCCTGCGTTACTTTGACGCCGAAATGCGTTACCTGCGCGAAGCGGGTGAGGAGTTTGCCCGCGCCCATCCTGACCGGGCGGCGATGTTGAATCTGGATCGCCCCGGTGCTCGAGACCCTTATGTCGAGCGATTGTTTGAAGGCTTCGCTTTTCTTATGGGACGGCTGCGGGAAAAACTGGATGACGACCTACCGGAACTGACCGAGGGGTTGGTGAGTTTGCTATGGCCGCATTATCTGCGAACGATCCCTTCGTTGGCGATCGTGGAGTTGACGCCACAATGGCGCGAGATGAAAGAGCGGATGGTTGTAGAGAAAGGATTTGAGGTGCTTTCAGGCCCGGTAGGTGATAAGCGCACCCGCTGTCGTTACACCACTACTCGGGATGTCACATTGCTGCCGTTGTCGCTGGAGATGGCGCGACTGGACACCGATCCGGACGGACGTTCCGTGATCAAACTGCGTTTTTCCTGCGGTGAGCTGGCCGACTGGCAGCAGGTTGACCTGAGTCGACTTGCATTTTATCTCAATGCTGATGCACCGCTGGCCTGTGCATTACATGAAGCGTTGTCACTAAATGTGGCGACAATACGTTTGCGATTGCCTGGACAGACAGATGATCAACCGCTGGAGGCATGGTTCAGCCCAGGGGGATTTGGCAATGAGGATAACCTCTGGCCGAAGGATAGCGGTGCGTTTAGCGGCTATCAGCTGTTGTTGGAGTACTTCACTTTTCGGGAAAAATTTATGGCGCTGGCGCTCTGCGGACTTGAACAGGTTGCTCTCCCGCAAACGCTTCCCTGGTTCGAACTTGATGTCGTTTTGAAACGCCGCTGGGATTATGACTTCACCTTCAGTGAAAAACATATCCGCCTGCACTGTGTGCCAGTGATCAACCTTTTTCCTCTGGAGTCTGACCCGCTGACCCCCGATGCCTTGCAGACCGAATATTTGTTACGTCCGATGCGTATTCAGGATGGCCACACTGAAATTTACTCTGTAGATTCCGTTATTTCGTCAAAGCACTCCGGGCATCAGGTTTTTGTGCCATTCACCAGTTTTCGCCACAAGGGGGGAATGTTACGCCATGATGCACCTGAGTATTATTATCACACCCGAGTAAAACGTGGCCCTTCCGGTCTACATGATACCTGGCTTATCCTCGGTGGTGAGGCTTTTGATAACCACAGCGTACCTGAAGGCGAAAGCCTGTCATTAAGCCTTACCGGTACGAACGGTCAATTGCCTCGTCGGGTATTACGCAGTACGTTGCTCGACACCGTTGTAAAGTCTACCGCGGCGAATGTCCGAGTCCGTAATCTGACGGCGCCAACGCTTCCCTGTTATCCACCAAACCGTGACCGCTTTCACTGGCGTGTATTAAGCCATCTGGGGAGCAGTTTTCTGTGGATGATGGATAACCCGGAAGTATTGCGTGGAACTCTGGCGCTTTATGACTGGACGGACGATGAAATGAATCGACGTCGTCTGGCCGCTATTGTTGACGTTAAGCACAGCGAAACGGAGCGTTTCGAGCGCGGGCATCTGCTACGCGGTGTGCAGATAGAGGTCACCATTGATAGCAATGGTTTTGCCGGTCGCGGAGACATCAGCTTGTTTGGTGAAATGCTTAATCGCTTTTTTGCACTCTATACCGACATCCACCTGTTTAATCGGTTTATTCTTATCTTACAACCGACCGGGGAGCAGCTTGCATGGGACGAAAACCCGCGCAATCCAGGGATGCGCTAACATCACGTCTGAAAGAAGATATTGGTCATATTAATTTTTATCGGTTTTGCCAGCTACTGGAAAACCACGGCGCTCACCGACTGGGGGAAAGTGATAACCCGCATGATGATATGGTGCGTTTTCGCCCCCATCCTGGAGTAGGGTTTCCCGCTAGTGAACTGAAAGCGATTGAGTGCGATCCAGATCATCCCGATGCCCCACTTACGGTCCGCTCAACCTTCATGGGGCTTTACGGTGTGGATTCACCGCTGCCAACGACATACATAGATGACATTACGCAAAGGCGCGATGGCCACGAGGTACTGGAAACCTTCCTCGATATTTTCAACCATCGTATTTTGACGCAGTTTTACCGCATCTGGAGAAAATACAGTTACCCTGCCACCTTTGAAGCGGGGGGAATCGATAGTACCTCTCGCTGCTTATTGGGGCTCATTGGCTTAGGGATCGCCGGTACACAGGAGCATATTGCCACACCGTCATCGCGTTTCCTCGCCCTGTTGGGGATCATGCGCCAGCCTGGGAGAACGGCAGAGGGTATTGTACGGCTGGTCAACTTACTGGCACCGAACACGCGTACCGACGTCACACCACACGATCTGCGTACAGTGGCAATACGACAACCTGCAGGGCTGCTTGATGAACAGCCATTAAGGCTGGATGGTCATACGGTACTGGGGGATGAAGCAACCGATGCAGCCAGTCAGTTGTTAATTTCACTCGTTACTGATGATGCAACGGAAACGGAAGGCTGGTTACCCGATGGGGCGCTTTTGACCGACTTGTTGGTATTGCTGCGCGTTTATCTGGGGTGGCGCTATCGGGCGCGGATTATGTTGACTCTACCCACCCATCTGCTTCCTGTGCCTGTGCTGGGTGAGTCACCCGTGCGGCTGGGTCTTACCTGTGTTAATGGTCTGCAACAAGGAGACAGGGACTTACCGGACGACTTCACTGTAGAACTGGGACATTACCGTGGTCTGACATCCGCTATAATAAATAAGGACATACAGCGTGTTCATTACCGTTTTTAAATTGAAATACATTTTTCCCGTACTGGCATTAATACTCAGTGGCTGCGGCCTACTTCAGTCAGTGAGTGACGGTACTCGTTCCGCCGCAAGCTCTCTTTTTTATAAACAGATTAAGGTATTACATCTTAATATCTCTGGCCGGGCCGCGCTCAATACTGACAGCCGCGAGCAAAACAGCGCGCCGCAGTCGGTTATAGTGCGTATTTACCAGTTAAAAGATGAGAAGCGTTTTAATCAAACTCAGTACGAACAACTGGTCGGTGACGGGGCTAACTTATTAAAAGAGGATTTACTGGCTGAGCAGTTTGTGGTGGTGAAACCCAATAGTGCCGTGACGCTGGATATGCCGATGGAGGAGGGAACACAATTTGTGGCGATTGCGGCTCTGTTTCGCGATCCTGATATGGCCCAGGGAAACTGGCGCTTGGTAGTCAAACGCCACGATCTCGATCCCGATGAGGCACGTAAAATCGTGCTTGATGACCATACTATGACGATGCAGACAGAGGAAAAGTAACCTCTGATAGAAAAGGGCGCTGATGCGCCCTTTGGTGTATTAATCGGTGAACGGGATGATAATTTCACCCGGTTTTACTTCAATTCCTTTTGCCAGCTTTTTCGCCAGCGCTTCGCCTTCACTGCTGTCTTCACGCAGGACGTATGCCGGTTGCTGGTTGAAATAATTGCGCAGCGACTGGTTTAAATACGGCATCAGGGTTTGCAAAACCGACTGCATTTTTTCTGGTGTGACGGTCGCATCAACCACTTCCATTTCTTGCAGATAAATCGCGCCTTTTTCTTTATTGAACACCGGTAATGCTTTTAACTTCAGCTTCATTGTCGCTTTCTGGCTGCCAAATAGTGAGTTCATGTCCAGGTTGGCGTCGCCGGTCAGGGTTACTTTATTGGGTTCTTCACGACCGATCTGGCTGGTAAGATTGCTCAGCACGATGTGGGCTTCAGCCACGCCGGGCAAACCGATATCTTTCGAAAAATTATTATGCTTTGCCAGCGCCTGGTTAATTTCTTGCTCGCTTACCGTGTATTGTGTGAGTTGATTACAACCAACCAACAGGCCGCTGACAATGAGTGCAGCAGCAAAAAAAAACTTTTTCATGGGGTTCCTCAACATGATGCTTATGGCGTAATCGTGACACAAAGCAGCATCCAGTACCAGCGCCCCGGACACCAGCAGAAAAAACTGAAAAGGTGTCCGGGCTGAGGGTTACGCGTCAGGCATCAGGCTCCAGCATGCCGCGCGTCGTGCGTTTGTGGCTGAACTGCCAGCCCAGCGCCAGGAAGGTGATAATGCCGATAACACCCAGCATCATCCATGGTAACTCGGGCTGCGACAGTGCCTTACCCATATCAAACAGCCAGCCGCCGCCGATGTAGCCTATGGCGCCGCCGATGGCGAGTCCCAGCCGACTAAAGCCCATATAGCTCCCCCGGGCCCGTGCGCTCGCCAGCGAGGCGCTGAGCGTTTCACGTGCCGGTTCAGCAATAATGGAGCCGATATAGAACGTGCAGATCAGGGTGAAGAGCTGCTGTAGGTTTCCGACCAACCCAATAGGCATCATGCTGAGTGACATGATTAACAGACCGGCCATCAGACGGTGTTCAAGGCGAAAACGTTTTTCGCTCCAGCGGGCAATCGGGTAGAGCAACGTTAACGAGAGGCACGCCTCGATGGCATACATCCATTTGACGGCCGCCGGGGATCCGGCAATGTCGTTAACCATAATCGGCAGCATCAGCATCACCTGGACTGCCAGCATGTAGTAACCTGCCAGCGTCAGCACGTAAGTGACAAATCGCTTGTCACGCATCACGTGGTTCATCCCTTCACGCACCGGAATTTTCACTGTCGATAGTTTCCACGCAGGAAGCAACCAGGCGTTAAAGGCGGCGCACAGGATGAAGATAATGGCCCCGGTGGCGCAGACCAGCCTGAAGTCATACTGTAACAGCCAGCTTCCCAGTAATGCCCCAATGACCGCCCCGGCGCTGTCCTGCATCATCAGGATGGAGAAGAAGCGCCCGCGCTTTTCCGGGCGGATCAGTTTGACCACCAGCGCCGAACGGGGGGGATCGAACAGCGTGCCGCCCAGCCCGGAGAGAAAACAGGAAAACCACAGAAGCCAGGGTTCATGGGCGATTCCCATCGTCGCAAACCCGGCGGCGCGCATCAGCATGCCGGTGACAATCATCGGTTTTGCGCCAAAACGGTCGGCAATGGCCCCGCCAAAAATTCCCAAACCCTGCTGAATAAATTGACGTAACCCGAGCGCGATGCCGACCATCACGGCGGCCCACCCCATTTGGTCGACGAAACGAATCGAGATCAGCGGGAAGACGACGAAGAAGCCCAGCACGACCAGCATATTATCGATAAGCAGGAAATATTTACCCAGGTTCCTCGCCTGCGAGACTTGCGACATTTCCCCTCCAGGGAAAAACTCGTCACTCTGTTTAGAGTTTTAACGGTAAGCCTGTCTATTCTGCGGGGTTGTCTGACCTTTTCCCACCCTCGGCGGGACAATATTTTTTTATCAAAAGTCGGTCTTGATAGAGAGTTTTCATCAAAATGTGTGAATAATTCAAGAAATGGTGTTTTGCTCTTTTCATCGGGCATATTTGTACAGGTATAGTATCGCGAATAGCGTATTGAAAACGGTGCGGGAAGGAGTAGGTATAGAATGTTTGGCTATCGCAGTAACGTGCCAAAAGTGCGCTTAACCACGGACCGCCTGGTCGTGCGTTTAGTGCATGAGCGTGATGCCTGGCGTCTGGCAGATTATTACGCAGAGAATCGTCATTTCTTAAAGCCCTGGGAGCCTATTCGCGATGAAAGCCACTGCTATCCCTCTGGCTGGCAGGCGCGTCTGAGTATGATCACCGAGTTTCATAAACAAGGCTCTGCTTATTACTTTGCGCTGCTCGATCCGGAAGAGAAAGAAATTATCGGCGTCGCAAATTTCTCCAACGTTGTGCGCGGATCGTTTCACGCCTGCTATCTCGGTTATTCCATTGCGCAAAAGTGGCAAGGGCAGGGATTGATGTACGAGGCATTGGTTGCCGCCATTCGCTATATGCAGCGCACACAGCACATTCATCGCATTATGGCGAACTATATGCCGCATAATAAACGCAGCGGTGATTTACTGGCGCGACTTGGATTTGAAAAAGAAGGTTATGCCAAAGACTATCTGCTGATAGATGGGCAGTGGCGCGATCATGTGCTGACGGCGTTAACAACATCAGAATGGACCCCCGGTCGCTAAGTTTCAGCTGTATTGGCTGATGAATGGAGAAGACGATGAAATATGAATTAACCGCTACCGAAGCACGCGTGATTGGCTGTTTGCTGGAAAAACAGGTGACTACGCCGGAACAATATCCGCTCTCCGTGAATGGTGTCGTGACCGCCTGCAATCAAAAAACCAATCGTGAGCCGGTGATGAACCTGTCGGAATCGGAGGTGCAGGATCAGCTCGATAATCTGGTGAAACGCCATTTTTTGCGTACGGTGAGCGGGTTTGGCAATCGCGTGACCAAGTACGAACAGCGCTTCTGCAATTCAGAGTTTGGCAACCTTAAGCTCAGCGCCGGTGAGGTGGCATTGATCACCACGCTGTTACTGCGCGGAGCGCAGACGCCGGGCGAACTGCGTAGTCGCGCATCCCGCATGTATGAATTCAGCGATGTGGCGGAAGTGGAGTCAACGCTGGAACAGCTGGCCACCCGCGAAGATGGTCCTTACGTGGTCCGTCTGGCGCGTGAGCCGGGAAAACGCGAAAGCCGCTATATGCACCTGTTCTGTGGCGACGTCGATCTGACGATGGCGACAACCGCAGATGAGCCTCAGGCGGCATCCAGCGATTTGCAGGCGCGCGTTGAGGTGCTGGAAAGCGAAGTGGCAGAGTTAAAACAGCGGCTCGAATCCTTACTGGCGCATCTGGGAGAGTAACGTGAAAAAACTTCGTATCGGTGTCGTTGGGTTGGGCGGCATTGCGCAAAAGGCCTGGCTGCCCGTACTGGGTTCTGCTGCAGACTGGACATTACAGGGAGCCTGGTCGCCTTCGCGTGAAAAAGCAGAACGGATTTGTGCAGCCTGGCGCATGCCGTATGTTGATTCGCTACAGAATCTGGCGGCTACTTGTGATGCGGTTTTTGTACACTCCAGCACCGCGACGCACCATGCGGTTGTCAGCGAGTTGCTTCATGCCGGGATCCACGTTTGTGTGGATAAACCGCTGGCGGAGAACCTGCGTGATGCGGAACAACTGGTGGAGCTGGCAGCGCGAAAAAAACTGACGTTGATGGTCGGATTTAACCGCCGGTTTGCGCCGCTGTACCGCGCGTTAAAGTCGCAGTTAAGCGAGCCCGCCTCCATCCGCATGGATAAGCATCGCAGCGATAGCGTCGGGCCACACGATCTACGTTTTACGCTGCTGGATGACTATCTGCATGTTGTGGACACTGCGCTGTGGCTGGCAGGAGGAAAGGCACAGTTAAATAGCGGCACGTTGTTAACCAACGAGTCCGGGGCAATGCTGTACGCAGAACACCATTTCTCAGTCGATCAACTGCAGATTACGACCAGTATGCATCGCCGTGCGGGCAGTCAGCGCGAGAGCGTGCAGGCGGTTACTGACGGGGGGCTAATTGACGTCACGGATATGCGCGAATGGCGTGAGGAGCGCGGACACGGTGTCGTTCAGCAACCGATACCCGGCTGGCAAACGACGCTGGAGCAGCGGGGTTTTGCCGGATGCGCACGCCATTTTATTGAATGCGTGCAAAATCAGACAGTTCCTGAGACGGCGGGTGAGCAGGCGATTCTGGCTCAGCGCGTGATAGAAAAGCTGTGGCGGGATGCGATGGCCGAATAACCCCCTGTAACATCTGGCGGTAGTAATTCAGCATAATCCAGGTACTATATGCCCACTCAAAATAACACCTCTTTTCAACCATAGGCTGGCTTGTAGGCCTGATAAGACGCTACGGCGTCGCCATCAGGCACAGTGACATTGCCGGATGGCGATGTTGGTTATACGGGGTTTTGCCTCAGAGTCTGGAATACAACATAGATGAATTTATTAAAGTCACTGGCAGCCGTCAGCTCAATGACGATGTTTTCACGCGTGCTGGGTTTTGCGCGTGACGCGATCGTCGCCAGAATCTTTGGTGCAGGGATGGCGACCGATGCCTTTTTTGTGGCATTCAAACTTCCTAACCTGCTGCGTCGAATTTTTGCTGAAGGCGCATTTTCTCAGGCATTTGTCCCTATTCTGGCTGAATACAAAAGTAAGCAGGGCGAAGACGCCACCCGCGTGTTTGTTTCCTACGTGTCTGGCTTGCTGACGCTGGCGTTGGCCGTTGTGACGGTTGCCGGGATGCTTGCCGCGCCGTGGGTGATCATGGTCACCGCGCCAGGCTTTGCCGATACTGCTGACAAATTTACGCTGACTACCCAGCTGTTGCAGATAACCTTTCCTTATATTCTGTTGATTTCGCTGGCCTCGTTGGCGGGTGCGATTCTGAATACCTGGAACCGTTTCTCTATTCCGGCGTTTGCGCCGACGTTTCTCAACATCAGCATGATCGGTTTTGCGCTGTTTGCCGCTCCGTATTTTAATCCGCCGGTGCTGGCGCTGGCGTGGGCCGTGACCGTTGGCGGTGTGCTGCAACTGGTTTACCAGCTTCCGCACTTGAAGAAAATTGGCATGCTGGTGCTACCGCGCGTGAATTTTCGTGATGCGGGCGCGATGCGCGTAGTGAAGCAGATGGGTCCGGCGATCCTCGGCGTTTCTGTCAGCCAGATTTCCCTGATTATCAACACGATTTTCGCGTCATTTCTGGCTTCAGGTTCGGTTTCCTGGATGTACTACGCTGACCGTTTGATGGAGTTCCCGTCAGGTGTGCTGGGCGTGGCGCTGGGGACTATTCTGCTGCCCTCGCTGTCAAAAAGTTTTTCCAGCGGTAACCATGATGAGTATTGCCGCCTGATGGACTGGGGGCTGCGTCTGTGCTTCCTGCTGGCCTTGCCCAGTGCGGTGGCGCTGGGGATCCTGGCAAAACCGCTGACGGTTTCGCTGTTCCAGTACGGTAAGTTTACCGCTTTTGATGCATCCATGACCCAGCGCGCGCTGGTAGCGTATTCGGTCGGTCTGATTGGCCTGATCGTGGTGAAAGTATTGGCCCCCGGATTTTATTCCCGTCAGGACATTAAAACGCCAGTGAAAATTGCCATCGTGACGCTGATTATGACCCAGGTGATGAACCTGGCGTTTATCGGTCCGTTGAAACATGCCGGGCTGTCGCTGTCGATAGGCCTGGCGGCCTGTCTGAACGCCTCGCTGCTGTACTGGCAGTTGCGTAAACAGAAAATATTCACCCCACAGCCGGGTTGGGCCTGGTTCCTGGCGCGTCTGGTGATCTCTGTGCTGGTGATGTCTGCGGCGCTGGTGGGGATGCTGTACATTATGCCGGAGTGGTCTCAGGGGACGATGCTGTGGCGTCTGCTGCGCTTAATGGCGGTGGTGTTGGTCGGCATTACTGCTTACTTTGCCGCGCTGGCCGTGCTGGGCTTTAAAGTGAAAGAGTTTGTGCGCCGAACGGCATAATGAACATACTGCCGGATGAGGGGAGCACCTTATCCGGCCTGCAAAACACGCAGGCCTGAAAGCTACGAGCCGTCAGGCATTCGTCAAATTGAGAACTTCTTTCCGCCGCGATGGGCTGAAGATGTTTGGCCGTTAGCGCCATACAGCGTGGGTTCCTGATGCGGTTTAAGCACCTCGAGCGCCTGTTGATTGCGCTCGATTTGTCCTTCCAACAGCCAACCATTATGCTGGTTGAGATCGCGTAAATGCTGCGTTTTAGTGGTAATCGTCTGCCAGCGTTGGGCAATATCAGCATTAGCGCTGCGCGTCGCGTCGTGCTCAAGACGTCGCTGCTGCTCCAGGTAATCCAGGGTTGCCAGCAAAGAACTTTTTTCTTCTGTAATACGCTGTAGCTGGCTACCGTGAATGTGGCCTGCGGAAAGTTGCTGCTGCTCAGCATCCATCACCGTTTTCAGGTCATTCAGGACAGTCGTCATCTGATCAAGTATTTCTGACAAACGCGTCATACTTTATTTACTCTGTAAGTAGCTCTGCGCCTCGCGGATCAGCGAGTCGGCAATTTTTCCGGTATCCATTTTCAACTCACCGTTACGGATGGCGGTTTTCAGTGCTTCAACGCGCTCCATATTGATGTCGTTGGTGCCGGGTTGCATCAGCTTTGCCTGCGCGTCGCTCAACATGACGCTAGTGCTGTTGGTCGTGGACGTTTTTTCCTTACGCGTTTTTTGGACCAACGTGTCGCTGGCTTCGCGCGGCTGGACGGTACTAACTGGCTTCAATGGTGAGGTACGATCAATACTCATTTTTTTTATCCTCATCGAGGGGTTACGCTATAGCGGCCCGCTTTAATCATTGGTTGATTATCTATCGGCATCCGCAAAAAAATCTTTAACCTATTATAGGTTAATAAGAATATTCCCATCAGAATCGACGACGCCGCTGACGACCTGGCCTGAAAGCATCCGTACCCTGGCGTTCTGGGCAACCGCCGCATTATTCAGCGCCTTACCTTCCGCATTCACGCGAAAACCGTCTCCATTGGCGATAACCAACACGCGCTGACCCGCTTTTATCCGCCATGCTTGACGCAGCATGGTGAGCTGGATCGGCTGGCCAGCGACCACATCACGCAGACTCACCGCTTCCTGCACCTGGTTAATGTCCAGCACGGTACGTGGCGGCAGTTGGTCCAGACGACCGCGTTTTAGTGTTACGCTGGCTGAGTTAAGCGCGCTTCCCCGGGCGATGGGGGCAGCGGCAACCACGTAGTCGCCCGTGGCCTGCACGTTCACCTGTAGGTAACGTTTTTCATTGCCGCATCTCGCCAGCACATTCACGTTGCCCCATAACTTCGCGCTACCGGCCACGCTGAGTGCCGGTTGCTCACAGGCAGGCAGCAGGTTGGGTGGGGTCCGCAGGGTAACGACCACCTCGTCACTGAACCCTGCCAGTCGCTCGGAAAACCACGCCGTAAGCTGCGAATTCAGGTCTTGCGCCAGCGTCAGGGGGCTGAACAGCAGTGCGACCACCGCTATTCCGCGTTTGAACGTTTGCATCAATACCTCTCGCTTTTTCAGGCTGTGGCTGGATTTTACCTGTGTGACGCCGCCATCAACGCAACAAATAGCGACGCATTTTGCGCTTATTCCAGCGATAACGCGCGCGTAATGGGATTTAAGCTGTCGGCTGAATTTTGTCATTTGCGGAGGAGATATGCTCGATAAGCTCGACGCCGCCTTACGTTTTCAACAGGAAGCGCTGAATCTGCGCGCCCAACGCCAGGAAGTATTAGCGGCCAACATTGCCAACGCCGACACGCCGGGGTATCAGGCGCGCGACCTGGATTTCGCCAGTGAATTAAAAAAAGTCATGGTGCGTGGACGGGAAGAAACCGGCGGTGTCTCGTTGACGCTGACCTCTGCACAACATATTCCGGCCCAGACACTTTCTGCACCTTCGACGGAGTTGCTTTATCGCATTCCGGACCAACCGTCGCTGGATGGCAATACGGTGGATATGGACCGCGAGCGTACGCAGTTTGCCGATAACAGTCTGAAGTATCAGATGGGGCTCACCGCATTGGGTGGACAAATCAAGGGCATGATGACCGTGCTGCAAGGAGGGAACTAATTCGTGGCGTTGTTAAATATTTTTGATATCGCAGGTTCGGCGCTGACCGCGCAATCCCAGCGCCTGAACGTGGCGGCCAGCAATATGGCGAATGCGGACAGCGTGACGGGACCTGACGGTAAACCGTATCGCGCGAAGCAGGTTGTTTTTCAGGTTAACGCTGCGCCGGGTGCGGCAACCGGTGGCGTAAAAGTCGCTGACGTCATTGAGAGCCAGGCGCCGGACAAGCTGGTTTATGAACCGGGTAACCCGCTGGCAGACGCGAACGGTTACGTAAAAATGCCGAATGTGGACGTGGTCGGGGAGATGGTCAACACCATGTCAGCCTCGCGTAGCTATCAGGCAAACGTTGAAGTACTCAATACTGTGAAAAGCTTGATGCTCAAAACGCTGACGCTAGGTCAGTAAAGGAGGCGCACATGTCAATTGCTGTAAAAACGAATGACCCGAACACCACGGGTGTTAATTCCACCAGTAGCAAAAGCTCGCTGACGGGCAGCAATGCCGCTGACCTGCAAAGCAGTTTTCTGACGCTGCTCGTCGCGCAACTGAAAAACCAGGATCCGACCAATCCCCTGCAAAATAACGAGCTCACCACCCAGCTGGCGCAAATCAGCACCGTCAGCGGAATTGAGAAGCTGAACACCACGCTGGGGTCAATCTCAGGGCAGATAGACAACAGCCAGTCGCTGCAGGCCAGTACCCTGATTGGTCACGGCGTGATGATCCCTGGTACCACTATCCTGACCGGAAAAGGGACGGAAGAGGGTGCGACCACCACCACGACCCCGTTTGGCGTAGAGCTGCAGCAGCCGGCTGATAAGGTCACCGCCACCATTACCGATAAAGACGGCAAGGTCGTGCGCACGATCGATATTGGTGAGCTGAAGGCGGGGGTTCACACCTTCACCTGGGACGGCACCATGACGGATGGCACGACGGCCCCGAGCGGTTCCTACAACGTGGCGATAGCCGCCAGTAATGGCGGTACGCAGCTTGTGGCACAGCCGCTTCAGTTTGCGTTGGTGCAGGGGGTTATTCGCAGCAATGGCGGTAACACGCTGGACCTCGGCACTTATGGAACCACCACCCTCGACGAAGTACGGCAGATCATCTAAGCCTTCACACTTATCAGGAGTAAGTCATGGCCTTTTCTCAAGCGGTCAGCGGTCTGAACGCTGCAGCGACCAACCTCGATGTCATTGGTAACAACATCGCCAACTCCGCGACCTACGGGTTTAAATCCGGTACCGCTTCCTTTGCGGATATGTTTGCCGGTTCTAAAGTGGGCCTGGGCGTTAAAGTTGCGGGTATTACTCAGGACTTTACCGATGGCACCACCACGAATACCGGCCGTGGGCTGGACGTTGCCATTAGCCAGAACGGTTTCTTCCGTATGGTCGACAGCAACGGGTCTGTTTTCTTCAGCCGTAACGGTCAATTCAAACTCGATCAAAACCGTAATATCGTCAACATGCAGGGACTGCAGCTGACGGGGTACCCAGCTACCGGCACACCGCCGACGGTACAGCAGGGCGCAAACCCGGGGCCGATCACCGTTCCGAATACGTTGATGGCGGCGCAGGCTACCAGCAAAGCATCAATGCAGATCAACCTTAACTCATCGGATAAAATACCGACAGCGGCAAAGTTCGATCCGAAAGATGCGGATAGCTATAACAAAAAAGGCCCTGTAACCGTTTATGACAGCCTGGGGAATGCCCATGAAGTTAACGCCTATTTTGTAAAGCAGCCTAATAACAAATGGGCCGTGTATACCATCGATAGCAGCGATCCTACAGCTGCCGTGCCCACAACGCCGACTTCTACGCTGGAATTTAATACCAACGGGGCGTTAATCGGGGGCGGTACCTTTGATATCACCACTAGCCCACTCAATGGCGCACCTGCTATCACCTTTGCAATGAGTTTCCAGAACTCTATGCAGCAGAACACCGGCGCCAACAACATCGTAGCGACGAATCAGGACGGCTACAAACCGGGCGATCTGGTGAGCTACCAGATTAACAATGACGGCACCGTCGTCGGTAACTACTCCAACGAACAGAAGCAACTTCTGGGACAGATCGTGCTGGCTAACTTTGCCAACAATGAAGGTCTGGCTTCTCAGGGCGATAACGTCTGGGCCGCGACACAGTCTTCTGGCGTTGCGCTGCTGGGCACCGCGGGCACCGGTAACTTCGGCAAGCTGACAAACGGCGCGCTGGAAGCAT
This sequence comes from Citrobacter sp. C348, assembly GCF_047467975.1. Classification (NCBI taxonomy): domain Bacteria; kingdom Pseudomonadati; phylum Pseudomonadota; class Gammaproteobacteria; order Enterobacterales; family Enterobacteriaceae; genus Citrobacter; species Citrobacter sp. C348. The sequence continues at coordinate 474,755 of NZ_JASJUJ010000003.1, read as the reverse complement.
CGAACGTGGATTTGAGTAAAGAACTGGTGAACATGATCGTCGCCCAGCGTAACTATCAGTCGAACGCGCAGACCATCAAAACCCAGGATCAGATCCTCAACACGCTGGTCAATCTGCGCTAAGCGCTTGACGGGATGGCTTAATGGATCACGCAATTTATACCGCCATGGGCGCGGCCAGTCAGACGCTGAACCAACAGGCGGTGACGGCCAGCAACCTGGCAAACGCCTCAACGCCGGGTTTCCGCGCGCAGCTTAATGCGCTACGTGCGGTGCCGGTTGAAGGGCTCTCTTTACCGACGCGTACGCTGGTGGTGGCCTCCACGCCAGGGGCTGATATGACGCCAGGTCAGATGGACTACACCTCCCGCCCGCTGGACGTTGCGCTGCAACAGGACGGCTGGCTGGCGGTGCAGACCGCTAACGGCAGTGAAGGGTACACCCGTAATGGCGCTATCCAGGTCAGCCCCACCGGTGAACTGACCATTCAGGGACATCCGGTGATTGGCGAAGCCGGGCCAATAGCGGTACCGGAAGGTTCAGAAATCACCATTGCTGCTGACGGGACGATTTCTGCGCTGAACCCAGGCGATCCGGCGAATACCGTGGCGCCTGTCGGGCGTCTGAAGCTGGTGAAGGCAACGGGAAGTGAAGTGCAGCGTGGTGATGACGGTATGTTCCGTCTGAGCGCGGCGGCACAGGCGACCCGTGGTCCGACCCTTCCGGCCGATCCCAGCATCCGCGTGATGTCGGGCGTGCTGGAGGGCAGTAACGTCAAACCGGTTGCCGCGATGAGCGACATGATTGCCAGCGCCCGTCGCTTCGAAATGCAGATGAAGATTATCAGTAGCGTGGATGATAACGCGGGTCGCGCCAACCAACTGCTGTCGATGAGTTAATACAGGACATTTTATGATCAGTTCATTATGGATCGCCAAAACCGGCCTGGATGCACAGCAAACCAACATGGATGTGATTGCCAACAACCTGGCAAACGTCAGCACCAATGGTTTCAAGCGTCAGCGTGCGGTGTTTGAAGATCTGTTGTACCAGACGATTCGTCAACCGGGCGCGCAGTCTTCTGAACAGACCGTGCTGCCTTCGGGTTTGCAAATCGGTACCGGTGTGCGTCCGGTGGCGACCGAGCGTTTACACAGTCAGGGCAACCTGTCACAGACCAATAACAGCAAAGATGTGGCGATTAAGGGCCAGGGTTTTTTCCAGGTCATGTTGCCGGATGGTACCTCTGCTTATACGCGTGACGGTTCTTTCCAGGTGGATCAGAACGGCCAACTGGTGACGGCAGGCGGTTTTCAGGTTCAGCCAGCGATCACCATTCCAGCGAACTCGCTCAGCATCACTATCGGGCGTGACGGCATCGTCAGCGTAACCCAGCAAGGACAGGCGGCGCCGGTACAGGTAGGCCAGCTCAACCTGACCACCTTTATGAACGATACCGGCCTGGAAAGCATTGGTGAGAACCTGTACACCGAGACGCAATCTTCAGGTGCGCCGAACGAGAGCACGCCTGGGCTTAACGGCGCGGGTCTGCTGTATCAGGGCTATGTTGAAACCTCTAACGTCAACGTGGCGGAAGAGCTGGTGAATATGATCCAGGTTCAACGTGCTTACGAAATCAACAGCAAAGCGGTGTCGACTACCGATCAGATGCTGCAAAAACTGACGCAACTCTAACGTGTTGTCCGGTGGGGTGAAAGCCTCACCGGCACACTGATGTAGAAGATGAAGGCAATGCGAAAAAACGCGCTTCACCCATACCCGATTACGGCCCTGCTGGTGGTGTCACTGACAGGATGTGCCTGGATCCCGGCCACGCCGCTGGTTCAGGGGGCGACCTCTGCCCAGCCGATACCTGGCCCAACGCCGGTGGCGAATGGATCAATTTTTCAGTCTGCGCAGCCAGTTAACTATGGCTACCAGCCGCTATTTGAAGACCGCCGTCCGCGCAATGTTGGCGATACGCTAACTATCGTATTGCAGGAAAACGTCAGTGCGAGCAAAAGCTCCTCTGCTAACGCCAGCCGTGATGGCAAAACAAACTTTGGTTTCGACACGGTGCCGCGTTACCTGCAGGGACTGTTTGGCAACGAGCGTGCTGACGTAGAAGCGTCCGGTGGGAACTCCTTTAACGGTAAAGGGGGTGCCAATGCCCGTAACACCTTTAGCGGTACGCTGACCGTGACCGTCGATCAGGTTCTGGTCAACGGCAATTTACACGTTGTGGGTGAAAAGCAGATCGCCATAAACCAGGGCACTGAATTTATCCGCTTCTCCGGGGTAGTTAACCCGCGCACCATCAGCGGCAGCAACTCTGTTCCGTCAACCCAGGTGGCGGATGCACGTATTGAGTATGTCGGTAACGGCTATATCAACGAAGCGCAGAATATGGGCTGGTTGCAGCGTTTCTTCCTTAATTTGTCACCGATGTAAGCGAGGCCTTCTGTGTTTAAAACTCTTGTTGCAATGGTCCTGATACTGGCAACCACGTTGGCCCATGCCGATCGTATTCGCGATCTGACCAGCGTTCAGGGCGTGCGTGAAAACTCGCTGATTGGCTACGGGCTGGTGGTGGGGCTGGACGGCACGGGCGACCAGACCACCCAGACGCCGTTCACCACCCAAACGCTCAATAACATGCTCTCTCAACTGGGGATCACCGTGCCGACCGGCACCAATATGCAGTTGAAAAACGTGGCGGCGGTGATGGTGACGGCATCCTTCCCGGCGTTTGGACGTCAGGGACAAACCATTGACGTCGTGGTCTCTTCAATGGGTAACGCCAAGAGCCTGCGCGGCGGGACGCTGCTGATGACCCCGATGAAAGGGGTTGATAGCCAGGTGTACGCGCTGGCGCAGGGCAATATTTTAGTTGGCGGTGCCGGTGCGGCAGCGGGCGGAAGTAGCGTTCAGGTGAACCAGCTCAACGGTGGGCGGATCACCAATGGGGCCACTATTGAACGCGAACTTCCTAGCCAGTTTGGCGGCGGAAACACCATCAACCTGCAACTGAATAATGAAGATTTCACCATGGCGCAGCAGATAACTGACAGCATCAACCGTTCACGTGGGTTTGGCAGCGCCACGGCGCTGGACGCGCGTACGATTCAGGTGCGTGTGCCGAGCGGTAATAGCTCGCAGGTGCGCTTCCTCGCTGATATCCAGAATATTGAAGTGAACGTAACGCCGCAGGATGCGAAGGTGATTATCAACTCCCGTACGGGATCGGTAGTGATGAACCGCGAAGTTACGTTGGACAGTTGCGCGGTCGCGCAGGGCAACTTGTCTATCACGGTGAATCGCCAGGCCAACGTCAGTCAGCCCGATACGCCGTTTGGCGGTGGGCAAACCGTGGTTACCCCGCAAACCCAAATCGATATGCGTCAAAGCGGCGGCTCGTTGCAGAGCGTGCGCTCCAGCGCCAATCTGAACAACGTTGTTCGTGCCCTCAATGCGCTCGGTGCCACGCCAATGGATTTGATGTCAATTCTTCAATCCATGCAAAGTGCGGGTTGTTTACGCGCCAAACTGGAAATTATCTGATGATTGGCGACAGCAAACTGCTGACCAGCGCCGCCTGGGATGCGCAATCGCTGAACGAACTGAAAGCGAAGGCGGGTCAGGATCCGGCGGCAAATATCCGTCCGGTCGCCCGCCAGGTTGAAGGTATGTTTGTCCAGATGATGCTGAAAAGCATGCGTGAAGCGCTGCCAAAAGATGGCGTCTTTAGCAGCGACTCGACGCGCTTGTACACCAGCATGTATGACCAGCAGGTAGCCCAGCAGATGACAGCAGGCAAAGGTCTGGGGCTGGCTGAAATGATGGTTAAGCAGATGACCGAAGGCCAGGGGACGCCTGCGGATGATGCGCCGCAGGTACCGATGAAGTTTTCACTGGAAACGGTGACCAGCTATCAAAACCAGGCACTGACGCAGATGGTGCGTAAAGCGCTACCGAAAGCGGCGGAAGGGAACGATGAACCGCTGTCGGGCGACAGTAAAGACTTCCTTGCTCAGCTATCGCTACCAGCAAAACTGGCGAGTCAACAAAGCGGGGTACCGCATCATCTGATCCTGGCACAGGCGGCGCTGGAATCCGGCTGGGGGCAACGCCAAATCCGCCGTGAGAACGGTGAGCCGAGCTTTAACATTTTCGGCGTGAAGGCTTCGGGGAGCTGGAAAGGGCCGACCACCGAAATCACCACTACCGAATATGAAAACGGTGAGGCGAAAAAAGTGAAAGCCCGATTCCGTGTCTATAGCTCGTACCTTGAGGCGCTGTCGGATTATGTCGGGCTGATATCGCGTAATCCGCGCTACGCCGCGGTAACCGGTGCGGCGACTGCCGAACAGGGTGCGCAGGCCTTGCAGAATGCAGGCTACGCCACCGATCCGCACTATGCGCGTAAATTAACCACCATGATCCAGCAGCTGAAGTCGATGAGCGAGAAAGTGAGTAAAACTTACAGTAGCAATCTCGACAATCTGTTTTAAATAACTCAAGTCTACCCATCCGCTGCCGATAATAACGAGTATTGAAGGATTACAAGGAACCTCCATGTCCAGCTTGATTAACAACGCCATGAGTGGTCTCAGCGCAGCGCAGGCCGCGTTGAACACTGCCAGTAATAACATCACCAGCTATAACGTGGCCGGGTATACCCGTCAGACGACCATCATGGCGCAAGCGAACAGCACGCTGGGTGCGGGGGGCTGGGTTGGCAATGGCGTCTATGTTTCTGGCGTGCAGCGTGAGTATGACTCATTCATCAGTAATCAGTTACGCGCCGCGCAGAACCAAAGCAGCGGCCTGACAACGCGCTATGAGCAAATGTCGAAAATCGATAACCTGCTTGCCAGCAAGACCAGTTCGATTTCTACCTCGATGCAGGGCTTTTTCACCAGCTTACAAACGCTGGTCAGTAACGCAGAAGACCCGGCGGCGCGTCAGGCGCTGATTGGCAAAGCAGACGGTTTAGTCAACCAGTTCAAAACTACCGATCAGTATCTGCGCGATCAGGATAAGCAGGTTAATATCGCGATCTCCGCCAGTGTTGACCAGATCAATAACTACTCGAAACAAATTGCCAGTCTCAATGACCAAATTTCTCGTCTGACTGGCGTCGGCGCGGGGGCTTCGCCGAACGATCTGCTGGACCAGCGCGATCAGTTGGTGAGCGAGTTGAATAAAATTGTCGGCGTTGAGGTCAGCATTCAGGATGGCGGCACCTACAACATCACCATGGCGAATGGCTATTCGCTGGTACAGGGCAGCAGCGCCCGCCAGCTTGCTGCTGTACCGTCCAGCGCCGATCCAAACCGCACTACCGTGGCCTATGTCGATGGGGTTGCGGGGAATATTGAAATCCCGGAAAAACTGCTCAATACCGGCTCACTGGGTGGGTTGCTGACGTTTCGCTCTCAGGAACTGGACCAGACGCGTAATACGCTGGGCCAATTGGCACTGGCTTTTGCCGACGCCTTTAACACACAGCATAAAGCCGGTTTTGATACTGATGGTGTTGCGGGTAAGGATTTCTTTGCCATCGGCGATCCGTCGGTGACCAGTAATGCTAAAAACACCGGCAAAGCGGAGTTAACCGCTGAAGTTGATGATAGTTCGAAAGTGCAGGCGACTGACTATAAAGTTGTGTTTAACGGTGGCAAGTGGCAAGTCACGCGCCTGGCGGATAATTCAACGTTTGAAGCCAAACCGGATGCCAACGGAAAACTGGACATTGATGGTCTGAAAGTCACGGTGACGGATAATCCCACCGGCGCGAAAGATAACGACAGTTTTATTCTGAAACCGGTTAGCAATGCCATTGTCAATATGAAGGTGATGGTGACCGACGAGTCAAAAATCGCCATGGCGGAAGTATCCAAGAACGACGTTGATCCGGATAAAGACAAGGGTAAAAGCGATAACCGTAACGGTCAAAAACTGCTGGATCTGCAAACCAAAGCGACCGTCGGGAATAAAACTTTCAACGACGCGTATGCCACGATGGTAAGCGATGTCGGTAACAAAACCGCGACGCTGAAAACCAGCAGCACCACGCAAAAAAACGTGGTCACGCAGCTCTCTAACCAGCAGCAGTCCATTTCCGGGGTTAACCTCGACGAAGAGTACGGCAATTTGCAGCGTTATCAGCAATATTACCTGGCTAACGCTCAGGTGCTGCAAACCGCGAATACGCTGTTTGATGCACTGATTAATATTCGCTAAGGGAGAGGGACATAATGCGTATCAGTACCCAGATGATGTACCAGCAGAATATGCGCGGTATCACTAACTCTCAGGCTGAATGGATGAAGTTCGGCGAGCAAATGTCGACGGGCAAACGGGTCATCAATCCGTCTGACGATCCGATTGCCGCCTCACAGGCCGTGGTGCTGTCTCAGGCTCAAGCGCAGAATAGCCAGTATACGCTGGCACGCACTTTTGCGACGCAGAAAGTTTCACTGGAAGAAAACGTTTTAGGCCGGGCAACGACGGCGATTACTGCGGCACAGGAAAAAATCGTCAGCGCCGGGAACGGTACGTTAAGTGATGATAACCGGGCGTCCCTGGCCAAAGATTTACAGGGGATCCGTGACCAGTTAATGAATCTGGCAAACAGTACTGATGGCAATGGGCGCTATATTTTTGGTGGATACAAAACGGAAGCGGCACCGTTTGCTCAGACTGATGGTACCTATTCTGGCGGGACGGAGAATATCACTCAACAGGTGGATGCTGCCCGTTCGATGGTCATTGGCCACACCGGGGACAAAATTTTTAACTCCGTAACCAGTAATGCCGTTCCGGAACCTGACGGAAGCAAGCCAGAAACGAATTTATTTGTCATGCTGGATACGGCGATTGCCGCGTTAAATACGCCGATAGAAGGCGATGATGTGGCAAAATCAAAGGCTGCTGAAGCGATTGATAAAACTAACCGTGGTCTGAAGAACTCGCTCAATAACGTCCTGTCCGTCCGTGCCGAATTAGGCACACAGCTCAGTGAACTGAGCTCGCTGGACTCGCTGGGCGCCGATCGTGCGTTAGGGCAAACTCAGCAGATGAGTAACCTGGTGGATGTCGACTGGAACGCGGCGATTTCGTCCTATGTTATGCAGCAGGCTGCGCTGCAAGCATCCTATAAAGCATTTACCGATATGCAGGGAATGTCGTTGTTCCAGCTCAATCGTTAACGCCTGTTTTTGAAACATATCATGAAACTGGATATGTTTGTCTGCCCGCGCCACTTACACCCCGGCGCGGGCATTTTTTTAGGCCGTTTTTGTTTGGCTCACCACGTTGTTACCCGTCAGTCTTATTATCAGCGCAATCACACCACTCAGCGTCGCCAGACCAACCACCCCTTGCCAGTTTGCCAGGGCGTAGACCTGGCTGCCGAGAACTGAACCCAGCGCCATGCCAATGAACACCAGGGTAAACAGCAGGGAGTTCAGACGGCCCCGCGCCTGAGGCTCCAGGCTATAGACCAGATTCTGGTGAGCCACCAAGCTGGATTGTAGCCCAAGATCAAAACCAACCGCAGAAAGGGCTATGAGCAGCCACTGTCCCTCAACCGGCAGGGCGGGCAGTAAGAACATCAGCGCGAAAGAAAGCGTCACGAGTAATGCCCCCAGTTGCGTGACCTTTTCGCCGCCAATTCTGTCTGCAAGATGTCCGGCTAGCGGTGCGGCAAGCGCACCTGCTGCTCCTGCAATACCAAAACCCCCGGCGACTGCGCTGCCCATGTGATAATGCTCGGATAACATCACCGCCAGCGTTGACCAGAAGGCACTGAAGGCAATTGAAAGGAATCCCTGTGCCAGCGCCGCCCGGCGCAGTACAGGATACCGTTGCCAGAGTTTGGCCATTGAGAGCATTAACGACGGATAGCTCAGCGTGGAATTGGTCGCAAAGTGAGGCAGCATTTTCCACATCACCACCGTAATAATGGCAATACTGATGGCAGCGAGTTGATACATCTGTCGCCAGCCAAACGCTTCGCCCACCAGGCCACTGACGGTGCGGGAGAGCAAAATGCCCAGCAACAGGCCGGTCATCACCGTACCGACCGTTTTTCCCTGTTTCCCCGCGGGGGCGAGTATGGCTGCTGCGGGAACGATGTCCTGTGCCATGGTTGCCGCCATTCCCATCAGCAAGCTAATCAACAGCAGTGAATGCAGTTGCCCGCTAAAGCTGCAGGCTAGCAGCAGCACGGCAAGCGAGATGCTTTTCAGTAAGATTAATGTCCGGCGGTCATAGCGGTCGCCAAGCGGCAAGAGAAACAAAATCCCCAGCGCGTACCCGGCCTGGGTAAGCGTCGGCACCAGCCCCATACCGGTGAGACTTAGGGTCAGGTCCTGACCGATCAGTGGCAGAAGAGGCTGGGCATAGTAGATAGCCGCCACGCTGAAACCGGCGCCAAGTGCCAGTACAAAGATGACCCAACGGGAAAGTGCGGTAGATGTGTTCACAAATAATTCCTCAATCACAGGATGTACGGCTATTTTTATCTTTCGCTCATTGGCACGGTAGCGGGCGTGGTGGTAAAACAGTTATACGTTTGACGTATGATGAAAGTGATTATCTTGAAAAATGAACGTATAGACAGAGTGGAGCTGATGCGGACGTTTGTGCGCATCGTTGAGGCAGGATCGCTCTCTGCGGCGGCAAAACAGATGGGGACCACCCAGGCGACCGTCAGTCGGAGACTGCAATCCCTGGAAACGCTGCTGGGTGTGAAACTGATTTTACGCACCACCCACGCGATGAAATTGACCGATGACGGAGAACGGGGATATCAGCATGCTAAGCATATTATCGATGCCTGGTTAGCGCTGGAAGATGGGCTGAATATCACCGAGGATGAACCCGTCGGTACGCTGCGGGTACGAGCGCCTCATGCGTTTGGTCAGCAACAACTGCTTGAACCGCTGCTGCAATTTCTGTCCCGCTATCCGCAGTTATCGGTGGAGTGGATGCTCAATGACAAAACGGTGGATTTCCTTAGCGACAATATTGATTGCGCGATCCGAGTGGGTGCGGAAGTTGATCCGGCAACGGTCTCCGTTCTGCTGGCCGAAGTGCCCCGAAGCATTGTGGCCAGCCCGGCATTGCTGGCGCAGTATGGCGATACTACGCATCCCGAACAGTTATCAACGCTGCCGTGGATTGCTGTAAACACGTTTTATCAGCATAGTGTGTCGCTGCGCCATCAACAGCGAAATGAACCCATCACGATAAATATCTCTCCCCGATTAAGCACGGACAGTATTTATGTTGCCAGAAATGCGGCTCTGGCAGGGCTGGGGGTGGCCATTGTGTCAAGCTGGATGGTGGAAGAAGATATTGTTCACGGGCGTTTAGTCGAGCTATTCGCAGACTGGCCTGCGGCATCGCTGCCGGTGCATCTGGTGTATCCCTGGGCGCGTTATTATCCTGTACGACTGCGTAAATTTCTGGCGCTGATGAAGGATGTGATGCCGCGGCTGACGGGAATGAAACAAATCGATAAGAAATAAAAAAGCCGACCCGAAGGTCGGCTTTGATGTTGATTACGGCTTACTCAACAGGCTGCGGGCGTGTGGCTGGGGCAGTAGCCTGATGCGTGGCGCTGTGACCGCCTGCGGCACCTTTGCCTTCGAAGTCGAAAGCAGGGCGCTGCCAGTCGCTCTGACGCGGCGCTTCTGGTACGTAGTCCGGCGCAGGTGCGCGGGTCATCGGTGCGGTTGCGTGGCTGTGAACCGTTACGGGTACAGCGGCAACAGACGCAGGTTCTACCACAGCTTCAGCGACAACGACTGGCGCAACCGGTGCGACTTCTTCCTGCGTAACCGGGGCAATTGGCGCGGCCTCGATAACCGGTTCAGCAACGTCTGGCTGGGCGACAGCGACGTCAACCTGGACAGGTTCTTCGGTAATCGGTGCTTCTACCACGTTTGCTACGGGCTCAGCTTCAGCAACAACCTCTTCTGCAACCGGGACGTCAGCGTCAACGATGAACTGCGGTTGTTCCTCAACAGCCGTCTCGATAACCTCCGGATGTGTGGTTTCAACCGCCACAACCTGAGGTTCGACAACGACGGTTTCGGTGACTACCGGCGCTTCTGTGACCGCGACAGATGCCGCTACGGTTTCCACTGCTGGTGCATCGACCGCTGCAATGGTTTGCTGCTCGGCGATAACCGGCTGCTCCTGGGCCACTTCCTGAGGATACTGCTCTTCAACCTGCAGTTCCTGTGCACGGGCAACAGGGTAACGGATCCAGACTTTACCAGAGGCTAATTCTGGAGATGCACAGGCGACAGTAATCGGCATTGGCGACTGTGTCGGGTAACGTTCGTCACGATAGCGACGACGACGCTGCCCGCTTACGCGCAGATGGCGAGGCGAGCGGCGAGAACGACGCGGCATACCGTTGCTATCACGCGCATCGTTGTTATCTTCATGCTCGGTAGTGACAACGGCAGGCAGGTCGACTTTCGCCAGTTCAGTTCGCTGGGCAACAGCGGCCTGTACCACAGGCTCAGCCACAACCGTTTCGGTAACCACGGCAGCGGTTACCGCTTCGGTTTCGACGGTTGCGCTATCGGTGTAACGAACCTTCTGGTTCAACTGACGCTGTTTACGGCGAGTCTGAGGCTGGCGAACGCGCTCTTCCTGATCCGTATCCTGTGCCGGTTGTTCAACCAGGTTCAGTTCTTTAACTTCCTGCGGTGCCTGACGTTTGTCGTCGTTACGACGGCGGTTGCGTTCACGACGCGGAGCCTGCTGCTCGTCACCTGACTTCGCTTTATCAGCAACATCGGTGGATTGCTGGCGGGTATCGCGCGCTTCGGCATTCTGCGGCTGGCGACGGTTACGGCGATTTTCATCGCGGTTTTCGCTGCTATCAGAACGTTCATTACGGTTGTCACGATCGCGGTTATCACGTTCGCCACGGTTATCGCGATTATCTCGACGATCGTTACGATCGTTGCGGTCACGGCGATTATTCTGACGAGGCTTACGACGATCCTGCTGGCGTTCGGATTTCTCTTCCGCTTTCGGTGCAGGCTGCTCAACCGGCTTGGCTTCTTCATTGCCACCGAAGAGGGACTTCAGTGCGCCAAGGAAACGACCAAACAAACCAGGCTGTTCGGATCCTGCTGCGACTGCGGCTGCTTTTGGTGCGGCAGCAACGGCTGTAACGGCAGGCTCCTGCAGAGCAGGGGCTGGCGGTACTTCTGGCATGGCGAAGGTCGCCAGCGCAGGCTGTTCAGGCTGTTTACGTTCGACGTACTCTTCTTCCGTCGGTAACGCCATCTCTTCTTCGTGCAGTTTCGGCAGCAGATAACTCAGGGTTGATGTCTCTTCACCTTTGCGAACACGCAGAACAGAGTAGTGCGGTGTTTCCATTTGATCGTTGGGCACGATCACACAGCGTACGCCGTTCTGTCGGGTTTCAATGGCATTGACCGCAGTACGTTTTTCGTTAAGCAGATAAGACGCAATCGGCACCGGGACAATCGCATGGACTTCCTGGGTGTTTTCCTTCAGCGCTTCTTCTTCAATCAGGCGCAGAATAGACAGCGACAGCGATTCGTTATCACGCACGGTACCTGTGCCGGAGCAACGCGGGCAGACGTGATGGCTGGATTCGCCTAATGACGGGCTCAGACGCTGACGGGACATCTCCAGCAAGCCGAAGCGAGAAATATGGCTAATCTGGATACGCGCACGGTCCTGACGAACGGCTTCACGCAGACGGTTCTCAACGGCACGTTGGTGACGAACCGGCGTCATGTCGATGAAGTCGATAACAATCAGGCCGCCGAGGTCACGAAGACGCAACTGGCGAGCGATTTCATCGGCCGCTTCAAGGTTGGTATTAAATGCGGTCTCTTCGATATCGCCGCCGCGCGTGGCGCGTGCGGAGTTGATATCAATTGCGGTCAGTGCTTCGGTGCTATCGATAACGATAGAACCCCCAGAAGGCAGGCGCACTTCACGCTGGAACGCAGACTCAATCTGAGACTCGATTTGATAGTGGCTGAACAGCGGGATTTCACCGGTGTAGAGCTTAATTTTGCTGCTGAAATCCGGACGACCCAACGCGGCGATGTGCTGACGCGCCATCTCCATGACTTTTGGGTTATCAATGAGGATTTCGCCGATATCCTGACGTAAATAGTCGCGGAATGCGCGAACGATGACATTACTTTCCTGATGGATCAGGAACGGAGCAGGGCGGCTGTCAGCGGCCTTTTTAATCGCTTCCCAGTGCTTCAGACGGAAACTCAGGTCCCACTGCAGCGCTTCTGCGGATTTACCAACACCCGCAGTGCGTACGATGAGCCCCATGCCATCAGGCAGTTCCAGGCTTGCCAGCGCTTCTTTGAGTTCTGTCCGGTCATCGCCTTCGATGCGACGAGAGATACCACCCGCACGCGGGTTGTTAGGCATCAGAACCAAATAACTACCCGCCAGGCTGATAAAGGTGGTCAGTGCAGCACCTTTGTTGCCGCGTTCTTCTTTATCAATCTGAACAATCACTTCCTGACCTTCGCGCAACACATCTTTAATGTTGGGACGGCCATGGGAGTTGTAGTTAGCGGGGAAGTATTCGCGGGCAATTTCTTTTAACGGGAGGAAACCGTGACGTTCAGCGCCATAATCAACAAAAGCGGCTTCCAGACTCGGTTCAATACGGGTAATTTTACCTTTGTAGATGTTGGCTTTTTTCTGCTCGTGTCCAGGACTTTCGATATCCAGATCGTACAGACGCTGCCCATCTACTAGGGCGACACGCAACTCTTCCTGCTGAGTCGCGTTAATTAACATTCTTTTCATCGTAACTTACTCATTATTCTTACATTGACGACTAAGCTGCGGGCAGAGTAATGCCTTTCCGGGTGTGAACCGATGGCCTCGTGTCTATTCGCGTCGCCAACCTCACGGTTATCGTCAGCTCAAAGAGGCGCAGAGTGTCGGTTGCCTGTATTTCATACGGAAACACAGCGCAATTATCAGGGGAACAGTCTGGGTGTTACTCTCCAGAAACGCTTCCATTATGCTCGTCGTCTTTCACGCTATCGGTGCGTTGGCTTCATCTACTCACCCCAGTCACTTACCGGAGTAAATTCTTGGGGGTTCCCAGACTTGCCGTCTTCCTACAACGCGAAATTCATAGAGCACTTACCGGTAAGGACTGCAACCCGCAGCCCGCTAACTGCCTGAAAGATCAATACGTCTTACGCCATTGCTGCGTTGATGATCGGTCGGGCAAAATTGGGTCATTCCGGAAAAGTTCTTGTTTTAACAAGATTCAACACGGAGACGACCTCATTATTCCACTGCTAACCTTGTTATAGCAAGATGACTTTTGCCATTTACCACCCGGTTACTCACAGTTTTTACACTTCCGTACAGTGATTGGTTTAATAACCACCAAATCGAAACTGTCAAACCTGTGTAATAGGGTATAGCAGTTAATATAAGCATAGAAAAATGTGTGGCGCGAATCTTGATGGCTATTTAAAATCGGCACCCATGAAAACAGAGACTCCAGCCGTAAAAATTGTTGCCATTACTGCCGACGAAGCAGGGCAACGCATCGACAACTTTCTGCGCACCCAGCTTAAAGGCGTGCCAAAAAGTATGATTTATCGCATTTTGCGTAAGGGCGAAGTGCGGGTGAATAAAAAACGCATCAAACCCGAGTACAAGCTCGAGGACGGAGATATTGTGCGTATTCCGCCAGTGCGTGTCGCTGAGCGCGAAGAAGAAGCTATTTCACCGCATCTGCAGAAGGTCGCCGCGCTGGCCGATGTTATTCTGTATGAAGATGACCATATTCTGGTGCTCAACAAACCATCAGGCACGGCCGTGCATGGCGGCAGCGGATTAAGCTTTGGGGTAATTGAAGGTCTGCGAGCGTTACGCCCGGAGGCGCGTTTCCTTGAATTGGTGCATCGCCTCGACCGTGACACGTCTGGCGTGCTGTTGGTTGCCAAAAAACGTTCCGCACTGCGTTCGCTGCATGAACAGTTGCGCGAAAAGGGAATGCAAAAAGATTACCTGGCGCTGGTAAGAGGTCAGTGGCAGTCGCATGTCAAAACCGTGCAGGCGCCGCTGTTAAAGAATATTCTGCAAAGCGGTGAGCGAATCGTGCGGGTAAATCAGGAAGGTAAACCGTCGGAGACGCGATTTAAAGTGGAAGAGCGCTATGCGTTTTCCACGCTTGTGCGCTGTAGTCCGGTAACCGGGCGGACTCACCAGATTCGCGTGCATACCCAGTATGCTGGACATCCTATTGCTTTTGACGATCGCTATGGCGACCGCGAGTTCGACAAGCAGTTGGCCGGTACGGGGCTGAACCGACTGTTTCTGCACGCCGCAGCATTGAAGTTTACCCATCCGGGGACCGGTGAGGTCATGCGTGTTGAAGCCCCGATGGATAATCAGCTGAAACGCTGCCTTGAGGTATTACGCAGCAAAGCCTGATGCGCGTTGCTTATCAGGCCTACCATTGCGTTATGCGTCGTAGGCCTGATAAGACGCACCGCGTCGCCATCAGGCAGATGAATCAGGCTTTCAGCGGATTCATCTCTTCCCGGCGTAGCATCTGACACAACGCAATCAGCGGCAGGCCAACCAACGTATTAGGATCGCGGCCCTCCAGACGCTCAAAGAGCGCAATACCTAATCCTTCGCTTTTAAAACTGCCGGCACAATGTAACGGACGTTCTTTACGTACGTAATCATCAATTTCCGTCTCACTTAAATGACGGAAATGAACATCGAACGGTTCGACTTCGGTTTGTAAGTGCCCGTTTGCAGAATTATACAGCGCCAGTCCGGTGTAAAACGTCACAATATTGCCGCTGGCTTTGGTTAATTGTTGTCTGGCCTTTTCTTCTGTTAACGGTTTTCCGGTTATTTCTCCATCAAGTACACAAATTTGATCGGATCCAATAATGAGGTGTGATGTGTAGCGGTGGGCAAGAGATTGCGCTTTTTCCTGGGCCAGACGTAATACCAAATGCCGAGGTGTTTCGCCAGGCTGCGGTGTTTCATCAACCTCAGGCGCTGCACATTCGAACGGGATGGCCAGTTTTTCAAGCAAGGCGCGACGCCAGGGAGAGGTAGACGCAAGAATGAGTTGAGGCATATTTTTTCCCTCGCATATAGCGTAATGAAGAGAGCCATTTTAAACTAGGGCTCTCGACCTTCAAGTTGGCTGCTATGGCCAGACTTGAGTGATTTTAAGTCGATGACCCGCAATGTGTGCGAATTATTGGCAAAAGGCAACCTCAGGCTGCCTTTTTCTTTGACTCTATGACGTTACAAAGTTAATATGCGCGCCCTATGCAAAAGGTAAAATTACCCCTGACTCTTGATCCGGTTCGTACGGCTCAAAAACGCCTCGATTATGAAGGTATCTATACTTCTGATCTGTTAGAGCGCGTCACCGATTTTGTAGTCAGTGTGGACAGTGATGTGGAATGCTCCATGTCGTTCGCGATCGATAACCAACGTCTTGCCGTTATTACCGGTGATGCGAAGGTCTCGGTTACGCTCGCATGCCAGCGTTGCGGGAAACCGTTCCCACTCCATGTCCACACAACATATTGTTTTAGTCCTGTCCGTTCTGACGAGCAGGCTGAAGCACTGCCGGAAGCGTATGAACCGATTGAGGTTAACGAATTCGGTGAAATCGATCTGCTTGCAATGGTTGAAGATGAGATTATCCTCTCCTTGCCGGTAGTTCCGGTGCATGATTCTGAACACTGTGAAGTGTCCGAGGCGGACATGGTCTTTGGTGAATTGCCTGATGAAGCGCAAAAACCAAATCCATTTGCCGTATTAGCCAGCTTAAAGCGTAAGTAATTGAGGAGTAAGGTCCATGGCCGTACAACAGAATAAACCAACCCGTTCCAAACGTGGCATGCGTCGTTCTCATGACGCTCTGACCGCAGTCACCAGCCTGTCTGTAGACAAAACTTCTGGTGAACAACACCTGCGTCACCACATCACTGCCGATGGTTTCTACCGCGGCCGTAAGGTAATCGCTAAGTAATCACGCATGGCTCAATGAATTTCCCACCTCGGTGAGAAAGACAAAGAGAACCAGCGTGATGAAGCTTAGTGAGGCTTTCCCCGGGTAACTGGGGAAACACCTGGCCGAGCAGCGACGATACCTTGACACGTCTAACCCTGGCGTTAGATGTCATGGGGGGCGATTTTGGCCCTACCGTGACAGTGCCTGCAGCACTGCAGGCACTGAATTCTAATTCGCAACTCACACTTCTTTTAGTCGGGGATCCCGATACAATCACGCCATTACTTGCCAAAGCTGACTTCGAACAACGTTCACGTCTGCAGATTATCCCTGCTCAGTCAGTTATTGCCAGTGATGCCCGGCCCTCGCAGGCTATCCGCGCCAGTCGTGGTAGCTCTATGCGTGTTGCCCTGGAGCTCGTGAAAGAAGGTCGTGCAGAAGCCTGTGTGAGCGCCGGTAATACGGGCGCGCTAATGGGACTGGCGAAGTTATTACTCAAACCCCTTGAGGGGATTGAGCGACCTGCGTTGGTGACGGTGTTGCCGCATCAGCAGAAGGGCAAAACGGTGGTGCTGGATCTCGGCGCTAACGTTGATTGCGACAGTACGATGTTGGTGCAATTTGCCGTCATGGGTTCCGTGCTGGCAGAAGAGGTGGTTGGGATTGCCAGCCCTCGCGTTGCATTGCTTAATATCGGTGAAGAAGAAACTAAGGGTCTCGACAGTATTCGGGATGCTTCTGCTGTGCTAAAAACAATCCCTTCCATTAACTATATCGGCTATCTTGAAGCCAATGAGTTGTTGACTGGCAAAACCGATGTGTTGGTTTGTGACGGCTTTACAGGCAATGTCACATTAAAGACTATGGAAGGTGTTGTAAGAATGTTCCTTTCACTGCTGAAATCTCAGGGTGAGGGCAAAAAACGGTCGTGGTGGCTGCTGTTATTAAAACGTTGGTTACAAAAAAGCCTAACGAGGCGATTCAGTCACCTCAACCCCGACCAGTATAATGGCGCCTGTCTGTTAGGATTGCGCGGCACAGTGATAAAAAGTCATGGTGCGGCCAATCAGCGAGCATTTGAAGTTGCGATTGAACAGGCAGTGCAGGCGGTGCAGCGACAAGTTCCTCAGCGAATTGCCGCTCGCCTGGAATCTGTATACCCAGCTGGATTCGAACTGCTGGATGGTGGCGAAACGACACGCTCGCGGGCGCGCAGATGATAGTGCGGTCGAGAGCGTAGCCTACCTACCCGTGATTTGTTCGTAGCGGTATATAACCAAAAAGTGACTGAGCGTACATGTATACGAAGATTATTGGTACTGGCAGCTATCTGCCTGAACAAGTGCGTACTAACGCCGATTTGGAAAAAATGGTCGAGACATCTGATGAGTGGATTGTCACTCGTACAGGTATCCGTGAACGCCATATTGCCGCGCCCAATGAAACCGTTGCGACGATGGGCTTTGCCGCCGCAAACCGCGCACTTGAAATGGCTGGCATCGATAAAGATCAAATTGGTCTGATTGTGGTTGCGACCACATCATCAACGCACGCTTTTCCGAGTGCGGCGTGCCAGATCCAAAGTATGCTGGAAATTAAAGGCTGCCCGGCGTTTGACGTCGCGGCTGCCTGCGCCGGTTTTACTTATGCCCTGAGCGTGGCTGACCTGTATGTTAAGTCCGGCGCAGTGAAGCACGCGCTGGTGATCGGGTCTGATGTGCTGGCGCGTACTTGTGATCCGACCGATCGCGGGACGATCATTATTTTTGGTGATGGTGCTGGCGCGGTGGTACTGAGTGCCTCAGAAGAGCCAGGCATTCTCTCCACACATTTGCATGCTGATGGTCGTTATGGCGAACTGTTGACACTGCCGAATGCCGATCGTGTGAATCCGGAGAATCCGATTCATCTGACCATGGCGGGTAACGAAGTCTTTAAAGTGGCGGTTACCGAGCTTGCACACATCGTTGATGAAACGCTGGCAGCTAATAATCTTGACCGTTCTGCCCTGGACTGGTTAGTACCGCACCAGGCAAACTTGCGCATTATCAGCGCGACGGCGAAAAAGCTGGGCATGTCGATGGATAATGTCGTGGTAACGCTGGACAGACATGGCAATACGTCAGCCGCTTCCGTTCCATGTGCGTTGGACGAAGCCGTCCGCGACGGACGAATTAAAGCCGGTCAGCTGATATTGCTTGAGGCCTTCGGGGGTGGATTCACCTGGGGTTCGGCGCTGGTTCGTTTCTAGTATAAGGATTTTAACATGACGCAATTTGCATTTGTGTTCCCGGGTCAGGGATCTCAAACCGTTGGGATGTTGTCTGAAATGGCTGCAGCCTACCCCATTGTTGAAGAAACTTTTGCTGAAGCTTCAGCTGCGCTGGGCTATGATCTGTGGGCACTTACCCAGCAGGGACCAGCAGAAGAACTGAATAAAACCTGGCAAACGCAGCCAGCGCTGTTAACGGCCTCTGTTGCATTGTACCGCGTGTGGCAGCAGCAGGGTGGCGCAACGCCTGCGCTGATGGCCGGGCATAGCTTGGGTGAATACTCTGCGTTGGTATGCGCGGGTGTCATCAACTTTGCTGATGCCGTACGCCTGGTTGAACTGCGTGGCAAATTCATGCAGGAAGCGGTGCCGGAAGGTACGGGTGGCATGTCTGCTATCATCGGCCTGGACGATGCGTCCATCGCGAAAGCCTGTGAAGAGTCAGCAGAAGGTCAGGTTGTATCACCGGTTAACTTTAACTCACCGGGCCAGGTGGTGATTGCCGGGCATAAAGAAGCCGTAGAACGTGCAGGTGCAGCATGTAAAGCCGCAGGTGCGAAACGTGCTCTGCCGCTGCCGGTTAGCGTGCCGTCTCACTGCGCGTTGATGAAACCAGCAGCAGAAAAACTGGCCGTTGAACTGCAGAAGATCACTTTTAACGCACCGACCGTTCCGGTTGTGAACAATGTCGATGTGAAGTGCGAAACCCACGCAGACGCGATCCGCGATGCGCTGGTTCGCCAACTGTACAGCCCGGTTCAGTGGACCAAAACCGTCGAGTTTATGGCGTCCCAGGGCGTAGAGCATCTGTATGAAGTGGGGCCGGGTAAAGTCCTCACGGGTCTGACAAAACGTATTGTTGATACCCTGACTGCTTCGGCATTGAATGAGCCGGCGGCGCTGACTGCGGCGCTTGCGCAATAAAAGAGGAAAACCATGAGTTTTGAAGGAAAAATCGCGCTGGTTACCGGTGCAAGCCGTGGCATTGGCCGCGCAATTGCTGAAACACTCGTTGCCCGTGGCGCGAAAGTGATCGGCACTGCAACCAGCGAAAGCGGTGCGCAGGCCATTAGCGATTACTTAGGTGCAAATGGTAAAGGTCTGGTGTTGAATGTGACCGATCCTGCATCTATCGAATCTGTTCTGGGAAATATTCGCGCAGAATTTGGGGAAGTCGATATTCTGGTTAATAATGCCGGGATTACTCGTGATAACCTGTTAATGCGCATGAAAGATGACGAGTGGAACGATATCATCGAAACCAACCTGTCATCTGTTTTCCGTCTGTCAAAAGCGGTAATGCGCGCTATGATGAAAAAGCGTCATGGTCGTATTATCACTATTGGTTCTGTGGTTGGTACCATGGGAAATGCGGGTCAGGCCAACTACGCTGCGGCGAAAGCGGGTTTGATCGGCTTCAGTAAATCACTGGCGCGTGAAGTTGCGTCTCGTGGCATTACTGTAAACGTTGTTGCTCCGGGCTTTATTGAAACGGACATGACGCGTGCGCTGACTGATGAGCAGCGTGCGGGTACGCTGGCGGCAGTTCCTGCGGGGCGCCTTGGCTCCCCAAATGAAATCGCCAATGCGGTTGCATTTTTAGCTTCTGACGAAGCAAGTTACATCACAGGTGAGACTTTGCATGTCAACGGCGGGATGTACATGGTTTAACCACGAGATAAAAAAATTTGCGTTATTAGGGTGAATGCCCTCAAAATAACGCAAAATCGTGGTAAGACCTGCCGGGATTTAGTTGCAAATTTTTCAACATTTTATACACTACGAAAACCATCGCGAAAGCGAGTTTTGATAGGAAATTTAAGAGTATGAGCACTATCGAAGAACGCGTTAAGAAAATTATCGGCGAACAGCTGGGCGTTAAGCAGGAAGAAGTAACCAACAATGCTTCCTTCGTTGAAGACCTGGGCGCAGATTCTCTTGACACCGTTGAGCTGGTAATGGCTCTGGAAGAAGAGTTTGATACTGAGATTCCGGACGAAGAAGCTGAGAAAATCACTACCGTTCAGGCTGCCATTGATTACATCAACGGTCACCAGGCGTAAGTGAACATCTCCAGGCGGTCATTCGACCGCCTGAGTTTTATCTTTTTATCCCACTTGAATTATTTTCCCTCCCTGGAGGACAACCGTGTCTAAGCGTCGTGTAGTTGTGACCGGACTGGGCATGTTGTCTCCTGTCGGCAATACCGTAGAGTCTACCTGGAAAGCTCTCCTTGCCGGTCAGAGTGGCATCAGCCTGATCGACCATTTCGATACTAGCGCCTATGCAACGAAATTTGCTGGCTTAGTAAAGGATTTTAACTGTGATGACATTATCTCGCGCAAAGAACAGCGCAAGATGGATGCCTTCATTCAATATGGAATTGTCGCTGGCGTTCAGGCCATGCAGGATTCTGGTCTCGAAATTACGGAAGAGAACGCTCACCGTGTTGGCGCCGCTATTGGCTCCGGTATTGGTGGTCTCGGTCTTATCGAAGAAAACCATACCTCGTTGGTAAACGGTGGACCACGTAAGATCAGTCCATTCTTCGTTCCGTCGACGATTGTTAACATGGTGGCCGGTCACTTGACCATCATGTACGGCCTGCAAGGGCCAAGCATCTCCATCGCTACCGCCTGCACTTCAGGCGTGCATAACATCGGTCATGCCGCGCGTATCATTGCATACGGCGACGCAGACGCGATGGTTGCGGGTGGTGCTGAAAAAGCCAGTACACCGCTGGGTGTGGGTGGTTTTGGCGCAGCACGTGCGCTGTCTACGCGTAATGATAACCCGCAAGCGGCAAGCCGTCCGTGGGACAAAGAGCGTGACGGTTTTGTGCTGGGCGACGGCGCTGGTATGGTGGTACTGGAAGAGTACGAGCATGCAAAAGCGCGTGGTGCAAAAATTTACGCTGAAGTGGTCGGTTTTGGGATGAGCAGCGATGCTTACCATATGACTTCGCCGCCGGAAAACGGCGCGGGTGCTGCACTGGCGATGGTCAATGCATTACGTGACGCGGCTATCGAACCCGGTCAGATTGCCTATGTCAACGCACATGGCACGTCTACACCAGCAGGCGATAAAGCGGAAACTCAGGCAGTGAAATCTGTCTTTGGTGATGCGGCACGTAGCGTGATGGTCAGTTCGACCAAATCCATGACCGGACACCTGTTGGGTGCGGCGGGCGCGGTAGAGTCTATTTTCTCTATTCTGGCGCTGCGCGATCAGGCGGTTCCACCAACCATCAACCTGGATAACCCGGATGAAGGTTGTGACCTGGACTTTGTTCCGCACGAAGCACGTCAGGTCAGCGGCATGGAATATGCTCTTTGTAACTCCTTCGGCTTTGGTGGTACTAACGGTTCGGTGATCTTTAAAAAGATCTAAGTCCCGCAGGTAACTTACCTGGCGTCATAAAAAAGGTCCGCTTGCGGACCTTTTTTATTCGATTTTTCGACCTTGTCCTCGCTTTGGCATCCTGCCAAACTAGCTGACCACGAATAAGGAGCCACCATGTTCTTAATTAATGGCCGTGAGCAGGGCACGTTGGTTGCAAGCGATCGTGCGACGCAGTTTGGTGACGGATGTTTTACCACCGCGCGAATTGTCGATGGTAATGTGTGTTTTCTTTCGGCGCATCTCCAGCGCTTAGACGACGCATGCAAAAAATTGCTGATCCCCTTCGATAAGTGGTCAGAACTGCAAGATGAAATGCAAATGCTGGCGGTCGGGCATACACGTGGTGTACTGAAAGTGATCATCAGTCGTGGTAGCGGGGGCCGGGGCTACAGTGGCGCGAACTGTCATTCGCCCACGCGTATTCTCTCTACTTCTGCCTTTCCCGCACATTACGCTCGTTGGCAGAACGATGGGATTGCTCTGGCTGTAAGTCCTGTGCGTCTGGGGCGCAATCCGATGCTTGCCGGAATTAAACACTTGAACCGGCTGGAGCAGGTATTAATTCGTTCTCATCTTGAGCAGACAGACGCCGATGAAGCGCTGGTTCTTGACAGTGAGGGATGGGTTACGGAATGCTGTGCGGCTAATGTGTTCTGGCGTAAAGACGATGTGGTGTACACCCCACGGATGGACCAGGCGGGCGTGAACGGCATTATGCGACAATTCTGTATGCGGATGCTGGCACAATCACCGTTCCAGATTGTCGAAGTGTATGCGCGGGAAGAGGACGTGATGCAGGCGGATGAGATGGTTGTCTGTAATGCATTAATGCCGGTGGTGCCCGTGCGTGCCTGTGGTGACAAGATGTTGTCTTCACGTTTGTTATTCGATTTTTTAGCCCCACTTTGTGAGCACCCAAATTAGTCATGAAAAAATTGTTACTTGTTGTTCTTTTATTGCTGGTTGTGCTGGGCATTGCCACGGGTGTGGGAATGTGGAAAGTTCGCCATCTGGCGGACAGTAAATTATTGATTAAAGATGAAACGATTTTTACGCTGAAAGCAGGCACGGGTCGTCTGGCGCTTGGCGAGCAGCTGTATGCGGACAAGGTGATTAATCGCCCGCGCGTGTTTCAGTGGCTGTTGCGTATTGAACCCGACCTTTCACATTTTAAAGCCGGGACCTACCGCTTAACACCGGATATGACCGTACGGGAAATGTTGCAACTGCTGGAAAGCGGAAAAGAAGCACAGTTCCCATTACGTCTGGTTGAGGGCATGCGCCTGAGCGATTACCTTAAACAGCTGCGCGATGCGCCCTATATCAAGCACACATTGAGCGACGACAACTACGCTACCGTTGCCGAGGCGCTGAAGCTGGAGAACCCGGAATGGGTGGAAGGCTGGTTCTGGCCGGATACCTGGATGTATACCGCCAATACCTCGGATGTGGCGCTGCTGAAGCGTGCGCACCAGAAAATGGTCAAAGCTGTTGATACTGCCTGGGAAGGGCGTGCCGAAGGTCTACCGTATACCGACAAAAATCAGCTGGTGACCATGGCCTCTATTATTGAAAAAGAAACCGCTGTCGCCAGCGAGCGCGATCAGGTGGCCTCGGTGTTTATAAACCGTTTACGTATTGGCATGCGCTTACAGACCGATCCGACCGTGATTTACGGGATGGGCACACGGTATAATGGTAAATTGTCGCGTGCCGACCTGGAAACGCCGACTGCGTATAACACCTATACCATTACCGGGCTGCCGCCAGGCCCGATTGCTATGCCGGGCGAAGCCTCATTGCAGGCCGCCGCGCATCCGGCAAAAACACCGTATCTCTATTTCGTGGCTGACGGTAAAGGTGGTCACACATTTAATACCAATCTTGCCAGCCACAACCGCTCTGTGCAGGATTATCTGAAAGTGCTTAAGGAAAAAAATGGGCAGTAATTATATCGTCATCGAGGGCCTGGAAGGCGCCGGAAAAACTACCGCGCGGGATGTAGTGGTGGAGACACTTGAGCAACTCGGTATCCGCGACATGGTGTTTACCCGCGAGCCAGGTGGGACCCAGCTGGCAGAGAAATTAAGAAGCCTGGTGCTGGACATCAAGTCGGTCGGTGACGAAGTGATTACCGATAAAGCGGAAGTGCTGATGTTCTACGCCGCACGTGTTCAGCTGGTCGAAACCGTCATTAAGCCCGCGTTGGCGAAAGGCACCTGGGTGATTGGCGACCGTCACGATCTGTCGACCCAGGCCTATCAGGGCGGTGGCCGTGGCATCGACCAAACGATGCTGGCCACTCTGCGTGATGCGGTACTCGGTGATTTTCGCCCGGACCTGACGCTGTATCTGGATGTGACGCCTGAAGTCGGTTTAAAGCGTGCCCGTGCTCGTGGTGAGCTGGACCGCATTGAACAGGAGTCTTTTGACTTCTTTAATCGCACCCGTGCCCGCTATCTGGAACTGGCGGCGATAGATCCCAGTATCCGTACCATAGATGCCACACAGCCGCTTGAAGCTGTCATGAATGATATCCGTAGCACCATTACCCATTGGGTACAGGAGCAGGGCGCATGAAATGGTATCCATGGTTACGACCCGATTTTGAAAAACTTGTCGCCAGTTACCAGGCGGGTCGCGGTCACCATGCGTTACTGATTCAGGCGTTACCCGGTATGGGTGACGACGCGCTGATTTACGCCCTTAGCCGCTATCTGATGTGCCAGCAGCCGGAAGGGCATAAAAGCTGCGGACATTGCCGTGGTTGCCAGTTGATGCAGGCAGGAACGCATCCTGACTATTATTCTCTGCTGCCGGAAAAAGGAAAGAATACGCTGGGTGTTGACGCAGTACGTGAAGTCACTGAAAAGCTGTACGAACATTCGCGTCTGGGCGGTGCCAAAGTGGTGTGGATCCCCGACGCTGCCCAGTTAACGGATGCGGCAGCCAATGCCCTGCTAAAGACGTTAGAAGAGCCGCCGGCGCAAACGTGGTTTTTCCTGGCTACTACCGAGCCGGCACGCTTACTTGCCACATTACGTAGCCGTTGTCGATTGCATCACCTTGCTCCCCCGGAGGAATCGTATGCGGTTTCCTGGTTGGCCCGCGAAGTGACTGCCCCGCAGGATGCACTTCTTAGCGCACTACGCCTGAGCGCCGGGTCTCCTGGGGCGGCACTCATGTTGCTTCAGGCAGAAAGCTGGGCGCACCGTAGCGATTTTTGCGCGGCACTGGCGAACACCTTGCATTCCGGCGACTGGTATCAGCTGCTGGCGGCGCTCAACCATGAACAAGCTGCAGCCCGTTTACACTGGCTGGCAACGCTGTTGACGGATGCGCTCAAACGTCCGTATGGTGCTGCCCATTTAACTAACCCTGATGCACTGGCGTTGATTTCATCCATTGCTGAACGGTTCTCCGTGGCGCAGGTTCAGGCGATGCTGGGTGATGTATGCCACTGCCGTCAGCAGTTGCTCAACGTGACGGGCGTAAACCGTGAACTGGTATTAACCGATCTTATCCTGCGTATTGAGCATTACCTGCAACCAGGCACCGTACTGCCTGTTCCTCATCTTTGAGAGAGACATTATGTTTTTAGTCGACTCACACTGCCATCTCGATGGCCTGGATTATCAATCTCTGCATAAGGACGTGGATGACGTGCTGGCAAAAGCGGCAGCGCGTGATGTGAAGTTTTGTCTTGCCGTGGCGACCACCTTACCCGGATACCGCAACATGCGTGACCTGGTTGGCGAGCGCGACAATGTGGTGTTCTCCTGCGGTGTTCATCCGTTAAATCAGGATGAAACTTATGATGTTGAAGACCTGCGCCGCTTTGCCGCGGAAGACGGCGTGGTGGCGATGGGGGAAACCGGGCTGGACTATTTCTATACCCCGGAAACCAAAGTGCGTCAGCAGGAGTCGTTCATTCATCACATTCAGATTGGCCGCGAACTGCAAAAACCGGTGATCGTCCATACCCGCGATGCGCGAGCCGATACGCTGTCGATTCTGCGCGAAGAAAAGGTGACGGATTGTGGCGGCGTACTACACTGTTTTACAGAGGACAGGGAAACTGCGGGCAAATTGCTGGATCTCGGATTCTATATCTCTTTTTCCGGCATCGTCACGTTCCGTAACGCCGAACAGTTACGCGACGCCGCGCGCTATGTTCCTTTGGATCGCTTGTTAGTTGAGACTGACTCTCCGTACCTTGCGCCGGTACCGCATCGTGGTAAAGAGAACCAGCCCGCCATGGTTCGTGATGTCGCAGAGTATATGGCCGTATTGAAAGGTGTTGCCGTTGAAGAACTGGCGCAAATCACCACTGATAACTTTGCCCGCCTGTTTCACATCAACGCTTCTCGCCTGCAATCTATCCGTTAATTGAGTTTTTTTAAAGCTCGTAATTAATAAGTAAACCGAGTAAAGTTCACCGCCATAAAATGGGCGGTGAATAACCAGTTAGACACATTCAGATACTCATTTTATCGGATTGTGCGAATTTTACGGCTATCCACAGCTGAATTGTGATAGCCGTCAAACAAAAATAAGCTGAATTATTTTACTCTGTGTAATAAATAAAGGGTACTTAGATGCCCTGTTCACGGCGAGGTTCTCCCCCCTCGCCAATGCGTGAGAACGTAGAATACGCAAAATCATTCAAGCAGCATCAAGGCGGCAAGTGGGTGAATTGCAGGAGCTTACTTAAGTAAGTGACTGGGATGAACGAGCGCAGCCAACACTGAGGCGGTTTGAAGGATGAAGTGTATAAGCACAAATACTCAGGAGCACTCCTAATTATGTTTAAGAATGCATTTGCTAACCTGCAAAAGGTCGGTAAATCGCTGATGCTGCCGGTATCCGTACTCCCGATCGCAGGTATCCTGCTGGGCGTCGGTTCCGCTAACTTCAGCTGGCTGCCAGCCGTTGTATCGCACGTTATGGCAGAAGCAGGCGGTTCTGTTTTTGCAAACATGCCGTTGATTTTTGCCATCGGTGTCGCGTTAGGCTTCACCAACAATGACGGTGTTTCCGCACTGGCTTCAGTGGTTGCCTACGGCATCATGGTCAAGACCATGGCTGTGGTTGCGCCGCTGGTTCTGCATTTACCTGCTGAAGAGATCGCAGCTAAACACCTTGCTGATACGGGTGTTCTCGGGGGGATTATCTCCGGTGCGATAGCAGCGTATATGTTCAACCGTTTCTACCGTATCAAACTGCCTGAGTATCTTGGCTTCTTTGCCGGTAAGCGCTTCGTTCCAATTATTTCTGGTCTGGCTGCCATCTTTACGGGTGTGGTCCTGTCCTTCATTTGGCCGCCGATCGGTACTGCTATCCAGACATTCTCCCAATGGGCTGCGTACCAGAACCCGGTTGTGGCGTTCGGTATCTACGGCTTCATTGAACGCTGCCTGGTACCGTTTGGTCTGCACCATATCTGGAACGTTCCATTCCAGATGCAGATTGGCGAATACACCAACGCTGCGGGCCAGGTGTTCCACGGCGATATCCCTCGCTATATGGCGGGTGACCCGACTGCGGGCATGCTGTCTGGTGGCTTCCTGTTCAAAATGTACGGTCTGCCGGCTGCCGCTATTGCTATCTGGCATTCTGCAAAACCAGAAAACCGCGCGAAAGTGGGCGGTATCATGATCTCCGCGGCGCTGACCTCGTTCCTGACCGGTATTACCGAGCCGATCGAGTTCTCCTTCATGTTCGTGGCGCCGATCCTGTACATCATCCACGCGATTCTGGCAGGCCTGGCATTCCCGATCTGTATCCTGCTGGGTATGCGTGACGGTACGTCGTTCTCTCATGGTCTGATCGACTTTATCGTTCTGTCCGGTAACAGCAGCAAACTGTGGCTGTTCCCAATTGTCGGTGCTGGCTATGCTATCGCCTACTACACCATCTTCCGTGTGCTGATCAAAGCGCTGGACCTGAAAACACCGGGTCGTGAAGACGCGACTGAAGACAGCAAAGCGGGCGCAACGGGTGAAATGGCTCCGGCCCTGGTTGCTGCGTTCGGCGGAAAAGAAAACATCACTAACCTCGATGCGTGCATTACGCGTCTGCGTGTCAGCGTGGCTGACGTCGCCAAAGTGGATCAGGCTGGCCTGAAGAAACTGGGTGCAGCAGGCGTGGTGGTTGCGGGTTCTGGTGTTCAGGCTATTTTCGGCACCAAGTCCGATAACCTGAAAACTGAAATGGATGAATACATCCGTAACAGTTAAGCCGTAAGATGTTGGGGAGAACTAAGGCAGCCTGCGGGCTGCCTTTTTTAATGCATTAATTGGCCTGAACACGAATCGGCGCGGTGGCAGCAAATAGCCATGGACGAGCATCACTGTTTACGCGCGGTGACAAGGTTTCTCTGACTTGCTGATGGTAATCATCAATCCACTGCTTTTCGCTCTCGCTCAGCAGATGCAACTCAACCAGATTCAAATCAATGGGCACTAGCGTCAACGTGGAGAAGCGGCAAAAGCCAGGGCGACTGTCGATAACCTCCACCTGATTCTCAATGCGGATACCGTATTGTCCGGCCAGATAATATCCTGGTTCGATGGTAATAATGTTGCCCGCAACCAGAGGCCAGGGATTCACTTTCTTCGCAATGCGGTGCGGTTGCTCGTGGATCAACAACTGATGTCCGACACCGTGGCCGGTGCCATGATCGTAATCCAGGCCCAGCGCCCAAAGTGCCCGACGGCTAAACGCATCCAGTTGATGCCCCTGAGTACCGCTCGGGAATTGCAACGTGATCAGCGATAAAAAGCCTTTCAGCACTGCAGTGTAATGCAGTCGACGCTGTGGATCCTGCGGGCCAAAGGCGAGGGTGCGCGTGGTATCCGTGGTGCCGTTATGATACTGACCGCCAGAATCATTCAAATACATCGCCTGAGAGGTGATGGGGGTATTGGTTTTTTCACTGGAATGATAATGACACATTGCCGCATTGCTGGCTGATGCTGAAATCGTACCAAAACTCTGCTCAATAAACCCAGGCTGCTGCTGGCGAAACGCCAACTGTTTTTCCTGGGCTTCCAGTTCGGTTACCGGATTACCCGCCGCCTCACGTAAGGGGACTTCATGCGCCAGCCAGGCGAGGAAGTTCACCCAAGCGGCACCATCCTGCTCATGACATTCGCGATAACCCGCCAGTTCTGTGTCATTTTTATGTGCTTTGATAAGCGTTATGGGATCGGGTGCCCAGAGGAGTTCGCCGCCGTGCTGTTCAATGGCGAATCGCAGTGCAACTGGTGCATAGTCTTTATCGACCAGGAAGCGTTTCCCGTGGGCAAGTTGCTGGCAGCGAGACAGAAAATCCTCTTGTGGCGAAATCGTTAATGCGTTCAGTAGCGCTTCGGGTAACTGCTGCGTTTTGTTGGCATCCACGAACCACTCCAGTTCACCACTGCGATGCAGCAAGGCAAACGAAAAAGGCACCGGAACCATATTGAGATCTGAACCGCGCACATTGAGCAGCCAGGCGATGTTATCGGGCAGGGTGATTGCCAGAAAGTCAGCCTGATGCTGAGCAAGTTGCTCGACGATCCGTGCGCGTTTCTGCGCACTGCTTTCGCCGCTGATCTCAATGGGCATTTCGCGGATGATGCCGCAGGGGGCAGCCGGACGGTCGAGCCAGACTGTATCGAAAGGATCGGTTTCCAGCGCGACCAGTTCGCAATGAGTGGCCGAAAGCGCCTCAAACTGGCTGTTGACCATCAGCAGAGGCTCAAAGCCAATGCGGGTACCTGCTGGCACATGCGTCTGCAAATAATCGGCTAGCGGCTCGTCGTGTAAATGATGAATCTCGAAATCGTCCAGGGAGACTTCGTTACGCACCTGGACCTGGTAACGTCCATCGACAAACATTAATGCGCGATCGCGAAGCACCAGTGCCAGACCGGCTGAACCGCTAAAGCCGGTAAGCCAGGCAAGTTTATTGTCGTGTGGTGTGCAATCCTCACTCTGATGAGCGTCGGCGCGTGGAACAATCATACCATCCAGTCCCTGTGCTAACAGGAGATTGCGCAGGGCGGAAAGGGGCGTTGAGTTATGCATAGTTACCTTCAGGCCTTAACGGAACGGCGGTTCGTTGAACGTACGTAGTTTGCGGGAGTGCAGGCGATCGCCTTCAGCGCGAAGCCGATCGATTGCCCGAATACCGATTTGCAGATGCTCGGAAATTGCACCTTCATAAAAACGGTTGGCCTGGCCTGGCAGTTTAATCTCTCCGTGCAGCGGCTTATCGGAAACGCAAAGCAGAGTGCCGTAAGGTACGCGGAAGCGGTAACCCTGGGCGGCAATCGTGGCGCTTTCCATATCGATAGCGACGGCACGGCTGAGATTAAAACGCAGCGCAGAGGCAGAATAGCGCAGCTCCCAGTTACGATCGTCGGTGGTGACGACGGTACCGGTACGCAGCCGTTGTTTTACCTCTTCACCGGGCATACCGCTGACCTCTTTGGTGGCGTCATACAACGCACGCTGGACTTCGGCGATGCTCGGAATCGGAATATCTGGCGGCAGTACGGCATCCAGCACGTGGTCATCGCGTAGGTAGGCGTGGGCGAGAACGTAATCACCAATGGCCTGGCTCTCACGCAGGCCGCCACAGTGCCCAATCATTAGCCAGACGTCAGGACGCAGGACCGCCAGGTGATCGCAAATGGTTTTGGCGTTTGACGGGCCAACGCCGATATTCACCAGCGTGATCCCCTGACCGTCGGCGGTGATTAAATGCCAGGCGGGCATCTGGTGTTTCTTCCAGGCAAGATCGGAAATGGCCTCTTCAGGCGCCTCGGTTTCTGCGGTAATCCAAATCCCGCCGGCGCATGACAGCGCAATATAAGGACTGTCCGGGTCGAGGATCTGGCTACAGCCCCAGCGCACAAACTCATCGACATAGCGAGTGTAGTTGGTGAACAGTACGAAGGGCTGAAAATGTTCTACCGGTGTGCCGGTGTAATGGCGCAGGCGTGCAAGTGAAAAATCAACGCGTCGGGCGTCGAAGTGTGACAGGGGAGAAAACTCTGCCGGGTGGAATGTTCCATCCGCGGTTTCATCGCCAATCTGCGACAGTTCGGTAGTGGGGAAATGGCGCGTTAATCCAGCGCTCATGGAGCGGTCGAGCGTCAACTCAGAACCGTCTATCACGTAGGGGTAGGGGATCTCGTGCTGGGACGGTTCGACAGAGATATGCGCATCGTAATCCTGGTACAGCAGAGTGAGCTGTTCTTCAAGATAAGGTCGGAACAGAGACGGGCGAGTAATGGTCGTGGTATAGCAGCCAGCATGGGTAAAACGGCCATAGGCGCGTGTTTTTGGAGGATTCGTTGCGCTGCCATCCCAGGTTACAGAAAGTGAAGGGTAAACAAAAAGACCTTTATCTCGGGCGATGATGTCAGGAAGCGTCCCGGTTTCAATGTACTTGCCAATGGCGCTACGCAGAGCCTTAACCGATTGCTCATACAATGCGTCCAGTTTATCCAGTGCCTGAGCCGGGGTCAGGCTGGAGCCCTTATTGTTCATGTCTGTCTCCTTGTTCCACAGATGTGCTGCTCTCCCGATAGTATGTCACAGGAATGTGAAACAAAAGTCAGACGTTAAGGAAGAATATGCGAAGGCCGAACGGCCTTCGCAGAACGTCTTAGCCGTGCGGTTTATCTTTCATCAGAATTGCGGTCGCGGCAGAAATAAGACACCCCGCCATCAGGTATATGGCTACACTGTGCCAGTTTCCGCCCGAGAAGGTCACCAGTACCGCGGCAATAAACGGGGTAAAGCCGCCGCCAACGACGCTGGCTACCTGATAGCCAACGCCAGCACCGCTGTAACGGTAACTGGCGCCAAACAACCCGGTAAACATCGGCTGTTGCACGCAGACCACCATGTCGTGGGCGATGTTTGCCAGCATAATGGCGAAGAATACAATCCAAAAGATAGACTGTGCCTCAAGGGCCATAAAGAACGGAAAGGCACAGAGCGTGCCGACCAGAGCGCCGGTAATGTAGACCCGTCGGCGGCCGAAGCGGTCAGCAAGCCAGGCGAAACAGGGGATGGTCAGACAGCTCAACCCACCCACTAACAGACCGATATTCAGAAACAGCTCGCGCGGTAGACCCAGATTTTGCGTGGAATAGTTGAGTGCAAACGCGGTGACGATATACATGGTCAGCAGCTCACACAGGCGCAGGGCGATTATCTTTAAAAACGCGCCCGGATGGCGGATTAACGCCTCGACGACCGGCAGTCGTTTTTTCGCGGGCAGCGGTTCCAGTTTTTGCTGCTCGAACTCAGCTGATTCCTCCATGCGGTTACGCATCCATAATGCGCCAAGTACCAGCACGATGCTGAACAGGAATGGGATGCGCCAGCCCCAACTCAGGAACTGCTCATCGGTTGTTTGCGAACTGATCAGCGAAACCAATCCGGTCGAGAGCAATAGGCCAACGCCATAACCCACCTGCACCCCGCTGCTGTAGAAGGCTTTTTTATTTTTTGGCGCGCTTTCGACAGAGAGTAATGCCGCACCGCCCCATTCGCCACCGACGGCAAATCCCTGAATGGCGCGTAGTGTTACCAGCAGTACTGGAGCCCACCAACCGATAGTGTCAAAAGAGGGGATGATGCCAATCAACGCCGTGGCAATACCCATCACCCAGACGGTAAGCATCAGCATACGTTTGCGGCCAAGACGATCGCCGAAGTGACCGAAGATCACTCCGCCTAATGGCCGGAATAAAAATCCGACACCAAAGGTGGCAAAGGCCGCGAGCGTGCCCATCGCCGGACTGACTTGCGGGAAAAATTCGCGGTTAAAGACCAACGCGGCGGTGATGCCATACAGCAAAAAATCATACCAGTCGACCACGGCACCGGCGAAGCTGCCCAGTGCGGCACGTCGAGCGCGATCGCGATGATGTAAAGAGGAGTCCTCCTGAGGACTCGCGGAGATGAGGGTGGAATCCATAGCTATCCTGTCTGTACTGATTTTTTGTTATTAGTATTGGAATAAGGTTACGCACATTGCAGTCGATATATTAGCGACTGTGATGAGACTACCGCGACAGGCGGGAAGAGAAAACGATTTTATCTGTTACAACGGAGTAAGATGACAAATAGGACGAAAGAGAAAGTAGAAAAGCAAAAAGCCTGCTTAGTTTCCTAAGCAGGCTTCTTAAATTTGGCTCCTCTGACTGGGATCGCCGTAGCCAATAACTGGCTAATAAGTAAGCTAAACCTGAATTTCCTTTCTGTCAAGACCGCTAGAATGACCACCCATCGACGCTGATGAGCAAATGGCTGGGGTTTAGTTAGTAATTGTTGGAATTGGGGACATGATGCCGCATTAATTCAACGATCAATCAATAAAAACACGCAGTTTGGCGTTGACATGGTGATTCGGCGGAAGCGCCAGGTGCAGGAGCATTGGACTGATACGCCATTATGCAAATAACGGAATTAAAGAGTCAGCAGACTGATGTGCTGTTGCCATATAGATTGGCAGCGCGATCACTCCTAAGCTGGCTAACTCAGCTTCGAGGTAAGCATTGCCATCATCCACGGCAAATATATAGCCGCCCGTGATCGGTTAGTTTTCAGTTTTATGCATCTTCCTCCAGCGCTTTGGCTCTAATGGCGCTGGTTCTGCTGGTTCTGCTGGTTCTGCTGGTTCTGCTGGTTCTGCTGGTTCTGCTGTTTCTAGGGGACGTACTCGAGCCGGTTCGAAGGGCAGTTTTTGCGCCATATAAAACGCAATTTTGAGGGCGCTTTCCCTTGCATATTATATAATTTTTCACTTTAAACTCACACAGAGAATGAACCATGAAAAAACCACACCAGTCATACGACCTGCCTATTCCTGACGACGACTACAAAATGGCTTACGTCATGGAACGCGATAAGCTGAATTTCGAATCCCGCGACATCTGGGTTTACCTAGGTGCTGACGTCGCTGACCCCACCTTTGCAAAGGTAGGGATAACGATGAAAAATATGGGGTCCCGATCATCTAGCTCCGCGAACCCCCGTTATTACCTGTTCTGTGCCTTCCAGTGCCGCCACGACACAACAAAAGAAAGGCTCAGACAGATTGAAAAAGGTGCTTTGAACTATCTTGACGCCATATTTGGATCGGAAAAAAGGGAGCGTCATACGGAGTCACAGATTCTGTCAGAGTGTTATTATGGTATCAATTTTGAGGATTTCTTTTTCCATCTGCACGATTACCTGTGGGAGAACCACTACGGGGATTTTCAGGCTTGTGATTACGTGAGTGAAACAAACCCCGAATGGGTATACGGCGGTGTGCTTTCATTTGAGTTCAACGAGCGTGTGACACTCGATGTTAGAAAGCGTTATCTGAGTATGATCGTCAAATAAAGCCTTCTGTCGTTAAATTGTCACGCGCTGTGTGCTTATCATTGAACGTACAGATAGTAGTCCTAGAAGTCAGCCTCAACTTGAGACCGAACTTCTTGCAGTGAACCGGCCAGCGGATCGTCGGCATAATTCGTCATGTAGGGAGGAGTTTGGAGATCAAAGAATATTGTGCGTTAAGCCTGTTTCTGACCAGACCTAACTTTAGCAATAGGGTATGCTCTCGCTCTATACAGCATTTCGCGTGTATCAAAATACGAGTTCGCATGAAGGAGACTTCTGATGACGATTACGGCCTATTCCAGAACGTTTAAGCGTGAACTTGATGCCCGGCAGTTAGAAATTCTTTTTGATCAAAATAATACCGTTTCAACGATGGGTTTTCGAGATTTTGTAAAAGCAGATATTGAATGCCCAGCTTGCAATGTTTCTGGCGGGCATTACGTTGGAGAGGCTAAATCGCAGTCGAAAGGCAATGTTGTAAAGCAGGCGCACTTTGCGTTTCGCGACAACCAGGGAAAGGATACTCATCTTCCTTTCTGTGATTTTTATACCGGTTCAGACAAGCTAAATGTCGTGGCTAACGACGGGCGTGTGGATTTCATGCGTTCTGGTTCCGAAGCCACACAGCTGATTGGGTTGATGGTCTGCGCCGGGATTGAAGCCAATATAATCACACAGCAAGAAATTCGGAACATGCGACAGTGGTTCTTGAACTTGCGTGAGCAAGGTTCGTTTATCTTCAATCTAAATCCACATATCGTACAAATTGCCAGGGCATCTCTGATAAGAAACAAAAGAAACAGAGAACAGTACATTGTTGATGTCAGTGAAACTAAAAACAGTTGGTTTGATATTGATTATGAAGTTTATCAGTCTCTGTATTTCAAGTTCCCCGAGCTGGCTCTGAATTATCGGGATAATCACGAACTATGGGATATAAGGCTCAAAGGGGTGGCCAGTAAAGCTAAAAGCATTATTGTGAAAGATTCTGGTACGGCCACATTCGATAGATCAATCCTTTCTGAAAAATATCAGCTGGCAACACAAGTTGCGTCACTGGTTAGAGATGCTCATCCACGGTTGCGGGTACTGTTGGCCCACTCGGCTAGTGCTCTGAGAGGTAGCAATCCACTTATGGCATTTGCAGCGCTTCTGTTATTTGTATCTGATTGGGATATTGCAGCCGCTGTAAAGAAGATTGAAGCGATACTGGCCGTAAAATCAGTGAACGACATTACCGCTGGTAATGTGGTTGGCCTGAACCCTTTCATTCACTTCAGCGCGTGGGTTCTGGTTAAAGCCCTGCATGATTTGCAATTCGATCTGGAGTACGAAGTTGATTTTGAGGCTGAGTTCAATTCCGAAAAAGAAAGACTGATGAAACATTATTTTCCTGACGAGCCATAAACGTTTCAGTTCTGTTTGGATAGTCAGCCGCGACTGGCAACAGATAAGCGTTCCATAGTGTTAAGCATAACTAGGAGTTAATAACGAAGTCGGTTTGGTAGGAACAATTCATGAAGAGCAGGGTGAGAATATTTTTTCTCAGCCAGTGTAACATCACATGATTTATTTCATATCATCACACTCAGCCAGCTCTAGGACACTGTCATATATGTTTCGAGGAGATGAATGGTTGCAACTAAATTGATTTTATTAATTAAAATCAATAGCTTTTTCAATGCTAAGTTAAGACGTTCCGGGGTAGGGTAAAACCGAAATATCTGCAGTTTGTGTTGACCAACGTGGAGCAGGGCAAGTATGGCGACGATAACGGTTCCGCCAGTGCAGTGCCTGCTCCTGAGACGTGGGTTTGATTAGTAAATAATGTGGATTGGGTGCCTTCCATTTTGCGTCTTTGCCGTAGGCGAAGCAAAGAGTGAGTCTTTGTTTGACGATGACTCCAGTGCAGCAATTTGCTAAATTACGCTAGTGCCTGAATCGGCATTTTTATCAGTAATTTAGGCGAGTTAAATTTATGCTGAGCGCAAGTGAGCTTGGCTCCTTGCAGCTTGGTGTCTGCGGAATTCCGGCCTCTTGGCTTCGGGGTAATATGCTTGTTGACTTTGACAACTGAGATCTAGGGGATGTTATGAACGAGGAACTACGCAGCCGTTACGTGCGTGACTTGACGGATGACCTCAGGCTAGTCGGTGGCGCCCGTCTAGAACTCTGGCTTCGCCCTCTGTGGGAAAGATTAGCAGGTGCCCCGGTAAACGCCCGGGGCGTAAATCTGCAAGGTGCGCCAGTCAAAGGCACCCTTGATGGCTACTGGCCCGACGGAAGCGTCTCAGAAGCGAGTTCGGATGCTAAGTACTTCGATAGGCCGTACACCAAAGCCAGGCACGATTTCAATCATGTTCTGCAGACCGCGCCAGGAGTCAGAGTAGTTCGCTTGTTCTGCACGCAGTTAGCCCCCCCGTCGGTGTGGACCTTCTACGAGCGAGTAAACCGTAGTAGGATCAGGCCAAAGGGCTACGAACTCGATCTCTGGGACGGTAAGAAAATCGCGGAGTATATCGTCGACAACTTGCTGACTGACGATAGATATGTGACTAGAGTTGGTGATGCACTTCCGAACTTGCGACGCATCGCTGAACAAAACGCAGTCAGCAACCGACTTCCTTTACTTTCAGCGGGATACCGAGGAAGGCAAGCAGAGGAGGTCGATCTGCTTGCTAGACTCACGCGTACGAAGAGCGTTGTCGTGTCGGGTTTCGGCGGTATTGGCAAGAGCGAATTTGCCTGCGCAGTGGCACTGAGTCATCGTCCCAACGTCGACCAGGTCATCTGGGTCGACGGCTCGAAGATTACAGCGGCTGACGAATTGAGATCGCACGATGTCCGCCTGAACGGATATCGCCTCAACATCCTCAGCCTCTTGGGAAGTTCGAAGGCTCTACTTATCCTTGATAACGTGCAATGTGACCTAGACCTTGCGCAGTTGGATGAGGCTTGTGGAGCTAACTCAAATGTCATCATCACCTCGCAAGTGAGCTTCGGACCCGATCCGCTTCAGCTTGGATTCCTCGAGAACGAGGACGCACAAGCGATTCTTTCGACAGGTATGCCCGCACAGTGTCCGGACGACGTACTTACGCACGTCATGGCTGCCGTGGAGGGCCATCCGCTGGTGCTTCGTTTGCTCAATAAGATGGGCGTCCAGTCACAAAACTGGAAGCCCGTTGCCCTTGCCTGTGACCACATCGCTGGCGCTGCTGATGAGCGCCGGCAAATGGTCGCGGACCGCATCTTGTCCCAGCACTTGAACGTGTTGGGTTTAGAGCTGTCCGTGTTCAAATGGGCTTCCACTGCCTCTGTAGATCGAGCGCTGTTCGAATGGATCGCTGGCGACGTTGGCATCGAAAAACTAGAACGATGGGCTTTGACGGCACGCGGTCAATCGGATGCTGTTCGCATCCATGACTTGGTATTTGCCAGTGCTAAGCGACTTGGAGAACGTATTCATGTTGACGCAGAGAGCTTTAAGGATCGACTCGAGACCTTCTTGGGCAATCACGTTGCACCCAAGCGCCTCGAATTCTTCAAAGTCGTTGGCCGCCACCGTGGACTGATCGAACGTCTTCTGAAGGAAGACCCACAGCCCGGAGCTCTGCGATATGCGTACTTGCATAGTCGTATCCCCAGCGAGCTCCAACCTTCGCTCCTTGGCGATCCCGAAGCCGACGTGATGAAAGGCCTCCGAGGTGACCCGCGGATCTGGCTGCTAAGCGTGGTGGAGGCTATCGAAGCTGACTACCGTCGTGTGAGAGACCTTGGCGATAAGGACTCTGCAAAGACGACTCTGATAACCCGCTTGAACGTCTTTGAGAGTTTGCTCAGTGATCCTCGCATTCCAGAAGATCTTCGTGTCATCGCAGAACATCACAAGGCGAAGAGCGTGTTAAAGCTGGCGAGGGCCGACGAAGCACGGGCCATGTTCGAGGCGATCGTTACGGCGCATCCGTCCATGTACCCGGCACGATTGCAACTAGCGCGCCTTCTTGAAGCTGATCCGCAACGCGCAAAGCGTCTCATTTTCGATCTCATCGATGCGGAGTTTGACATGCCAGGTACAGTTTCAACCTCAGTTTTGATCGAGACCCTAAGCTCGATGCGTCGGAAGCATCTGAAGCCCTTCGTTCGCGAAATGACGGATGCTTACGGCTCTTTCATGGCTGCTCAACTCAAGGCAGCAGCCTGCCTTGGTGAAGACCAACCGATCCGGGCATTTGCAGCTATCGGGCCCGAGTGGTCCTATCACTGGCCCGGCCTATTTCTTGAGGTCCTCAGTGAAATCGAAGTTGGCGAGCCAGAGGAGGCCGAGGATGATGATGAGCGCGGTGCACTCGGTCGAGTGCTTAGCGCTGCAGGAAAATTGCTGCTCCGGCAGAAGAACCCGAGTGAGGCGAAGCTGCGATTCGAACAAGCTGACAAGTTCTTTTCCAATTTTCAGCGTGAACCATCCTTGTTTGCTCGAGTTCAGCACGCGGATGTCTTGCTTCGACTGCACAAGTCTGCCGATGCTGCTACAGTTCTTGATGCCATCCCAGCGGCAAAGAGGGACCCTTTCTGGCAACTAAGACGTGCAGAGACCCACCTTGATCAAGGAGAGCTTGCTCCAGCAAGAGCATGCATCGACGCAGGTCTCGCTATCGCTCAGGGTGAGTATCGCTCTACCTTCCTTAACGTCAAGTCTGACATTCAGTATCTGGCAGGCGAGCCGCGGCACCTCGACACACTGACAGACGCTATCGCATGCTGCGAGTCGACACTCTACAAAGCTGAGTTGAGTGACAAACTCGCCTTGCGAACCGCGTCTGCGTTGGCCAGCTAAGCCGGCTGGCTACCCAATTGAGAGGAGGCGAAGGGAGATCAGAGACCAGGCCTAAATTTCTCAGTATGTCGGTCAACGGATCTTCTGCCAGCTAGGTGGCGTTGAAGGATTGGCCTGCACTAGACACCATGGTCTCAATGGCCCAAAACGGTACGGGGATAAAGCGTGCGATCTCGCGATCGCGTTCAATCACTAGTTTCAGCGTTGGTATCTGGCTCCCAGTACACGTACTATGTCTTTGCCCTGTGATGGTTTTTCACACAGAAATAGCCGAATGGAATTTTCTCGGCATGCGGGTCATATCGTCGAGTATTCCCGGTTGGGGACTTTAAAATTATAGAGAATGCGGATTACTAGCCAATGCATTCGATTTTCCAATCTGATATGCCAACTATTCTGTGTGTCTGGCCAAAGGTATCAGCCCTAAAGTTGACTGTAAGCATAAGCCTTATGTAATTATAGTGCAGGATCGTCTACCGGGGTGGGGTCAGTCCACCAATGACTGAGAGGTGCCCGCTAAACCCGTGGCGATTCAGACATTACTCTTCCTATGTACACTGGAGTAGATTGTATAATCATATAATAATCAATCGGTTGAAATCATTTAGGACTTTTTGTTTCAATAGTATTGAAATGGTTTGGTCATGGTTCCAGTTCATAAGGAAATAGTTATGGGAATTAGTGTTCGAGTCTTGCAAGCAAATCATGGTGATTGTTTCTTAGTTAGTTATAAGAGCTCAGATGGTGTTTACAACTTGCTAATTGATGGTGGTAATAGCGCCACATTTATGTTTGGGGCTCAAGGGCGCTACAGTGGTGAGCTTAAATGTGTACTCGATGATTTGAAAAAAGAAGGTCAGAAAATTGACTTGGTTATCCTAACCCATATAGATGATGATCATATCGGTGGTTTGCTTAGGGCTTTTGAAACACCAGGTTATCTATGCCAAATGGCTTCTTCTATCTGGTTTAATTCTTCAAGATTTATCACCAAACATTTTAAGGTTGATGAAATTTCAGACAATGATGTCTGTCTTCAAAGTAACTCAACGCAGACAAGTGCTAGGCAAGGGAAGAAACTGGAAAACTTACTTGATGAAATCAATTGCGAACGGCAACCCATAGTTATTGCGGGGCAGAAGTTTACAAGGGGTCCGTTCACATTCACGATCTTATCCCCTGAAGAAGATAATCTACGTAGCCTTCTTCATAAGTGGCCAGATGAGCCAGATCCGGTTGCGACATCCGGTGCTTCAAGGGATTATGGAATGAAATTTGAGGATATTTTGTCTAATGATAAATTCCAGAGTGATCAATCTGTTTATAATGGTAGCTCAATTGCTTTCATCCTTGAAGCTGATGGTAAGGCTATGCTCTTTTTGGGCGATTCACATGATGAAAATATTGTCCGTAATTTACGATCTCTTGGTTTTAATGAAGGTAACAAGCTCAAACTCGACCTCGTGAAAATTTCTCATCATGGTAGCCAGTATAATACTAGCCCTGAATTTTTGTCGCTCATAGATGCGCAAAACTTCATTATATCCACTAATGGGAGTAAGCACGGACTTCCTGATAAGAGAACTATTGCACGGATTTTATCTTCAGGAGAAGGCAAAATCGGCTTCAATTATTCGCACATTATCCAGGAGATGCTTCACGAAAATGAGGTTCCATTGTACTCTTCTCGCCTGGTAGCATTAAATGGAGAAATTAGGCTATAAAATGACCGCTTCAAATTTGATGGCTTCTAACGCAGTGATCGTGAACGAGGGCAGTGGTGTTCTTGTTAATGCGATGACTCAAG
The DNA here is from genome assembly GCF_047467975.1 of Citrobacter sp. C348. Classification (NCBI taxonomy): domain Bacteria; kingdom Pseudomonadati; phylum Pseudomonadota; class Gammaproteobacteria; order Enterobacterales; family Enterobacteriaceae; genus Citrobacter; species Citrobacter sp. C348. The sequence goes on along the minus strand of NZ_JASJUJ010000003.1, from coordinate 433,982 downwards.
ATTATTCATACGTACTCACAGCAAAACATGTGTTAGCGAAATCAGGTAGTCAAAATATCGTTACTAATCAATATGGTAACAGTCTTAGAGTGCTTGGTGTATTGGTGGGTCAGGAAGAGCATTGCGACTGTGCTGTAATCAAAATTGAATATGTACCAACTGTTGCTCAGCAGTCCTTCCCTGCAATAGCGTTACCCAATTCGGCTTTGCTAAAGTTTGTTGGTTTTCCGGGAACCGAGAGACTAAGCGCTACCCCGCTGAAAATCTATGACGGGCATGTAACAGATGTAAGGGAGGGGCTGATTAGCTTCACGATAGAAGGCAGTCCCTCTAAAACCGCAATCGATGGAATGTCTGGCGGTGGAATGTATTATATAGTTAATGAATATCCCCTCCTTGTTGGTGTAGAATTTGGGATGGACAGTATTCGTCAAGATCTACAATATGGACGTATACAATGTAAAAGTTTAATTGTTTTTGAAGAAATAATTAATTTAAACAGTGCTGCTCCAATGGTTCCCGCTTATTTGGAGTGTTTTTCACGCTTGAAAGAATATATCTTCGATTTTAATGTTGTTGATAAGAATAGAGTTCTGAATCTGAAAAGCGCATTAAATATTTTTGCAGGTGAACTTATAGACGAAGGTATGCCACCCCCATTTGAATTAATGTCCAAATACAAAACTGATTTGTTAGTAGGTCCATATCAAGTTGACGATGTTAAAAATAAAGAATTATGGGTTGCATATTTTGAATTTCTGATAATTTGCGCAATTCTTGATAATGTAAGTATTGCCAATAGTTCTTATATAGAAAGTTTAGAGCGGCGTAGGAGAATTCTTTATACTCCGGATGGAAGCAATTGGGTCGGAAAGCTTGATGTAATCTTAAAAGTTGCTCGAAAGTTATTAGATAAAGATGGCATAGTAATTGTGGCATCTCCAGAAAATGGAGCCGAATTATTACCAGATGATTTTGAAGTCGATAGGGTTATAAGGAATATTGCGCGAATCGCTAATTCAGGTCCACTTGCTCCTATCGATCAAGTTGAAAAAGAGATGTATAAGAGTTTTGTATTAACGCATCTTGAAGGGTTGAGAAAAAAATGTGTTATAAACAAAGAGAGAGTGTATGCAGAAGTTGAAGCTGGCTTAGACCAACTTCAGATGTTTAAGGAAAGCTTTAATGAATTTATTAAATAAAGAATTTGATTTGGAATTTCTTAAATCTAGATTTTCTGATGCAGATTTCGATTTTTTTGTTTCTAATGATGACTCATCTTATATTTCATGCGTAGCATGCTATTGTGAGAGCGCTAATTACTTGGTTGCGAATTGGGCAGCGATTCAGAATTATTTATCTGCTTACTACCAACCGAAAGATGAATTAGCTCTTTGGAATATATATTTAGTTTTCTTTTGTTCCGAAAAATTACCCATTTGGGATAAGTATCTTATAGATAATGATAAATATTCTGTCAGAAAATTAATTATTGACGGGTTAACTACTCTGCCAAGTATTTCCGAAACTGTAACTTTTCTGAACAATCATCTGCTAGGCGCAGACCTAGAATTAACTGAAATAGAGGATAAGAAGGAGATAGAGTTATCATTAATTGAGTATATAACGGGAACTCCTTTAGATTCAAAGGTTGAGTCGAGAGATGAGCGTATGAGCAGAATTGATAAAATTATTAATCTAGTGAGTTCAAATAAAAATGAAAATAAAAAAAGTTGAAATAGAAGGCTTTCGAGCATACAGATTCAAGGAAGATGGTACTTTCGATTTTACAAATAAAGATGATACGCCATCCAATTTTGTAGCGATCTATGCACCCAATGGCTTTGGAAAAAGTTCATTCTATGATGCGGTTGAATGGGCTATTACTCATAATTTAGATAGATTTGCGGGTGAATATAATAAAAAAAATTATGAGCAAGCTGCCAGGAGTACGAAAGAGGACGGTGTTGCACAAAAAATACTACGTAATAAAGATGTACCAGACGATATTCCTACTCGTGTAACAGTTTTCACTACTTTACCAACCCCATTCGAACAAAGTTTAGGAACAGTTCGTTCTGATTCTAGAGATATAAGAATCGGCGAGAATAAAAATAAAATCAATGGCTATTTTAGAAAAGTGGTTCTTAGTCAAGATGAAATAGACCGTTTTTTAAAAGAAGCAAAGCCGCAAGATCGTTATAAGATGTTTATGGAGAGTTTTGGAGGTGATTGGGAAAAGGCGAGACAAGAGCTAACTATTCTATTGAATGACAATAAGGCGGTTTTGTTAAATCTCGAAAAAAACAAAAATGAACTTCAAGAACAACTAGATCAGCCTGTTGATGCGTCAACATTTATACAATTTAATAAAATAGCATCTGAACTTGTAGCAGAAGGTGAAAGTTTACCATTAGTAGATGAAAAAACTATAGTTAATACACAGCATGAGCTTTTGGAAAAAATAATCACAAGAAGTCACGAAATAAATTTTTCCTTAAACAAGAAAAAAATATTGAGAGATTCGATTTCTGAGTATATTTTAAAATTTCCTGATATCAGTTTTCGAACAACCCAGATTATCGAGAAAAAGAATAGACTAGCAAAAATAAATAAAGGGATAGAAGATGTCGGTCGTTATAAGACATTTCAGTCTACTCTTGAAAAACTTACTATTGAAAAGAAAAAGATAAGTCAGAGCTTAAAATTTATAGAAGAATTAGATGGTTTATCCCAAGAGTTTTTAAGCTTGGAATTTAACTTGGAATCAGCCAGAAAGAAACATAGAGAGCTTTCATATAATTATGAAAATGAAAAAACACTCCTTGATAATTTATTCCAAACAAGAAACCAAAATGATGCTGATTTATCTTCAATCGACAACCGATGCTTATCTATACGTTCTACGTTAGAAAACACTACGGTTACTTATTCTAATATATCTAGTATCCAAAATAAAATTTTAAATATAGTTTCTACGCAAACAGAATTAGAGCATAAACTTAATCAAGTTAGATCAGAATACCAAAAAAACAAATCTGAATTAAACAAAATATCAGATTTAACAATAACCGCCAAATCATTACTTTCATCAGACTTAAGTCTAATTGACTTATCGTCAGATTTATTAAAAGAACTAAACAACTTATCGCAAGAACTAAATATATTGGTCCTACACGATCAATCAATTCATAACACACAAGAATCTCTTTCTGCACAGATGGGAGTTCACGAACGTCTAATTGCATCGGGCCTTGAGTACTTAAGTTTATGGCCGACTAATATATGTCCTTTATGTCACAAGCAGCATGACTCTGAGTCCTCTCTTAGAGAACAAGTAACAAATACTGACGTAATATCCATGCTTAGTAAAGAGAATGCAGCTAAGCTCGAGATATCCTCAAAACGGCAGTTAGAGTTAAATGGCAAGATAGAATCCATCGTACAGAAAGCCCTTGAAATTAAAATGAGTAAACTTGAGGGATTAAGTAAAAAAGTCAATCAACAAGGAAATGAGATACATCGAGAAGAACAGCACTATACAGCACTTTTAGCTGAAAAACAGTCTGTCCAAAATCAGTTAAACGAGCTGCAGAAGGCTGTCGCTGGACTAACTAAAGATGAATTATTAGCTCGCTTAGATGCTGAACATAAAGAATTAGAGGCCAAGAAAAATGAAGTGATAAAAAACAAGCTGACCTTGACGAAAAATATTAACGTTAAAAGAACGTTGATTACAGAGTTAAGTGGGGCGATCAATTTACTTAATACGCAAATTCATGAAATGATGTCATCATCTAACTATTTAAAAACAAAAGCTTACTCTGAAGAAAATGGTTTGTCATCGGAGTTTTTGAAAGAACATTATGATGATAGACGCCATTTTTACGTTAAAAATATAAATGGACTCAATTCTGATATTAATAATATTACCAGCCAGTTAAAAGATCTTCAGAAAGCTATGATAGCCGATGAAATGTGGATGGATTATGAAGAAATGATTTCTGAAAAAGAGAACCTTGAGGATCATATTTCTAAATCAGAAGCGGTTTTACAATCTTATTCATCATTATTAAAGCAGCATTTTGAACTGCCAAAATATGAATCTTTAGTTGAATTGAAAGATTTCTTGATAAGCTCACTTGATAAAGAGGCTAGGCTTTATAATGGTCTAGAGGAACGGCTTAGAAAATATTATTTATTATCAGAACTTTTGAAAACAGCAGAGTCGTTTGTAAAAAGTATTAAGTTGCAGAATGATATTAATGAAACCTTAGGTCTTATAGAAATAAGAAAAGAAGTTGATTTAGCTCTGACTAAGGAACGAAATCAAGTAATAGAGGAACTTAGAAGCTTGATAAAATCTTTCTTTTATGAGGAACTCATTAATTCTATTTATAAGAGAATAGATCCACATCCATCACTTAAAAAAGTGGTGTTTCGCCCAGATTTTGACTCATCAGATAAACCTGGTCTTAATATAGTTGTCAGTGATGAAAAAGGTGATATGGTATCTCCAATATTATTCTTTAGTGCGGCGCAATTAAATATTCTAAGCCTTAGTGTCTTTTTAGCAAGTGCTTTGCATGCAAAAGATGATAATGGAAATGTAATTGATGTGATTATGATTGACGATCCAATTCAATCAATGGATTCAATTAATATCCTATCCACAATTGATCTTCTTAGAAGTATTACCGTTAGATTCAATAAACAAATAATAATATCAACACATGACGACAATTTCTTTGGCTTGCTCCAACGTAAAATCCCTTCGGAAATATTAGGTGCCAAGTTTCTTAAATTGGAGAAGTTTGGGGTTGTAGTGCCTGTTGATGATTTAAATAATACGTGATTTATTTAGTATGTTAACCATAAAATAAGAGCTGGGCCAGTGACGACCCAGTTCTTATTTATAGGAGGAACCTATTTTTATCGCAATAAAACAAGAGCGAAGATATGGTGAAAATTGTTAAAATATGAAATGTTTTTTAATTTCTTTATCTAAAGCCCCTGTTTCCATTATCGTATAAATCAATCTGGACGATTTTTTCTTCAGGTGCAAGGGCATCCGCAAACTGGCGCAGGCTATCACCGCCTATCAGCTCCAGAATATGATCAAGTCCATACCCTCCTGACAGCCCAATCGCCTGTAATGACCATTCAGGAATAATTAGCTCTTTTGATGACTCAACCACAAATGTATCGAGCTCAGTCTTTGCTTAGAGCAGTCTTTGAGCCCAAGACTTCCACTCGTATCATCGTAGGTCAGCGTTTCTCAGAAAATAACCCATGTAACCACGGCATCCGTCTCCGAATGTGATCCAATATTGAGGGAGGAATGTAGAATCCCAACCTCTGAATGTTAACGTAGATTAATTCATTCGATCTAAATCAGAGCATTCATAGTGATGGTACACTCAGCACCAGACAAAGATCTCTAGGGGCTTGTTCTAATAAACATGGCCCTTATTCCTTCTGGTGAAATTCGGAATCTGATTGCGTAGGATAATTACATCCAGGAATCGGGCTAGCATTACAGCCCCCTAAGAGTGTTGTTTGCAACGGTTCATGTTTGTCTGAGTAACTATATTCCTGAATGTGTTGCTCCGAATTTACGGATTGCCTTGTAGAAAACGGCTGTTCTGGCGGTGTGCTTTGGAAGGCGTACACCTGAGATGCACAGAGCCACAGGAAGGGCAGTAGGGTGCAGCGGGTGAGTACTTTCATATATTCTCCAGACAGAAGTTACACCAATTATATGATATGCCTGATTAATTCAATAAAGCGTAAATGAAGAGCGAAAATTAAGACCAGGTATAGAACTCGACATGTCGATAGTCGCCGGGAAATATCGTGGTCAGATTTTTCGTTAATGCTTATGGTCAGGAAATAAGGGTCGCTGCAGTAATGACTTCTGGACCTAATAAAAATTTCGGTACGACACCTTTATCGCCTTTTCATAATAAAACCTCCTTTTTTGTTTTAATTGTCCTCCGGATGTTTCGGACATTGGATGCCCGTAAAATCCGGAGGCTGCGGGTGCGGGCGGCAAAGAGCACGTAAAGATGCACTGAATGAATGGCAAATCCCTTCAGTAATGAAGAAAATACGCAATCAGTGCTGGGGTGCTTTGTTGATCACTTTTACTGAAGTACTTTCCTATCTCAGAAGTAGGTTGTCCAGAAAGAGGAGACTGGCATCGCCAGTACCAATGCAGGAAGCATACTGGCTACCGGGAAGACTTTGATACCGGAAATACGCAGGCCAGTCGCTACCATTAGAACGCCACCCACAGCTGAAAAGTCGGCCTGCATGGCAGGCGTGGTCAGAGGCAATATATATATCGCGCTGTAGGCGAGAGCTAACTGAATGATAAGCTGGGGGACAGCGACTAATGCCACGGCGTAACCCAAGGTTGTGGCAAAAATGAGGGCGGTGAGCAAATCCAGGAACGCTTTCGCGATAAGGATACTCGAGTCCCCGGTCATGCCTTCGTGCATCGCACCAAAAATACCAGTGCCACTGGCACAAAAAAGGACGATGATCGCCACATAGTTTTGTAAAAACTGCGCCTGTGAGTCTTTGTCTCCGGGATCGCTTTTCACGACGAGCTCCACCAACCCACGGGCTTTTCCGCCCAGGTGGCTTATCCCTTTTTCCAGATAGCAGAGCTCGCCCACCAGTGTGCCGAGAAGGACCGAGAGAACCATGACGGGCATATGGCTGACACTTGTCACAAGGACGATCCCCATACACAGGGAGGCCGCACCAAAAATGAGCGGCATTGAGGTACGTAACCTTTCAGGTAGACGTGAGCTAATGATGGCTCCTGCCATCCCGCCGATGACGACGGCAGAGCCGTTAAACCATGGGCCTGTAATCATAGCGATTTACTCCTGTTATTCAGGTTGGGAGTTTCACCCCAGCGCGGCAATGTGTCGCAATCAAGGTCGAGTAAACTCAGCGCCCGCGCAACACTATGAGCGATGATGTTCTCAGTACTTGCAGGGCGTGCATACCAGGCAGGTACGGGTGGAAAAATGATGCCGCCGGTTTCGGTAACCTGAAGCATGTTACGAAGGTGCCCGGCATGCAGCGGCGTTTCCCGGACCATCAGAACCAGCCTCCGGCGCTCTTTCAGGGTCACATCGGCTGCTCGCGTCAGCAAACTGTTGGTAAAGCCCGCCGCAACAGCGGCGAGGGTGTTCATCGAGCAGGGGGCAATCAGCATCCCGGATGCCCTGAACGAACCGCTGGCGATGTCGGCGGCAATATCATCAAAGGGATAAATTACATCAGCCAGCTCATGAACGTCGTCTTCTGACAAAGTGGTTTCCAGACTGCGGGTCAGATGAGCGGCAGGAGAAATCACAACGTGGCTTTCCACGTGAAGTTGTCGCAGATAACGCAGGGCCTGCACCCCATATAAAAAACCGGATGCACCACTGATCCCAATGATGATGCGCTTGCGAGGAGAACATTCAGATGTCGACATTATGGCGTCCTCAGTACTTGAAGTTATCCGGGAGGAAACGACTGATCTCGACCTCCATGAATTCGCTGCGGCGAAACTGGCCTTTCATCGTGAACGGAACGGTACAGTCGAAAATAGTTTTACAGGCGATCCCGTGGTCGCGGACGGAGTAGCTAAAAGCCGGGTCAGAGGACGGATCGAGGGGATGGCACCGTACGCCGGGTATGAACACCGTGCTGATATCCCCCTGATAGCGTGTCGTCATTGCCCATATCACGTCATTGAGATCGAAAATATCCACATCGTCATCAACCAGAATCACATGCTTAAGTTCCGAGAATGCGGAGAAGGCCAGAAGAGCCGCCTGACGCTGACGACCTTCATCGTTTGGCAGACGTTTTTTAACCTGCAATACGGCAAGATATTTTCCGGTCCCGGGTGATGGGCAGTGAACATTTTGCACAAAGCCGGGAAGGGCGCGCTCCACCAGTTGCAGAATACTGGCCTCGGTGGGGATCCCCGCCATATTGGTATGCTCGTCACTTGGACCAATGCAGGTCTGCAGAATTGGGTGACGGCGGTGGGTGATGGCTTTCACTTTAATCACTGGCACCATTTGCTGCGCCTGTCCGGTATAGCCGGGGAATTCCGGCATGGCTTTACCACTGTTGGTATTTTGATCTTCCCTGACCCGATAGTTAGGAATGAGTTCCCCCTCGATAACGATTTCTGCGTTCGCAATGGCCCGGGCATTCACGGTCAGACACTGGCATAGCTCGACAGGCTGTTTGCGCAAGCTCCCTGCCACTGACAGTTCGTCAAAACCAAGTGGAGTTGTGGGCGGTTCGAAGCATGCACCGATTTCAATGGCTGGGTCGACACCAATGCTGATCGAGATAGGAAGTGGAGCTCCGTCTTCCTCGGCCTTCTGGCGGAACACATCCAGATGCCTGCCGGGAACGAAGTACATGGATATTTCATCCCTGTTTTGCACGCACAGGCGGTGAATAGTGATGTCGTGATCGTCGGTATGTGGATCGGCGGCGTAGCACATCCCGAGAGTGAAGTAAGGACCGGCATCCTCCGGCGTATTCGTGGGTGCAGGCAGGATATTGAGGATACTGAAATCCGGATCGGATGCCAGATGGACTACTTCCTGACAGACGGCATTTTCCTGCGGAATAACGACAGGACTTATCGGGGTGCTTACCGCGTCTTTCAGTAAAAAGGCCAGCTTATCGGGTGTGGTATCCAGTAGCCGGGCCACGCGTTTTCGCGAGGCGAGAAGGCCTATCAACACTCGCATATCGGTATAGCCTTTAATCCGGTTAAAGAGCATGGCTGGACCGATACGGGTCGGACGCATGACCGTACCGTGCGCCCCAATGTAGCGGTACACCCCTGACAGTTCTGCACTAGGATCAACGGGTTCATCGGTTTCAATAAGCTCATCATCAAACTTGCGCAGTACGGCCAGCGCACTGCGTAGGTCAGTCACTTTTTTTGTTTGAGACATTACGTTTTCCTCAGTAAGTCGCCGGGAGACAGCATGCTCGGCGTGCTTTTATCTTCATCCTGCAGGCAATTACAGGACGAGCCGTTACATCACTGACAGTATGTGAGGCAACATAAATTCCCGTCTAATCACATTACCGACGTTTTTAATGTGGGATTGTTATCGAAAAATAGTGATTGGAGGAACGTGTGGACTATCGGTATTTGCATGCATTTGTGGTGCTTGCCAGAGAACTGCATTTTGGAAAAGCCGCACTGCGGCTCAACATCACGCAGCCAGCCTTAAGCCGTCAGATTAGAGTGCTGGAAGATCAGCTTGGCATGGTGCTATTTACACGTGATCGTCGTCATGTGGCGCTGACTGTGGAAGGAACTCAGCTTGCAGCGGAGGCACGGAGCGCTGTCAGTCATTACGAAAAAATGCTGAGCCGCGCGAGTAGCCTTCGAAAAGGTTATAAAGGACAACTCATACTGGGTTATGTGGGATCTTCTATTCTTGATCCCGCTCTGACACGGTTAATCACCTGTTTTCGCGAGATTAAACCGGATGTTGAGATTGTTATTGAGGAACACAACGTTGACGAACAGCTCACCCTCCTGATTGACCATCAGCTGGATATGGGACTGCTCCGATCGCCTGTTCCGCATTTTGCCAACTTGGACTACGCAGATATCGCCACCAGGTCACTCATCGCCGCAGTACCGCACACGCATCCGCAGGCAGGTGCCGGAAAAATAGCGCTGGAGACGTTGTCCGGGGATACATTTATGATCCAGAAAGATCCGCCCGGGGTCGGGCTAGGCTGGTCTGCATTACATGCCTGTGAGATGGCCAGGTTTGTCCCGCCAAAAATCTATTTTACCCGCGATGTTGCGGTAGCTATTGGCATGGTGTCGATGGGAATAGGAGTCACGCTGGTGCCAGAAACCCAGCGTTCTGTAACGTTGCCTAATGTCTGCTACTGCCTGCTGCACGATCCCGAGGCCACAACGACCTTAACGCTTTGCTGGCCGAAATTTAGGAAAAGCAGGGAACTGATCGAGTTTGTACGCTCTTTAACGCTTGGTTGAATCTTAATAAGCACACTGCCTCATATCTAAATAGCTGCCGTTGAGTCGTAGCCAGCGATCAAAATTGAGAAGACAAAACCGGGGAGAGGTGCCCGCAGTTCCTGCCCCAGCTTCCATCTTCAGGAAGATGTGTTTCAGGAATGCATTCGTGATGCTGGGGATACCGGCAAGACGATTTTCTCATCGGGTAACTCTGCGGTATCGGAAAAGTTGACGACGGCAGGGTGGTGAAGGGGAACCTCAGGATGAAGCGCTCGGGCAAGAGGGATGGACTGTGCTGAAGAGAACACTGACAGAACGAGCATGATGCTTGCAAAAAGGGGACTCTGGATATTCATTGTTTATCTCCTGATGATATTCATCGCTCCAGAGAATACGCTTGTCACTCTTTTTATTTGTTTTCCTGAATTAAAAATGCCCGGTTTTATGTGGTTCTTCCGTAAACGTTATTACATTAATTAACATCAAGTTTCTATCTCCGAAATGAGGTAAAAAAATAATTGTCGTGGTTTTTATCAAACAAATTTACCGGCAGCTCAGATCCGAACTAATACCTGTAAATTCAAACCCCAAACCCCAAACCCCAAACCCCAAACCCCAAACCCCAAACCCCAAACCCCAAACCCCAAACCCCAAACCCCAAACCCCAAACCCCAAACCCTTTCTCACCGCTGGCGAGTAAGGGGCTCTATATCTGTCTATTCTGGGATAGTTTTTTCTCCCGCGTGATTTCCGTTCATGTATCTGCTTCCGGTTAATCGTTTCCCAGCACAACCCGTCCCGCAAGGGTAAATGGCACGCATGCTGCGCCCTTGCGGGATGGAACGATGCCGGGAAAGCGAACCGTCAGGCGATACGAAGACGAAAATCACACCACTGACGGAGAAAAAACATGACTATTTCCCTTCATACCCAGATAAGTGCCCCTAACACGACAGCGGCGACCAGCGTATCCTCGCTGGATCTGTCAGGCTCCTCAAAAACGAAATGTTCAACGACCAGAACCGACATTTATCAGACTGTTACCGACAGCATAATTGCGGCGCTGGAAACTGGGGTTAAACCTTGGGTGTGTCCTTGGAGGCGAAATCGCGGTATGTCCGGTTTACCATCCAATTACGCCACCGGTACGGCTTACAGCGGAATGAATATCATGTTGCTTTGGTGCAGCGCGTCAAAACAGGGATTCTGTGATTCACGCTGGATGACCTACAAACAGGCAAAAGCGGTGGGTGGGCAGGTGCGCAAGGGAGAACACGGCACTACCGCCATTTTCTATACCACGCTGGAAAAGGAAAATGATAACGGAGAAACTGACTATATTCCGATGCTGAAAACATTCACTGTATTTAATGTTGAACAAATTGACGGTTTGCCCCTGAGTGATGACGCCGTATTTCCGGCAGAGACCTTTGAGCCATTACCACGTGCAGAAGCACTTTTTCATAGTAGCGGTGCAACCATTATTGAAAAAGGACAGAATGCCTTTTTTACACCGTCAACCGACGAAATCCGCTTACCGGAACGGTATCTTTTTGCCGATGCTGCCAATTTCTACGCAACTGGCCTGCATGAGCTCGTTCACTGGAGTGGGGCAAAAAGTCGGCTGAACCGTGAAATGAAAGGGAAATTTGGCAGCGAGGGATATGCGTTTGAAGAGTTGATCGCTGAGCTGGGGAGCGCATTCCTGATGGCGGATGTGGGGATAGTTGGAGAAGTTCAGCATGAAAGTTATATCGCTTCCTGGCTTAAAGCACTGAGGAACGACAAACGCTATATTTTCAGGGCCGCCAGCGCAGCATCGAAAGCACATCGCTATTTGATGGATAAAAGCTGAGTGGCAAAAGCCGCAAAGGAGTGCGGCTTTGCCGGCTGGGGTGCTAAACCAGTAAAGGTTTAGTTAGTAGTATTGGTGAAGCAGAACGAACACCGAACAGTCATGTTCCTGTGGCGGAATTAAGACAACTCTAAGAAGGTACTGGTGTACGGTTGCCCCATTGTAAAACCCATATATCCTGACGGCTTTCTCGTGCAGTGCACAACCAACTATGACAGGCTGCTAAGAGCGATTAGCGGACATGTTAGCTCATTATGATTGGCTGCAACGGTCTATATAAGCCCTGAGAGCAGCCAACTGGTTGTCATATTGGAGCAAGGAACGTTCAGTTAACCAGGTAAACGACTGAGTATGGCACCCGACTGAAGGAGTCGTGACAGCATAAGATCGGGATCGATCTTTTGGGAGGTGAGATACAAACCTGGACATTCTTTTTCCTGAAGAAGCGATTCTATACCAACAGCCACACCTACCGCGGTCAGGAACGCCTGTCCTTCCGGATGCGTCAGCTGGAATTTCAACGTACCATCCCGGCCATCAGTGAGAGTACCCTCGATCTCATAAATAATTTCGACTGATGGTTTTTCACCATGACGGCTGCCATAAGATTGGCCAAGTGCAAAGTCAACGCGGACTGAGGTTGCGCCAGTGGCGTAAGCCAGTTCTGCCGCATCAAACCCGGGGAAACTCATTCCTGTAAATGCAAAACCATCTTCAAGTGTGTATCCCCTCATTTCTTTTCCATCTCGTGGAACTATCCATTGAGAATCTTCAAGCAGCAACCCAGCTTCCTTTTGAGAAAAATCACCAGAATCGGCCTGACTTGCCGGTCCACCAAGATCGTTCTCATCCATTAGCGCAGCAGCCTGGATACGTTTTACCTTTTGGAACTGCCCTGAAAAATGAATACCTGCAGAGATAAGGATTCCAGCAAAACTGGTATCCTGAATTAGCACCCTACAATCTGGATTACGAAGATACAACGTCAACTTAGGGGCGATGTGGTTCAACTGGGTAGCAATACTTGTATAAGGTATGCCGTGTGCAATTGCGTACTGTGCCGGATGAGTGGAAAGATCGTTGGTTAAGACCGCAATGCCACTGAATTTCATTGAGGAATCAATGCCCAAATCGGCCCTTAGCGTATCAACTGCGATACCGGTTGTGTTGTCGTATCGCGCGGCGGATTTTTGGGCTTGTTCTGCATTCCTGCCTGCGATAACCACAGGCAGGTCGGGTAAAAATTGATTCAGAAGTGATACCAGGTGAGAACCAACAGTTCCGTAACCACCGATGATAAGAAAAGGTTTATGCATAATTAATCTCTGAAGGGGAAGCGTTAATGGAAATCAGTCGTTCATTTATCGACTGGAGCTGTAGAAAGAGTGCGCAGAACGTGTAGAGCACCATTTAAGTCGCCAGGGTATATCTGCATACTGGCGCCCAGACACAGTCCATCAGCAGCCATCCTAACCACGGCGAACTCAGGGCGATCTTCCAGGCAGCCGCGTTCGTTAAGAATGCCCAGATACCATTCCCGCCATTTCTTGCAGATATGTTCATCCGCCATGGCAGACTTCCATAACGTCACCATGTCCGGGTTATCAATAGTTGCAGCGCCCATTTCAAGATAGGCACGAGTGAATGCACCGATATCACAGGGGTCCATATCTATCCGCCGTGTAATTTCGGCAGAAAACTCATTCACCATTTGTTCAAACACGCAGTTTAGAAGCGCGTCTTTACTTGGAAAATGATGAAAAAATGCACCTTTGGTCACACCAGCCATATCACAGATTGCTTGCACACTGGCAGTGGACAAACCGTTACGCGCCGCCAGTGCTCTGGTGCATTCAATTAGTGAAGCCCTGACCAGTGCAGGCTGTTTTTTACGAAGATGATTGATTGTCATTAGACAAACATACCGTCCGGTATGTTTGTTGTCAATTACTCAGGAGCGTCTGCTCCTGGCAAAAAACTCTCCCCGTCAGGGCTTTAAGGGCAGTTAAGAGCGAACAACTGATATCATCACAATTCGTCTGATACTGAGTCGCTGAGTCCATGGACTTGAACCTTCTTCAAGCCATCTGATATATGCTACGTCAGTCAAAACGGAGTTGAGCAATGACTGAGCTGAAAGCACCCTACTGGAATCGCATGGTTCCCGAACTGACAGTAATGGATTTTTCTGTCTCCCTGCACTTCTATGTTGACGTGCTTGGTTTCAACATCATGATAAGGCGTAATGAGCCCGATTTTGCCTACGTCAGTCTCGGCGAGGCACAACTGATGCTGGAGAAATATAATCCGGAAGGATGGAATACGGCTGAACTCGTCAGACCGCTGGGTCGCGGCATTAATTTTCAGATAGAAGTAGAAGATATCGAGTCGGTGCTTGCTCGTGTCCAGGCAAATGGCTTCAAGTTATACAGGGAGCTACGCGACAATCACTATAACATCGGAGAAACGACGGCCTGCCAAAGGGAGTTTCTCGTACAGGATCCAGATGGCTACCTCTTACGCTTCAGCCAGTACATTGAATGAAGTGCCAATGTCCGCTCCTGGCACGAAGCGGAACAGGTAACTGAGCTGAAGGTCCGGTGTGAGCGAGGAGCAGATTTCGGGGGGATTACTATGAGCGAACAGTCGAATAGTCTTCTGTTCGATATCGACCGATAGCGAGGTCTGGTGCTTCTTCCACAGTTGAGGCTCGAAAGTCCCGTTGCGATCGCGTGGAGTGGCGAGTTCGAAACTGTCGGTCGTCGCTTAAATGGTCTTTTTGCCAGTGCCGTTTTTACGGTTTGCATCCACATCAGCAACGAGATGAGAGTAAAGTTCAGCGGTCAGAGCAGCTTCCGTTAACTGTTTGATTAATTGGGTTAAGACATTATCCTTTCCTGTTAACGCTTGACCGGAGTGGAGAGCGTTGAGTGGTTTGTTAAAATCGAAAGGCTGGGGCATGTGCTATTCCTTTTTGGAAGTATATTACTGGAATGACACAGAATTTCTAACGCACTCTATAGATCTTCATTTTTTTTCTGATTAATATCATCTATTGAATTTATCTTCGATATATTCTTGAGTTCAGTAAGGTATTGTGGCTCATTTTCAAGAAACCAGTGGAGTATTTTAGGGCTTGACAGCAAAGAATCAATATAGGATCTGGCGATCGAAAGCTTTAGAGTATTCGCCCCATATTCATTTTTTATCTTGCTAGTTTCCTCTTTGGTTACAGTCATTTCTCTTTCAAGACGTAGCATTGCTTGTTTGGCTTGATTGTTTTTAAGAGGTTGTTTTATTTCTTTTACTAGCAAATGCCCTGGAGTGTTATCAAGCATCGATACAGCCAACCCTCGAGAGTAGTTATCAAAGCCTATCATTGATTCAACTGCTTCAATTTGTCTGATCGGCTTCATCTTTCTCAAAATGGAAAATGTAGTTCTAGGGACAGGTTTGTCTGATAAGAGAGAAATAACTATAGGGTCTATCCCGGTCAAAAGATTTGTTTTCCCTATAATATTATCAACGGAGATTCCCAGCACAGCACTTAGCTTTTCAATAGAAACTTTAGTTAAAGCCTTTTTTATCATTTTATATTCTTGTATAGGGTTCATATGATTGACGTGTTTGTTGGGAGTGAATGTATCATCTAAAGTTGATACTATACATGTAGCTTTTTCAATTCCTAATTCTTTCATTGCTTCAATTCTTAAATGTCCGTCTAGAATTCGAATTTCATTCTCTTTTTTATCGAAGTATACCAATATCGGCTCAACCAATTCAAACTCTGCAATAGATGTTTTTATCTGCTGATATTTAATTGAGTCCTTAATGTTATGGATAAGATGTTTTGAAGGTGTTAATTTATACACATCTAAATGCATAAATTCATTTGAAAAACTTTGCTTAATCATTTTTGTTATCTCCATCTATTGCAGAAAGAATATGATTAGGTATCTCTACCAATTTTTCTTCATATGCTAATTTTATAAACGAATCATGTTGCAGCAATTTCGTGAATATTTCGTTTATTACTGTCAGCTTTTCTTTTATAAAATCAGAATGTTCTAAGATAGATCTATGTTCATGTATCACACTTTTATACATTTTCATTAGTTCATCCGTAGTCATCCTCTTGCTGTCTTTCTTTTGCGAGAAAGAAATTATACTATTTCCTTTTTTTCCTTCTTGTCGTTGGTTAAGAATGCCTCTTATCTTTTGTATGTCTTTTGTCTTAATTAGTTTTTTTTCATATGCATCTACTAATAACATCTGGGATTCTTCATTATTGCATTTAGAAAACTCTACAGCTAGATAAAGTGGAATTTCACCTCTATCTGCTGCACTCAGTAATTTATGTTCCCCTTTTTCCAATAATTTTCTTATGTAAGAAACCCAGCTTCCTGAGTAACCGAGTATTTCTGCTATTTCACTGTTACTTAACCCTTTTTTATTCATTGTTCTTACTACTTCAAGCAGCTCATTTGAGCGAGGTTTTCTTCTAACTATGTTTTCAGCAAGGCTCATGATATAAGCATCTTCTTCGCTGATGTCTCGAATGATTGCTGGCACTAAGGATTCCCCTAGCCCTAATATGGCTTCTATTCTTCCTTGGCCGCATACAAGTGCATATGAATATAAAGGATCCTCTATACGTCTCACAGTGACAGGTTTACTTAATCCTCTTTTATTTATACTCTCTTTTATTCCATCATGAATAAATTTATTGCGAGAGCGTGGATTTATGATTTTTATTTGATCTATACTGATCATTACTATTTGATGTGGGAATGTTCTAGGCTGCATATGGTTTCCTTATTTGTATTCTCTTTAATAGGCGGTAAAATAAATCAATATCGTTATATCTATACAATTCAAACAATGCAGGATTGTTTTCTTTAATAATCAATCTAGTGAAATTAAAATCTAATTTTGGTAAAATGAAATAATCTACTGGAAGCTTGTTCTCGCTATCCATTCTGATAACTATGGTTATGTCTGGAGTATGATTGGGTTCTAGCCTTATTTTCCAGCGAAGTCTCCCTGATTTTAGTTTCTTACATTTACATATGATCACGGAAACGGACATATTGTTATTTATTATAAACTCTTGTGTGTTCGGCTCCTCTTCTATCTTACAATTGCAATTCTCAATTTCAGTTTTGAATATTTCAATTAACTTAGAATAAAAAACTCTTAATTGATTATTAATCTCAAGATAGGTGTAGTCATGTTTAGGCCTGTACTCTATCAATTGGTATGCTCGAATCAACCCACCAAATCGGCTTTTGTAGATTGATGATGAAGGACCAAAATCATCTTCATCAATAATTACACCTGATAATTTCCCCTTTTCCTGTAGTTTTAGCCTTAAATATTTGAGAAGATCCTCATTTGTCATGTTTTTAGAACGAGCCTGGATGATCTCTTGTGCTTTCAAAAATTTCTTGATACTTACAACTTTCTTATAAGCCTTATTGCACCTAACCCACTCCTCTTTGGGATTTTTAACCGTTTTTGTTTTTAGTTTGCTAGATGTTCTGTTATAAACATTATTTCCTATGTACTTCTCATTTGTAAGTATTGTGTGAATCTTACCGCGAGTCCATAGAGTACCATTTTCGGCAGGTGTTCCATTTCTATTTAGTTTGTCTGCAATAAGAAACTCTGGAATGTATTGTTCTATAAACATATCATAAATTAAATTTACAATTCTTACCTCTTTTGCTGGGCCAGGAGCAAGTATTACTCTATCAGTTTGTATACTTTTGCGTTTGCCGAAAGAAAGAATTTCTTTTATATTCCCTTTCTCATCAATTAAGATTCTACGTAATCCATATCCGGCTATACCTCCTTGGTGATACCCATGTCTGATTAGATTTGCTTGCCCGAGAAATACTTTATCAGAAATGTTTTTACTTAAACTTGCTGCCGCAGCTCTCCTGAGATTTAGCATGACTGAGGCTTCCAGAGGGAACTCTTTTGTCGGCAAAGGTTCTGCACAGAATATCAGCTCAACGCCATGCATCCTAAATAGGTGAGTGTAGTAGGCCGCTTCGTCAGTTTCCTGAAAACGTCCGAATCGGCTTACATCGTAGAGTAAAATTGCCTGTATGCTTATGATGCCCTCCATAACATCGTATACCAGCTTTTTCAATGAGTCTCTACCGGCTATTGATACTCCGCTTTTCCCGGCATCATCGTAGGTGTGCAGGATTTCCATATTATGCTTCTCGGCAAACTTTGCTATGAAGTCTGCTTGATTATGGAGAGAATACTGCTGATGATCTGTTGACATCCTAAGGTACTGAGCTACTGGAATTTTTTGAAGGAGACCATTATTATTTATCATTCTATCTCCTGTTTTGAGTTTGCCATTTAGTTTTAAGATGGTTAAATTTTAGACGTTTTTTCCGGTGGTTACTAAATTTGAACGGAACGATAAGAGTAGAGCATGATGTTTTTTCCTAACCACCTGTTTTTAAGGATTAAAATGATATTGAGGTTCTGGTTTCTATGATATGGCGGAGGTGTTAGATTTTGTGAGGAGGTTTAAGGACATGGGTGTTTGGTCATTGGATCTGGTCCGTGCTTATTTTCTTCGATAAAAATTTGACCAGCATCAGATGAACACCCACACATCGTAGTCAACTAAGTCAGTTGCTGCCGGGGGGTAAAGCTCTCGCTAAAATTTTGCCACGATACGAGAGCTTGCCAGAACCTCTCAACTTCCGCTTTTGGCACGGATCGGACAGAAAGCAGGGCCACCAAATCCGGCACGAGATAAAAAAACCAAGATATGATCTGACAGATACATGTATCAATGAAACTGTCGCTGCCAGATCAATTACGCATTACTGTCTGAAAATTATGCCATTTTTTGCATTCAAATTAACAATGTTCAGGAGGCAAAAGCTGAAAGGAGCTCTTTAGCTGCCAATTGACCAAGTGCATTGGCCGCAAAAGGACTGTCACCTGTCAGTACCTTACGATCTTTGTATACGCTTCCTTTAATATCGTCATTAACAATATTCATCCCCATATGCTTAAGTGCCTCCCCAAAATACCATGTGAGATGGCCAGGCATATAACCTATATCAGGCGTCTGCTTATCAGCTGAATCTGGAAAAGCGCAAATAGAATACCCTTTAAGAGGGTTTCCACCATTGCGCAGCGAAAGGAATGCTGCTGGGCCATGGCAAATGGATATGACGAAGCGGTCATTGTTCATGAACCAGCGAAGAGTATCTGCTACTGCGCTGCTTTCTGGCAGCCCAATCAGTGCGCCGTGGCCACCAGGAATAAACACGGCAGCATATTCACTTTGCTTGTTCAGGCTATTCAATATATCAGACAATTTTTCAGGATTTTGGAACTTGTCTCTATACCGGCTGAAAAATGGCATAACTTTCTCATCATTATGCGGCATGGCCCAGTATTCGAACTTGGTCATGTAACCTGAGATTGTCGCAATGTCAAAATCAAAACCAGCGGCATGCAGGTGATACATTGGAATAAGCGTTTCAACAGGATGGTTTCCCGTTGAGAACAGAGCCCCGCTGTCAGTCAACAGGTAACGCTCATCCGCAGCGATGACCAGCACCTTCTTCCCTCCCATGCACTTTTTGGGATAGTCGTAGTCACTAAGGTCAGATACGGGGCTGGTAAACTGACTAAGGGAATAGTCAGAGGGGAAAAATGCGTTTTCTTCGGCATGATCCACTTTCGGATGTTTACTTGTATCATTTGTCATTACGTATTCCTCGTTGATTGGTGTTAACTCTCTTTCTCGGGCCTGAATTCGCCGGTTATATGGGCGATCAGGATAGCCTGAGTAGTGGTAGTCTCTTCCATACGGTTGCGTACGTATCTCAGGTGGTTTGCTACAGCATGCGGAGATAGTCCCAGTAAACCAAGAACCACTTTAGCTTTTGATGACTCATACCCCCAATCTGAACGCCCCTTTAATACCCATATTGCCGAATACAGGAATCATAATGTCGCGCAAAATGCCACTAACAAAATTATGACAATTTAATAACCTTGAACGTGGCTTTGTGTTCCAGTTTTATACCAAGAGAAATCATTCGATATCTTTATAAAATATCGATCTAACTGTAAGTAATTCATATTATTTTTTTTCATAAAAAACTTAAAATCAGTTAACTTCAGCCCGGAATATGCGTTCACTGAGCGGCCTCTTCATGAACGAAACCGAGAAAAATTAGGCTACAGTCACAACCACACCGTAGAGCAACTTCTCTCACATGCTGTTTCAGAGAATTCAGGGCCCCTCAGATCTCTTGCATCTGGAGAATGGTATCCAGAGCTATCCTGATCACCCCTGAATGCAATAGTTGCTTATACTAGGCGCATGACAGAATTATAAAATGAGAGCTATACCTTATTATCATGACTTCAGTGGAATTTAAACTTGCGTTGAGGTAGCGATATCGAGCCGTTGCAGTTCGTCAATCGTGTAGATGTGGAACACATTCCTGTGGCGGGTTTCCAGTGGGATGTGCTGATGGTTAACGATGACGTACTGGATGCTGTCAAACAGCCGTTCAAGACCGCTTTTTTTTTGCGGGTCTGGCACAATATAAAAAACGTAGATCCAGTCTTTACGGGTTCGGGCCAGTAAATGACAGGCGATGATCGACTGGTAGCGGGCTTTGGTTTTCAGATGGCGCTCGGTCTCAATGGCGATCACCGTGCCGCTGGGGAGGGCAATTAGCCCGTCCGGGCGGTGACTGACCTGATAACGGTTCAGGAAAGTTGTGCGATCTCCATGTATCCAGCCGGATGCGCCTTTTTTTTCGAGGATGATCCGCGCCATCTGATTATCAAGGTGGTGCTCCAGCGTCCAGCCTGTGATTTTTGAAGGCTCAAACCGGGCCGGGAAAATTTCATCATCAGGCTGTATTACGACCGCCAGCCCGTCGTTGGTTATTCCCCACAATGAAAATTTCTTCGTACGTGATACCAGGACGTGTTTTTGTATTAACCCCATTCCCTCAACTTTTGAAAGCAGGGAATACAGTGATTTATGATCCCTGAAGCCGAACAGCAGCATCAGTGTTTTAAAATCACTGTACGTTTCTTCTTTCAGGAAATTGAGCAGTCGTATTATCTTCTCGCGATGTCGGGTCTGGCGCTCGCGGTATGCGGTGATAAGCATCATTTCCCCTTCTAAAAGTTCAGTAACGAGGGATAATCCTCTTTACCTGCACTTGTTGTTGTGTGTTTCTCGTCCAGCTATATCAAAAAATAGATCGGGTTGTGTTGTCGTGATAACTGATGTTGATGACGGTCCGGATGACATTTCCTCCTCGTCAAAATTCAGGGCAATATTGACTCTTGCGGCGGTTGCGGCAACAGCGGGCGATACGGCACAGATCGCCAGCTCCCTTTTTTTAACCCTGATGGGAGAAATCAGTGAAGCAGAGGGGAGGGCTTTGGTGGTAAAGATAAAACTGACAAAATCAGGCAGGTTCAGCACCATATTACTGTCGATAAAGAAACGCTCGGCCTGCCTGATGGTGCGTTCGCTGTCGATAGTCTCTGTCAGCACCGCATCTGTTTTGGCTTTGCGGACCTCATCATCGACTAATATGGTGCCCGACATCCTTGCCACCCACTCAGCGGTATCAGGGTCCATGACACGATAAACCAGCTTGAATTTGGCATTCTCCACAACTGCACCCACCACGGCATCGCTTTTCAAATCCGCCGGGCAATCTTTTAAATCGGCAATGGATTGGTGGTCCATAATAATGTGTACCCCTTTATCCCGTGCCGCACCTAGGCCTTCCAGCGCAGGCTTGGATAAATGGTATTTCAGTTCGGAAAGGTAAATAGCAATAGGGCGGGGTGTGTGGTTTACCCGGTCGCGCCTTTCTGCCAACTGGTACAGGCGAACCAGCAGCATGCGCTGAGCGGTAATAATTTTGCTGTTGCGCATCGAGCCAATCACATAGCAGCAACCACCGTTATCAAATATTGTATTGAGGGAAAATCCTGTCGGTGCATTGATGGCATTGAGTAAGGCCAGCTCCTCAATTTTCCCGAAAAAGGCTTTTATCTTATCAGCGATACTTTGAACGTATTCCCCGTTATACACATCCCGAATGGTTGAGGTCGTATTACGGGCGACAAATTGTGCAGCTATTCGGGCTGCTTTGCGATCGTCAATGCGATAAAAGTCGGACTCTTGTCCTTTCTCTGCCAGACTGAAACCCGCGACAAAAAGTTCTTCCAGTTCATCAGCAGTGATATCGTTAATCAGGTTTAGCTGGTATGCCTGTTTCCTCAGGTCAATTAGGGCAAAGGATTTCCCTGCATCCTCGCAGGCTTTCCGGTAAAGGTGTGGGGCCCACTCATCATCTTTGGGGTCCATAACAAATACGCCTTCACCGGCCAAAATACTCTGATAAAGTAATATCCCGGTAGCCACCCCTTTACCGGCCCCCGTGGTCCCGATGATATCGGCATGTTGTTTTTGCCAGTCTTTTAACGGCAGGTACATCGGCTGTTTCATTCTGTTCATGCCGATAAAAATACCTTTACTCAGGTTAATATAATCCTCCGGGTTATAGTGCAATGTTTCCGGTAGCAGCGATTTCACCGTTCGGACATCAGTACGTAATTCCCTTTCCAGAGTGGTTTTTCTGACGAACCGATTTTTTACTTTATCGAGTTCAGGTGTTAACACCCTGCGCAGAAGAATATGGAAAACAAAACCGGCTGCGGTAAAGGTAATCAGTATCAGCCAGGAGAGGACGGTATTGCTGGTGGCTATCTTTATTCGGTATATCCATTGAAATAATTCGTTCACCACGGGCGCTATTGTGCCAAACAAAAAGCACAGTATGGAAAAAACTATCACCAGCTTTTTCCATAAAGGGGCGTTCAGTCGTTCATCGCTTTTCATCGACGCGAAGAATGGCATGGTCAGCCCTGAGAATAGCGCCAAAATAGGTTGATGCTGGTGCATAAAAACGAGCAGTCCCAGCATGCCGTTCACTATCGGCGATAGTGAAACGATCAGCTTATTTAACACCATAATACCTCCTTTATCGGCCATTCGCCCCATGACATCGCCCCCTCAATTCGCCCCACGGTGTTGGGCGAAAAGCTGGGGTGAAAGCAGGTGCAAACAGAGGTGGCTGCGGTGGAGCCATGTGCCGGTAGATAGACTTTCCGGCCCGAAACGACGTGCGCCAGTTCATGCGGGCTGGACGCCCTTATTGCCTGGTGCATGGGGGTAATGTCGTGGCTGAACGCCGCGCCAAAACCCCCAGGGTCAACGGCGGCACACCGTCGCCCGCTACGCGCGACCAACCCCTTTAAGACGCGCGTTTTGCCTGTTTTTTCTCGCAAGCTCCAAAAAACGGGAACGCTGCTTTAAAGGGGTTGGTCGCGCCTGATCGGTAATATCCCCGCTGGGGCGGGAAATATTACCTGGCTTGACGGTGTGCGGGGCAAGCCCCCCACAAAAAACGGCACGTGGGCGTGCCTTTTTGCTCGCTGGGGCGGCAAAATTTTTGCGGCTCCCCCGGCCTGCTTAATTCGCTGTGGGCGAATGTTCGCAGGTGGATGCGGTGCCTGAAAATTAACAATTTCTGCGAAATTGAATTTTCTGTCCGCGTTCCACTGGCTTATTTCACGGCTTAACAATTTCTCCAAAATTGAAGCCAGAAAGTAGCCAGCCTGAACCCCGCCGTCTGTCAGTCTGTGGCGTTGTGAAGCATATTGTAATTACTGGTGGTTCACACCTGTTCGCGATATATTTCAGCCCGGCATTCCTGTTCAGCCTTTAATACCTCCCGGTAGGTTTCATCATCGACTTTCGTTCCCTGATTTTCGGCGTATCGTCTGAGTTTGTCAGCATCCTGTTCATTAAGACGCGAAAGATGATGTCGCAATAAACTGATCAGTCTACTTTCATAGATCTCATAGTAAAGGCCGCATCCCTGATTCGCTTCCTCAGAGAACTTTCTGTACACGGCTCCGAC
Organism: Citrobacter sp. C348; assembly: GCF_047467975.1. Taxonomy (NCBI): domain Bacteria; kingdom Pseudomonadati; phylum Pseudomonadota; class Gammaproteobacteria; order Enterobacterales; family Enterobacteriaceae; genus Citrobacter; species Citrobacter sp. C348. The sequence goes on along the minus strand of NZ_JASJUJ010000003.1, from coordinate 410,065 downwards.
CGATATTCTGTCATGAGGCATTGAGTGGATGTTGGAAATAAAAAGGTTTTCTTTATCCATATTTATTTCTCCCCAAAAAATGTACTAACATAATGGTCGGAGGTTTATTATCCTCTGCGCCTGCCAAATCTGGACAGGATTTTATTCACCGCCTCCGGGTCGGCACTGACACATTCTCCGAGGAAAGTTTTTCTGGCATTCAGTGTATGACCGGGTAAAAATCCGTGTTTATTTTTTTTGACGATATTAAAGAAAGTTTTTTCAGCTGAATGGCACTTACTCCCTCCACTGTTTCCGGTCGCTTTCCCGTACATACAAAGCACGACTTCGCATGGGGCCGCGGCGAAGCAATAAACAGGGGGCACAATGGCAATGCACAGCATTACCATCGCAATGGTGGCGTATTTCATGATGAAGTCCTTACCATAATTTCTGTACCAGGATATCGGTATATTTAATGTGAAAAATAAATATAGGTATCGCTACATGTCAGGCACTGAGTTGCAGGTTGATATTCAATAACACCTTTTGCGCCATGCTGGCGAAGCCAGCTTGTTGCAGTAAAGAATGCTGTGCCTGATGGTGCAGCAACAACAATACGCGTCGAATGCGCAACTGCGTAAAATACGTCGGGGGTCCAGAGTGTCTCGTTAAACTGCGTTGAGTGAACGGACAATAACCACTTCCCATTAACGACTGGGGAAGGATTAATAACGGGGTTGTCATTCCATTGCGGTAAACTGATATTCACTGACTCGCCCGATTTATCCCATCCAACAGATACCGGTGGGGGGGGTGACGAACAGCCGGTAAGCATTATTAAAAATAACAGTATATTGATGGTTTTCATTATGCTTTCATCTCCTCGAAGAAGGCATTACGGTGCAATGGCCGGAAATAGATATCATTCATCCGGCGCACGTTCCCGTCTAAATCAATACTGACAATAACATCCAGACTGTCCAGCACTTTGCGTAACATAAACGTGTAGGGCAGCCGGGCGCATTGTGGGTTTTCATAACAGCGAGTAATAAAACCGTCTACCGCTTCTATTGCTGAACCCGCATGAAGGGAAGTCATACTGCCTTCATGGCCGGAGCCGGTTATTTTGAGAAAATCCCAGGCTTCACCACCGCGCACTTCGGTTAACAATATACGGTCGGGATTCATGCGATAATTCCAGCGCAGAAGACTGGCTGGCGTCACAATCGAGCCTTTTTCATCTGCTGATTCGGACGGATAGAAGAGGTGGACATAGTTTTTATGAACAAAAAAGGTGATTTCCGGATTATCTTCAATGGTCGTAATACGCAAATGGCGAGGAATAAAACCAATCAGCATCTTCATGTAGGTTGTTTTCCCGGTACTGGTTTCCCCGGCCACCGCGATAGTTTTACCGTACTCCACGCACTTCTCCATGAAACGCGGGATATCTTTGGCGGTATACAGGCCCAATAATTCCTGGTCGTGTGTCTGAGTGGTTTCTGCTCTTGTTACCCTGTTATAAAAACCGGCGTCGATGTAGCTCTGGTGGGGAATTTGTACCCGTGACGGCTTTCGGATAGTAATGGAGATGGTGTTGCGCTCACAGGCCGGAGGGACAATAACCTGACAACGTTCACCGGATTCCAGCGTGGCTGACAGCCCCGGTTTGATATCTTCAATATTGTCGCCGTGATGCTTTGCCAGGCATCTGGCGAAGTTGTAGCACCCCTCATAATCCAGCGAAACACTGTGCAGCTCCCAGACACCATCAATTTTGGTAAATAGCTCGCCCGGGCGGTTGACGGCGATTTCTGTTAGTCCAGGGTGAGCAATAAAATCGCCAAAAAATCGCTGTGTATAGCGGTCGAGAGAGATGTTTTTCATGTGATATCCTTGTATCGGATACATTTGTGGAGGGAGTATGTCGAAGACGAAAGTACTGTTCGCTTATTGCCATGAACTCGGGCGCTGTTTGTCCATTGATGAAGCGCGAACGGAATTTTTTTCCAGAAAGCCGGAAGAAAGGAAGCGGTTCACTTTTTCATGTAGCGATCGCAACTGTGATGTCACCATTAGCGGTGTTAACTATCACGTCAAAGCTGAAGATGGTGAGAAATTCAAGGCTGCGCACTTCCGTTCACCTCATCCTCACAAGTTCGGATGTGAATGGCTCGAATTCACCGAGGATGCGGATCAGGACCGGCGTCCAGACGAGTCAGAGGCTGATTTCACAGAACGAAAAGCAAAGCAAAAGCTGACGGACTATATCAACTGCTTTGACCCTTCAATAGATGATCCTGATGGCGAATCATCCGATCCCGTGAAGCTTGTTACGCCTGTTCACACAAGAAAAACGGTCGGGGATGATGATAAAACGGGTACAAATGAAGAGCCCCGCTGGAGTCGCTACACGCGAACCAACCAGCTTCAGCGACTTATCGACACATGGCAGGAAGCGAAAGAAACGCTGCCTCAGGATGAGTTCCGGGCGTTGAGACTCAAGATCATGCACCATGATCAGGTCTATCTACATGAATATATAACGCATATACAGCGTGGATTGGCTAATCCGTATTCGGGCGTCATCTATGGTGGTGGGACCCTAATGCATCGGTATGGTCGGGGTTTTCTGATTAATTTCTTTGATAAACATGAGGGGAAGCCTGTTCGCCTGTATGTCAGTAAAGATCTGATGGCGAAAGGACGGTTTGGTCATTATATCGATGAGATTCTGGATACTAAAAACGTCAGATATTTCCGTATATTTTTACTCAATCCGGTTGTTTCCGAGCGGGAAAACAGCACAGGAAAAAGCGTTATCAACCTTGAAATATCAAAGCTGCGTCAACTGGCGATTTACTACGAGCTGAACTCCAGCAGGGAAGATGAATCTTCATCGCCGGAGACGGAGGAGGAAAGTCCGGCGTAGCGGGCTAATGTTGTCACAAGAATGAGTATATCGGTGACGTCAGGCAGCGATATCTGCTTATGTGCCAGCTGGATATCGTCCGAGGAAAAAGGCGGTGCATCCAAAGGGCCTTCACTGATGGTGATACATAACGGTTGCTCTTCTCCTGAGTCAATACTGAGTTCTATCAATGCGCTCCCGGCACGATAGCATGTCATGACTATTCTTCTGATTCCGGTAAGGTGTGACAGTAAGTCGTTGACGACAGCATTGCTGAAATCGTCCCTTACGATGATGTCTGTCGCCGTGACAGCAAACAAAAACTTTCGATTATTCACTCTTCATCCTCAGCGTGTAGATGCCTGAAAAATCAATATCCTGCCCTGTGACCAGATTGATGATTTCACCCTGATTTTTGTAGAGAGTCGGTGGGATATTAATGCTGTTTTCCAGCGTAGTACGTGCCATATCCGCCATAGCCTGACGGCTGTTTTCTGTATAGTCGGTATTCCGATCTTTCTGACCGGCGCTGTTGGATGCCCATGCGCCAATATCGGGGATCATACCGACCAGCAATGCGCCTCCAAATCGCTCCCTGAAATGCGAGTCGATCCAGCCATCAACGCCAGCCTCGCCAAGCTCTCCGGCAGCACTCGTATCGACCAGCGGAATATCAAGGAAAGGGGGCTGACGGGTACGCAGTTTCGTGATGATGATGAATGCGCGTCCCTGTCCATGTGTCATTCCTGTTTCTGCGCCAGTCTGGTACATCCCCGTGGCAGTGGTCCCTTTTTCTATCAGCTTTGTATTACCGCTGGCGCTCCAGATGTCTTCGGCGATCGTGCAGCGGATTTTCCCAGCCCGATCTGAGACAAAACGGTAATCCAGTGAGCAGGGAATAGTGGTATTTTCCGGCACGTACAGATCGGGATTATAAGGAATTCGCCGGACCGCTGTCGGGGACGATTCCGGCTGTGGCGACGAGGTGTTTAGCGGCTGACCGGTATCAGAAGATTGTGTCCCTGACGGCTGCTCGGTAGAGGATACCTGCGCCATTTCCTGATGCCGGGTCCGGACCGGATTTCGTACCGCCGAACCTGAACCCTCCCGGCGCACCAGAAAACGGGCTTTATCTAAGTCGGGCAGAGCCTCCGATCCGTTGGGTGTCATACTACCAGGGTTGTTGTCCGCCGGAACTGGTGTTTTCGCGTCGATATAGTGCGTACCCAGATCGGTACGCTGTCGGGAATCGGTCCGATCTGTCGGGGCCACTGTTTCCTGAGGTTTTTCTTCACCGGGCTGCCAAAGAAGATTGTGGTATATCCAGTTACCCCCCCACGCCAGTGCAATCAGGGCAACGGCAGCGAATGCCAGAAAAGCGGTGGCTTTCCCCCGCTGGCGCTTTTTCAGTTTATTGACAGTCGGCTGTATGGGATCGGTATTGTCATCATCCTGCCAGGTGTGAAGCACAGCTTCACGCTCTGCGCGGGCCTCGCGCTCAAGCGCAGCAATATCATCATCCTTCTGTGTCGGACAGGACCTGGATTCATCTGGCACAGGATGCAGATGTTCGTCATTCATGTGTACAGTTCCTCAGCTGTTAATGGGTTGCGGTTTTTTCCACTCGCTCAACCTGCGGGGAGACTGTGGCACCATCTGCGACCTGAACCCTGCCGAAACCACGATTTTCCAGGCCGACCACAGCGCCACCGGAACGCAGGACCAGACGGGGCGTGACCTCCTGAATAACCAGTACGGTGAAGTTGCCTTTCCTGCGGACACTGCTGTTAACCACATGCTCCTGGCCGTTTAGCTCTTTCGTCAAAGAGGGAATGGATTTGGCCGGGGAGAAGCCCACGAACGTAAAGCGACCATCGTCATAGGCGAAGTCCGGAACGATACGCGTGCTATTGCTCCCCGGATATTTAAGATAGTCCCAGTTTCGTGGCGTCTGCGCGGCGTTAAGAGCCTGCTGGATATCGGTCTGCTGTTGTTTCTGCTCCCGTTCCCGCGCCTTGGCTGTGACCTCACGGCCCGCTTTTTCGTGTGCTTCATCGGGATAGCGATAACTCACCTGAAAAGCAGGCTGCTGCGATGATTTTTCATCGATGACGTTTAGCTCGACGTTATACAGCCGCCGAGTGGTAACGATTAGCATGTTGGTATGCCAGTCGTGACTGTTGGGAGGAATGACCACCTGCGCTGTATTACCGTCCACTCCGGGGGCACCCTGAATCAGGGCTACCGGGCGGATACTGACCCGGTTTGCGTCTGTTGTGGCTTCCCATGCGTCCTCAAAACCTGGTTTAGCACTGATAACCGCTTCGTCATTGTCAAAGATGAGCGTGGTTACGAAACCGGGTCGGGTATTGACGACAGTGACGTTAAACGGGTTATAGACAACCTGCTGGAGACGGGCGTCGTAGCGGCTTGCTTGTGGTATTGCAGCACCCCAGGCTATACCGCACATTGCCAGTGCGAAAAGGATGATAATTTTCATTATTCAACTCCTCTGATTTCACGATCTGCCTGCCAACTGGTCACCGTAAAACCGAACGGGTTAACTTCCCGCTCTGTATCGCTCATTTCCTTACTGGGGTCGGAGTGGAATGTAAGATGGGCATCCCAGTATTCTGTACGCGTACTACTATCAGCGAGGCGGCGGATAGTTTTTTTGTAACGGAGGGTGGCGACGTTATCGGGGGCAGTGCCTTCGGTGATCTGATTAGACAGGATGTCGATATGTACGGTGTGGGCCTCATTCTGGTACACCTTATCCGGGGCGTCTTTACCTGCATACAGTGCCAGGTAATCATCATTAACCTGAGGGCTGTTATAAACCTGTACCGTTGAATAATCGTCCTGTAGGGCAGGGTAAATGTAACGTTCACGCACTCTGACGTAACTTGAGGTCATCGCCTTCTGATAAGCTTCTTCCGCTGTCAGACTCGTTTTTGACGCTCGGGTGACGTGTTCCACCCGTCCGGTATGATTATCTACAGCATACAGCTCAATAACTGTCTGTTTCAGCGGTAATAGCAGCACCACAGTGGTGAGTGCCAGTATGGCAATGAGTAAGCCCGCGCCGCCAACCATAAATCCGGCCTTCGTGGCGCGTTTGTCCCGCTCAATCATTTTCTGCTCAAAAGTGCGGGAATCCGCAATGATTGACTGTTCACTCATGATTGTTTAACTCCGCCATCATCTGAGGCGTGTTTACCGGGATGCCATGCCCACTAAAGGCCAGGGGATGGGTAGACTGCGCACAGCCGTAAAGCGCGCACAGTAAAATCAGCGCAATCAAGCGTTTCATGGGATATTTCCTCAGTGGGTTGGATAGAGGGTTGTGTTAGCGTTGGGGGCATTGACGGAAATAGCATGCAAGGGATGACAAGTTTAACGATGGAATTTTTGAACGGTTGTTTCTCTTGATTTTGCCAGACGCCGGGCCTCGTTCCTGGCGATCATTTGCTCAATGGCATACTTACGTGCCTGAGCAGCTCTGTATCCCGGGCCGCTGCCGGGTTTATCTGTACTGGCATCTCTCCATCCCTGAAGATTGTCCTGAATTGCGCGGGTTGTCTGCTTCCCGGCTCCTGCGGCTAATTTCCCTGCACCAAACGCCGCTGCGCCTATACCCACGGCGGCCAGTCCCTGCATGGAGACAGTCGCTCCCGCCCCGGCTAGTGCTCCGGCCAGTTTTGCGGAAAGGTATACCATTATTGCCGCGCAGACCCCGGCGAGACAGACCTGAGCACCTAGCTCCACAATATTAGATTGTGCAGATATTTGTATGGCAATATCTAAGCGGGAGTTTAAATAATTAACGACCACTCGTAGCGACAATGCAGAAAACAGAACCGTTAATATGGCTGCGAAAATATTTTGCAGCCAGTTGTTAAACATGGGACGTAAAAAGCCATACATGAGACAAAAGATGAAAACGGGGGCTGTGATGCTGAGCAGCAAAACCATGACCTCTGCGATCATTGCAACAAAGGCTGTAATAGTCATTAATACGAATATCCCAAGCCACACATAAAATTGAGCTGTGATGCCCTCGTCTTTTATGTACGTTGAATTATCCATGTCGTGTAACGTTTTGCCTAATACCTTCGCTTTATCCCATAAGCTATCCAGTAGTTGCCATATATTATTGTTGCCGGAAAAGCCGTCTTTTAAGCCATTGATAGCGTCAATGACCCCGTCGAGATAACCGCTGACATTGGCCACAAAGGACAGGATGATGGCCATTCTTATGATGTCCCACATGACGTCCTCCATGGGTGTGGACAACTTACCTGCCAGGCTCTGGTATCCACGCCACATGATATAAAGTGTCGCTGACGTTGCCGCCAGTCCCAGCATCATTGCGGAGTATGACATCATCAGTCCCTTTGTTGCGTCGGTGACTCCCCCTATCAGGTGTTTTTCAACACCGATAAATACACCACCAGGCATATTAACCTCACTATGAATTCAGGTTGGGAGTGGGGGCATTTAACTGTTGAATCTGAAAATGAGCTTCATTGGCATTTTTACAGTTTTCAGAGGCATCGCCGGTTTTCAGGCATTTTTCATATACTGTTTTCAGCTCATCGGGATGATCTTTGTACCACTGGGTAGTTTTGGTTTCGTCTCTGCAGCCGCAAATGATGAGGAATAAAATAGACAGGAACGAAAGGGTTAATAAACGCATGTGAAACTCCTTTAACGGTTTAAATCGGAGGTTGGTGCAGTTAACTGCTGCTGGTTCCACTGTTTTAGACGCTCATCCTCCAGCACTTTCCCGCGTTTTTCTGCCGCCTTCACACTCATTTCCCATTGATCAGTGAGCGTGTTCAGCATCACTGATTTCAACTGAATACTGTTGGCAAGGTCCTGTGACTCCTTTGAGTCTTTAGAGAGTGCAATCCGGTTAGAAAGATTATTGATCTCACCCAATGTCTGGCTGACCTGATCCTGGATCTCGTCAGTCTGCTCAAACTGAATTGCCTTATTGATAACCTGTTGTTTGCAGATATCGGCATAGCTTCCGGACTGCGCCGCGTTGCACGTATCGAAAACCCGGTACTTTGCGTATAGCGCATCGAACTGCCCGGCGATGCCACCAGAAAGTAGCAGGTCGTTGAGTGTCTGACCCGGCTTACGCAGTTTTTCCAGATCTGATTTAAGACTCTTCGCCTGATCAACGAAATCAACAATATTCCGTACACCGGTGGCCGTTGCTAACTGGTCTTTATATGCCTGAATTTGGCTCTCATAATGCTGCGCTGTTTGTATCCAGCGTTGTGCCTCTTTCAGCCATTCGAGCTCACGTAGTGGGTCAGCATCCACCAGAACAGGGATACCTGCGTGTGCCATCGGGCTGATGATCACACACGCAATAATTAATGCATGAAAACGCCGTTTCATCATGAATCTCCTGTGGATTTTCAGAGTGCCTGAGCCAGGTAGGTATCCAGCCATTCATAGGGCTGCATCCCTTCACGGTAGAGAGAGTCGAAGATTTCCAGGTTGTCGGCGCTGCCGCTCATGACTTTTGTGTACTTGCCGATACCGGAAAGATCGAGCGTCACACGTGCAGCAAAACGCTTTATGTCGCCGCGTCTAAATTGATTTTTTACCACTACATACTGACGGGCCTGCGGATCCAGGGCTTTCACGACGTCGAACACCTCCGGTTCAAACTTCATTCCGTCGACATAGTGTGCCCGGTCGGCACTGGGGTTAGCTGCCAGAATCTGCGTCCCACACTGCTCAATCACGGCAGGCGCAATTTCATCCCTGATGATCTCCGCCGGGGACTGGGTTCCTACAACCAGCATCCCGTTTAGCTTACGAATAGTTTTCAGCCGGTTATAGGCAAAATCCTTAAATACCGGATCCCGTAGCCATTTCCAGAACTCATCCATGAAGATAACCAGTCGACGTCCGTCGAGTAGGCTGGTAATACGGTACAGCAGATAAAAGGAGATCGGTGCGCAGATATTCGCATCGTCAAGGAACTCTGTGCCGTCAATGCCAAAGTTATCGCAGCGATTGATATCGAAGGTGTCTGATGCGTTATCAAACACCCAGCCAAACTCGCCACCCTGCGCCCACTGCGACAGGCGAATACTCAGGCCATTCTCCTGTGCTTCTCGGGTCGCAGGCTCCGGAAGATTCTCCAGTAAACGGGTGATCCCATGAATACGGTACTGTGGTTCATTACCGATCACCGCCAGTATGGCGTCATTTAGACGTCGCTCATTGCGGGGCGTGATGGTCGCACCGTTACGCGTACACAGCAGTTTCATCAGCTGACTGATAAAACTGATATTGCGTTTCGTGGGCGATAGCGAAAATGGGTTCCACCCGGTGGGCTCGCCATGTGTAAGACGGTAATAACGGCCTTGCAATGCCCGGATATTCATTTCAGCGCCACGATCCTTATCCAGATAAACGGTTGTCAGTCGTTTGGTTTTTGCGTCGGGAGAAAAACTCTCCGTACGGCTATATTTCTGCTGCATGTTTTCCAGAAACGTCATGAGCATGGTTTTACCCGAACCGTTGGTACCGAGAATGCAGGTACTGGCTGGATTCTTCTCGTTGAATTCATCCTTGTCCGCCAGCGTATTGTGAAGGTTCAGATAGTAGCCATCCCCTGACGGGGCACGCAGTAAGGCCATTGCATCCCCCCAGGGCGCATTATCGCGCTTGCCGGGATAGAAATTGTGTAGCGAAGCCAGCTCGACAAAATTCTGACTGCTCAGCTCACCCTTGCGGGGCCGCAAATGATAATTGCCGGGCAGTTGCGCCATATACCCGGCTGAAAGAGAAAGAGCGGCGGGAACCGATATAATGCCGAGGTTGTTCAGGGCATTGCTGATTTCGCTGGTATCGTCTACCAGACTATCCAGCGTGTGGGAAAACACCATGATGGAAAAATGGTGTTTTCCATACGCAATTTTTCCCGATGTCAGCAGGTCAAGCGCCACATCCAGATCCAGCCGCTGTGACACCGCATCATCATCTGAACTCATTAACAGACGTCGGGTGCGTTTGATGGCCTTCCGGGCTTCTTCCCGTGACATGCAGGTGTAGGACTGTGTGATCACATAATCGCAGGGGGCATAAAGCAGCGAATCCATCATCCCAGTCGCTGTTTCTTCAGGGAACTCTTTAACTTCCAGACCCCGGAAATACTGGGTGCCGCCGGCATGGTTTATCTGTCCAGACTCCCCGGAGAAAAACAGCGCTGCCGATCCCATGACCGAATATGCAGGAGCACGGGTGACACGGATCCTGCGCCATTGGTGCGCCAAGAGGTACTCGTAAAAGGATAACTGGGAGGAGAATACAGCCTGTTCTTCGCTGAAAGTACCAAGAGAGTGTGCGGCGTAGCGTGACAGAGCGGTATCGAGGGTACCTTTAATTTCCAGCATCTCCTGTAACGCACCGTCAAGCTCTTTCAGTTTCTGGCCGTCTTTCATACGCCGGTGTCCGGCTTTTTCCAGACTGGCAAAAGGGCGGTAGCAGGCAGTCAGGAACAAGCGGTTACGGCGAAACGGGTTAGCCTCCAGCGAGGTATAATACAGACGGCTGACTTCATCAGCGTAAGAGTTGCCGGATACCTTATGTAGCGAATCGGTAAATGGCTCCCTTACGTTATGGATATAGAAGGTGATCGGCATCCCCTCGAAAGAGCGGATAAGTCCGTGCAACTGGTTACGGTCAATATTGAGCGTTTCTTCTGATTCACAATCGAACGGAGTGCCCGTCAGTTCCCAGGTACAGTAGAGGTCACTATTGGGTGAGCGGACGACATGTTGATGAATATGCGATGAATACGGAATGTATTTCCTGAGCGTGGCACTCTGATTCAGTTTCATGACGTTGAGAAACTCCGTGATATCAACAGCATCATGCTCAATGGGCATAAATGCTGTTGCGCTAAATAGACGGTTTGCCGCAGGTTTTCCTCTTGCCCTGAGCCAGACGGCTATCAGGCTGAACCGCATGGGTTCATTCCTGGTGAGCGATTTCATCAGCAGAAATTCAATCGGGAGTAGGGCAAGGAAAGCGACGGAGGTCCAGACAGCAATGATGATGGTGATACCCGTGGTAGCCAGTAGAGGCACCATCGGCACCCCCCATAGTGCCGCCGGACGTTTCATTGCCTTAAGCAGCTTTGCCATAGATAACCTCTCAGCTCATCAGCAGTGCGCCGATTTCACTGCCTCCACCAATCAGGATGCCGCCAATGATGATGTAGGCACACTGGGACAGGCTTTCGCCTTTCCAGAGAGTCTTGTAACCTACCCAGATCACGGCCACGGTAATGGTGATGGCCGCCAGACCATTAAGGCCGGTGGCGACTTTTTCCATCACGGTATTTGCGCGTTGAAAGCCGTCGGCAAAAACCGGAGGTACAGAACAAACGATGAGTACAAATGCGGAAACAGGACTGAAAGCGGCCTTAAGTTTGTGGCAAAGTGTCATTATTCTTTCTCCTCACGGGGTGACAGGGAGAGGCTCCGGCGCAATGACGGTGTAGAGAACTTTTCGATGGCAATTTTCTTCAGGCGGAATTTTGAGGGGACGCCACGAACCACGCCCTTCGGCCAGATCACGCAGGGACGTAACTGGTCACCGGCAGACGTAGGCTTCAGTGACGGCGGGGATGTCAATTTTTCCTCGTGGGTTCCGGGTACGGCATAGTGGGGAGCTGCAGCGTAACCAATCCGTTGCACATAGCTGGTTCCGGAAAAAGCCGCTTCCGGCTGTTCTCCGGTACGGAAATTGCCGGAGTAGTAGCAGCTCAGTGCTCTTTTCAGCGAGCCGCCGCGTCGGTAACAGTCGTTGAGGATGTATTCGAAAACAGACAGATTGGTACAGGGATCAAGCAGGTCAGAGGCTGTCACACCGTAATGATGGAAATTGGTGCTGGTAATTTGCATCAGCCCCACAGAGTAACGGCGGCTCTGCACCACAAGGCGACGTATGATTCGCTCTGCTCTTTCCCGGCTGGTGGGCTGATGAGAAATGATTTTATTGTGACTGAAGGTGCCTGAGCCCCTTGGGATAATTTCTGCGATCGCATAGGGGTTAAAATTGGACTCCACCCTTACGACGTCGAGTGCTGTGGACGGATGAATGCTGGCGGCACACTGCATGGCCACCGCCAGAAAGGCAGATGTGGAAAGCATAGTAGCCTCGGGAATGCGGGCAGCGTACATAGCTAAAGAACCATGCATGCTGAGGGAAACTTGAAGGATTAAATGTGTGGTTTCGAGATTGTGAGCGCTTTACGCCGGACTGCCGAAACCATTATAAAGAGTGTCATGGGATATTCTTTACAGGGCTTTTGATTCGGATAAATGCTGCACTAATGTTTTTGCGGTAGATGTTTTATTTCAGCGTACCTGTTGAAAATTCCAGACCGACAAAACTATGTCACTTGGTTTTATCTGGATAGTTCTCTAATCAAAATAATAATAAACGGGTCACATCCCAATTCTGCATTCCGATTTCAACGGGTCAGCGAGAACATTCAGCGGCACACTGAATTAAGGTTGTGTGATAGCCTGATATAAATTATTAAAGAACGGTACTCGACCAAGGCTGAATAAGTTCCTTACTGTCAGGTCGATGAGCGGAAACACAATCAGGATGAATTTAATTAATATAAATTGGAATGATAAAGTGAAAATGAAATGCTAAGAGTTTTTTGGGGATGAACTTTAGTAGTGTAGGGGGGAGGGGGGATATAATCGGTGGTTGTGTTTTTACTAATAGTGAAATATAAAGACGTGCGGGGTTTTAATTCCCTGCACGTCTTGCTGTTAATATTAGCGTTTGCGTCGTTCCAGCATTTCCTGGCATTCTCTACACGTTGTTACTCCTGGGAGAGTGCGCCTCCGCTTTTCAGGAATTGGTCTGCCGCAGAACTGACAGTGATACAGGGAAGGCGTTGCTGCTGGTTTGAAACGGCTTTGTTCGATCATTTCCTCCAGACGCTGCTCATTGAATTCCTGGTCGCGATCAACTTCGTCAGGCATATCATGTCCTCCTGTCTGTCCTTCCCTGCTCGCAAAATGTGATTCGGTTACACACAACAGTGAGTGAGGGGGGATCGGGCTCTGAGGCTAACTCTTCGGTGATCTGCATCATGATGTTAATTGCTTCATTAGCATCAGGACTTTTCCCCTTTAACGCCTTCCATCGGCACCATATTGTGGCATCCATGGTTTCATCAGGAAGAGGTGAGCGTCCATACGGTACAGATATGCCCTGTAATCTGCGGTTGAAACAGACATCGTTGGAAGTAAGACCAAAATAATGCTTTAGTAATGCTATAGATCCACCTAACCGGATCGCCCGATTAATTTGCTGATGATGCTGGGTTTCAGTACGTGCTCTTTCCAGCTGTTTGCGTAAAATGTCATGGTGAATTTTGACTGTAATAAATGATGCGGGAGAGTGGCAGATAGTAAATAATGTATCAAAGGGTAACTGACTGATTTCGTTAATTTCTTCAAGAGTAAATCCAAGTGTTTCACCGTAAGATAAGTCACCTTCCTTCAATGTATACATTACATCCGTGAGTACGTAATAATTCAGCGAGGGAAACATAAATTATCTCTCTTGTCTTAGCGGTTAGCTAATTTACGATTAATCCATTCGTCAATCTCGGACTCGAGCCAGGCTACGCTGGCTGGGCCGATTTTTATTGAGAGTGGGAAACTCTTGTCTTTCATATACAGATAGATTTGTGAACGTTTAAGACCTGTTTTTTGCTCGACCTGTCTGAGGCGTAATAATTGATGAGATGGCATTTGTTCCTCCAGGGGCTTATGGTATTGCTATCATAAAGGAACACAGAATGATGTTTAGATAAAGACAGTGAACCCGTATCACGAAATTATTCACCCGTAATACGGATCTCAGAGCTATATACACGAAGGATGTACTACTTCACCGTAGTTTTAAACGATAAAGGGGAGCCACGTTCTAGGGCCGTTTTTAGCGTATCACCGCTGAGATGATCGGTGATACCATCAGAGATTGCCCATTCCTCAAATATAGACAAGAGTTTGTAAGGTTGTTTCACCAGAGGGCGTATATCATCATTATGATGACAGGCTAGCCAGAACAGCCGGGATAATGGCGTAGATATTCTCGTCGGAGATAACTTGAGGTTTTTGTCACTGGTTAGCTTTTCTATTAATCTCTCAATTTCAACACATTTGATTACGAAACAAGCATCTTGTGGCAAGTCATGCATTGGAAAGTAGCATGGATCCGCATAGTCCCGCTTTTCATTCCGCAAGGAAGACTCTTTAATTATAGAGGTGGTTTCATCCTGTAAGTATTTTATCTTGCTCTGAATTTGTTCGTTCCATGATATTTTATTGAAAAGTAAAAATAGATCATTTGCACTCGTAACAGTGATGCCAAAATTAATGGTGTCAGGATTGTTAATAGGCAGTGGTATTCTGAGGGAGTCTGCTAGATACCTTTGAATGATAATGTATTCAAATCCAAATAAGTTAGTGTCAAAAATATTCCTGCGAGATGAAAAGTAATCTCCTTCAGTAGATATGATAAGGTTCCTATTATTTATGAAACACTGCTTATCAAGAAAGCAGAGTCTCTTTAGTTCTGAATTATCCAAAATAGATATTTTTACTTTTCCTCCATTTTTAGTTATTTTTCGTAATGTCACTGGAGACTGGAAGTAAATGGATAGATTGATTTGTCCATAAAGTGCACAGCGGTATATTGTACTTTCTGTAATTGAAGTGTCGAATGTCTCATTAATCACTTGCACAGCTTCGTGTATTGTTAACCAGTTTTTTGCCATAAGCTTGAGATTGCTATTCCAGGACATGAATGATTTTCCTTTATTTGTTTTTTTTGGCAATTATCTGATGCCATATGTTGATTGATTGCTATCAATGTAAGAAATACCTCAGCGTTTATAGACCTGCGAGGTTCAGAAAAATAAATTATCCTATTGATGTATCTTCTTTATAGCTTGTAAGTGGTAGTCGCCAATGATGCAAGGGAAAGGGTCTTTATCGGTGTATATCATATCCGTTAATTCCAACCATGTTCTGTTTTCCAGAGTCAGAATCCATCTAACTCTGGATACGTTTTCACCAGTGATAACTTATCCCTGTATCAAGTTTATCTGCACAGTCAATCCCGGCAGGGCTATTTCTGATGTTATTAAATTTATAGTCTAAAAATATCTGCATATTTTTGTTAAAGTAGTAGCTAAAGCCTATTTCTTCATAATCCAGCACTCGGGTTCGTTGGCCAGCAATTGTTTGTGTCAGGTGAGTGTAACCAATGTTGGGCTGAAATTTGTCGGTCAGCATATATTTAGCCAGGGCTTCATAGCTGAAGGCGTTGGTATTGTTATTGTGAGGTTGGGGGTTGATAGCATCATTACTCTGCGTGAAAACAGTGGCCAGATAAAGTTTTTTACTCTGGTACTTAAGCCCCTCTGCGAAAGTCAGAATATTTTTTTCGTAACCGGCATTTTGTTGCTGTGAAAATGTGGTCTCGGAAGATGACGCAGCAAAAAGTGCACTGAGCTTTGGCGTAAAGAACCAGGACAGGGAAGTACCTACACCATTGCCGTTTTGTTGTCTTAAAACTCGGTTTTCGTTGTTACTTTTGAACTGGTATTGCATTGCTAATTTCACAGTCTGTTGAAAGACCGAAAATTTTTTGCGCCACGTCATAAGATTAAGGGCTCGGCCACGCATGAAGTTGTCAATGTAGTTATAGGACATTTCCCTGAATAAGGGAGAGCGATCGGTTAGTGAGGTAACGTCGTACAGTACCCCCCAGTTCCGACCGATATCCAGGCTTCCCCAGTACGAGTTGTCTACACCCAGAAACGCTAGCCGGGTTGCGTTTCTGCTGGCATCTAATGCACTAATCGTATATTCCCAGTGAGCGTAGCTTTGCCAGTTGTGGGTAAGATCTTGCCTCCCAATCAACCCAAAATAGAGATAGCTACGATCGCCATCATCTTTGATGTTATTACTGGTAAAACGTCTCGCAATGATAGTGCCATAAAAATCGAGATTTTTACCGCCCTGGTTCAGAACGTTGACCGCAAAAGAGTAGGGTGAAAAGAGTAGTGTGATTGATATAAAATAATAGCGTAGGTAATGCAATGTCATGATAAACATCCCTAAAGATGGCTCAGCATCTGAATGGTGGCAGGGTGGACAATTTACCGCGACATATGCTCATTGCTTAAATCCAATAGAATGAGATTATTATCGTTATGCTGAAGCGTTTTGTTTGTGGCTAAAATAACTGATGATGCCATTAGAAATGGCGGATGCAATTTTGTTGCGGAATGCCGTTGTGCCTAATAATTTCTCCTCCTGCGGGTTGGTGATAAAAGAGGTTTCAACCAGGACAGATGGGATATAGGGTGATTTAAGTACGGCAAAAGCTGCCTGTTCAGTATGGTTTGAATGCATATGGTGGACAGGAGAAATGTGGTGAACTATATGTGATCCCAGTAAAAGACTTTCCCTGATGGTTTCTGTCTGTTCGAGATCGAAGATTGTTTGCTCCAGATACTTGTCTTTGCGAATGATGTGTTTTCCAGCAATATTATCAGCTGCGTTCTCACTTTTAGATAGATACCTTGCCATGGCGCTGCTGGCTCCCCGTGTTGAAAGTGCAAAAACGGAAGCTCCATGAGCTGCAGGGCTTGCGAAACCATCGGCGTGAATGGACATAAAGAGATCGGCTTTGTGCGCATGAGCAATTTGTACGCGATCGTACAGTGGAATAAATGTGTCATCCGATCGCGTTTGTAGTGCATTAATACCGTATCTATTGAGAATGGCTTTTATCTTATAGGTAATATCCAGTACTACATGTTTTTCCAGCGATCCTTCACAACCCACTGCGCCGGAATCAATACCCCCGTGTCCAGGATCTAGCATTATCGTAAATTTCTTGCGCCCATTCGTTGGGAAGGAAGAGTGTTTATGACTTAGCTGAGGTCGCATATGTGCGTATGTTAGCGGTACAGCGAGTGTATTTGTCGCGAGGGCCGCTAAACCAGTAAGAATGAGTTTTCTTCGGGTGATTTTTATGTTCAATGTTGCCGCCTCATACAGATTAATTTGTTATGTTATAACGTTATAAATTAAATGAGGTCGAGGACTTGAATGTTATTTTTTGTTGCTTCGGGTTACTTAATATTAATCTCTGGAAAAGTTACAGGATCTCAATTCATTGATAATTTTTGATTTTAAATACTCATCACTGCATCTCATCACTTGAACCATGATGACGCCAAACGATCCAAAAATGATCGTGAACAGCAACATCAATGTTGATCAGCCCTTATCCCGCCGTGTTTACTTTAAACCCTGAATTATCAACCAGGACAATGGACTCCTGCTGGAAACATATTGATATAGATTCTTTCAAAAGATAATTATTCTCATTATCGATAGTAATGTTATAACGTAACAATGAATTGTGTGCCGACATATCGGATGAGTCAGTCCATTATTCGATGACTTATTCTGGGGAGGAATTATGTCAACTGAACATATCAAAGAAGAAAAATTAAACTTTGGCGCCGTGCTGGCTGTTTCACTTAGTACAGTGATTGCAATGCTGGACAGCACTATTGCAAATGTTGCTTTACCTGTTATTGGCAAAGATTTTGCCGTCTCAGAGGCTTCATCCATCCTGATAATCAATGCTTACCAGTTTGCTGTGGTCGCTTCATTGCTGGTATTTGCTGCATTGGGAGGCAAAATAGGTAACAAACGTATTTTTATCCTTGGGGTAATTTTTTTTGCGCTTTCCTCGTTAGGCTGTGCACTTTCTGAAACACTGATGATGCTTACGGCTTTTCGCGTCATTCAGGGCTTTGGGGCTGCGGCCATTCTAAGTGTGAATGCGGTGTTGATTAAAGAGATCTATCCTGCCCGGTTGTTAGGTCGTGGATTGGGGATTAATGTAATGGTGGTCTCTGTTTCCGCAGCGGCGGGCCCGTCAATTGCTTCAGCTATTCTATCAGTTGCGAACTGGAACTGGTTGTTTTCTATTAATGTACCGATCGCTTGTATTTCATTGCTGCTCTGTATTGTATCGTTCAAACCGACGCAACGTACCGAAAACCGGTTTGATAAAGCGGGTGCGTTGCTAGTTTTCCTGACGTTCGCTTCGTTTTCAACGATGATGCTGGGTCTGGCGAGGAACAACGTGTTAGACGTTATCCCAAGCTCGATTATTCTTGTCGTGCTGGCAATTACTTTGTATTTGAATCAAAAAAGAAAGGTTACTGATGCTTTGATCCCGGTTGCGATATTTCGCAACAGGACATTTTCTCTGTCTTTATTAATGTCTTTGTTATCATATAGTACGCAGTTACTGGCATATGTCTCCTTACCATTTTATTTTCATAATGTATTAAACCG
This sequence comes from Citrobacter sp. C348, assembly GCF_047467975.1. Classification (NCBI taxonomy): domain Bacteria; kingdom Pseudomonadati; phylum Pseudomonadota; class Gammaproteobacteria; order Enterobacterales; family Enterobacteriaceae; genus Citrobacter; species Citrobacter sp. C348. Next base: position 391,711 of record NZ_JASJUJ010000003.1, on the reverse strand, counting down.
CAATGTCGTTGAAATTGGCATGCTGTTAACGGCATGGCCGCTGGCGACAATGTTGACCTCGTTGGTCGCGGGTGAACTAATCAAAAAGTACGAGCCCAACCTGGTAGCATTCACCGGACTATTACTACTTTTGATAGGCACTCTGTTAATGACATGGCTACCCGCACAACCCTCGGATCTGCAGATTCTCTGGCGGATCGCTATTTGTGGTTTTGGTTTTGGACTATTCCAGTCTCCTAATAATTTTCTCATTATGACTTCGATTTCACATGAAAATAGCGGTATTGCCAGCGGATTATTAGGTAGTTCGCGTCTGATTGGGCAGATTATTGGTTCTGTGCTGGTGGCGTTTTTCTTTAATAATTTTGTGCGTAATGTAACGAATATTAGTCTTTTCGCCGGGGCATTGTTCTCATTTATGTCTCTGGCGGTGAGTTATCTTCGCTTTAGGTCTGCATCTCAGAGAGTTGGTTTTTTTAAGAAGGTTATGTAAACCTGTCAATAAAATAATTATTGGATACTATTGAATTTCAATCCGTTTAAATCATTGAGGTGCTAAATATGCTTAATGGAAAAACATTATTATCATTATTCATATCATCGATAATATTATTATCAACGGCAAGCTATGCCAGTAGTAGTGAGGTGAGTAAGACGAAAAAAAACCAAATTATAAACAATTCAGAAGAAACTCCAATAAAATTTAACCGTATTATTATCACTGGGAATTGTCCCTTTAGTGTAATTATGGCAAGTAATTTGGCATATAAACATGTTGTGGGCGTTGGGCCTTGGGCTTTTCTGCATTCAAACATGAAACTACTCAAGGATATGAAGCCAGACATCGACCGCATCACTACTGATTTTATTAATAAAGACTATGTTGTAAATATGGAGTCCCTACTAAATCTACAGCCAGATATTATTTACTATTATGGTAAAAGTCAGAATGATAATCTGGAGAGGGCAGGGATCCCCACCATTAATCTTGATGCTGGCGGTGACACGAAATTTGAGCCGGTAGTAACGCAGACTTATTGGGAAAACGAATTTAACCAGACCCTTGGTTTACCTCACAGTCACAAATTTTCGGATGCATGGAAGATAAGCCTCAATGAGGCAAAACCCTATGCCGAGAAGATCAAATCACAACATATTCGGGCATTGTATCTTGAGCAGAGTGATGGGAAAGAGCTCAAGGTTAGTGGGCCGAAAACATATGGTGATACCTATCTTAAGATGGCGGGGATGGAAAATGTAGCAAGTGATCTGGTGGTAAAAGGGGATGCTGGCAGGTACATTAATATTTCAATGGAGCAAATAATTCAGTGGGATCCCGATGTTGTATTTGTGGTCTTTGGTAGCGCGAAGGATATTCTTAATAATAAAAATCCCGGGCAAGATTGGCATAATGTTAAAGCATTCAAGGATGGGAAAATATTTTCTACACCCGTAGGGCTACATAATTGGGGAGGATTGTCTGCTGAGACTGCGCTATTACCATTGTTTATGATTAATAAATTTAACCCTGACTATATAACAGATGCAGAATTGAAAGTTGCAACGCGGTTACACTATAAAAAAGTGTTTGATTATGAAATTCCGGACGCGCTATTAACCGATGAGTTAAGACAGCGGTAATGAAGTAATCAGGCGCATAGGTTTTTATTTTTAAAGGTTAGTTATGCAGGAAAGAAAAAAATACCGCATGCTAATGTGGATTTCAATCGTATTGTTACTGATTGTGGCTATGATTTCTTTGTTCATAGGCCGCTATACATTATCTTTACCCGAAATAATGACGGAGGTATTACATGATAATGGTCGCTGTTGTTTGAGCGCAGGATTCTCGGTTATATGCAATCTACGGTTGCCAAGGATTATTGCCGTCATGATGGTAGGGGCAGGGCTATCAGTAGCAGGCGTGACGTATCAAGCGGTGTTGCGAAATGCGCTGGCGAGCCCGGATGTGCTCGGTACATCTTCCGCCGCAGCGTTCGGCGCAGCACTTGGGATACTGCTAGGTTTTCCACTACAAATCAGCGCTTTTTCCTCTTTCTTCTTTGGCATTGTCAGCCTTTTATGCGTGATGGGACTTTGCCATTTCAAGAAAAACAATGGGGAGCTCACGACTATCCTGTCGGGCATCATAGTGGCTTCGGTGTTTATGTCTTTTGTATCAATCATTAAATATGTTGCCGATCCACAGGACGAACTCCCGGCTATCGTCTTCTGGCTTATGGGGAGTTTCGCTTCTTTGGTCAAAGAGCAGGTTTACGGACTCATCCCGCTATACATCATTTGTTATCTGGTTATCTACAAACTTCGATGGAAAATCAATGTGTTGTCTCTGGGAAATGATGAGGCCAAAATTGCTGGAATGAACCCACAATTGTTGAATGCAGTTTTGCTAATCACAGCCTCAATTTTGGTGGCAGCATCAGTCACCATCGCTGGCGTGGTGGGCTGGGTTGGTCTGGTTATCCCGCATCTGGTTAGAACGCTGGTCGGGTACAACCATAGCAAGCTGATCCCGGCTTCGGCTGTATGTGGTGCATTGTTTTTATTGGTCATCGACAACATCGCCAGGACCCTGACTTACGCAGAGATCCCCATTGGAATACTTACTGCTCTGGTTGGTGCGCCTTTATTTGCTGTACTGTTCATCATGAGTAACCGATATGATCGAAGTGAATAATCTGACGTTCGCGTTCAATAAGAGTAAAACTGCCTTTAACAATATCAGCTTCTCCATTGATGAAGGTGAAGTACTGTGCGTACTAGGACCGAATGGTGTTGGCAAAACAACATTGCTTAAAACGGTTACCGGTCTGTATCAGCCGGTTAGTGGCTCATGTCATATTGGCCGAGTGGGAAACCGGAAAGCTCATATGGCGTATGTTCCGCAGGCCAAACGTGTTCACTTTTCTTACAACGTACTTGATTTCATCTCCTTTGGATGCCCATTACGAGGCGGAATGCTGGCATCTCCTAGGGAGAGGGATATCGAAAAAGCGGCGCGAATATTGTCGGGACTTGGCGCTTCATATCTTGCAACCAAAGACGTTAACCAGATCAGTGGAGGTGAACTACAGATGTGCTACATCGCGAAGGCGCTGGTCTCAGAGCCGGACATCCTTGTGCTTGATGAACCTGAATCAAATCTTGATTTTAATAATCAGTCTCTCATTATCAATTGGTTACACACGTTGTCGCGGGAGAAAAAAGTTACTATTATCCTGAATACGCACTTCATCAATCATGCAAATAACATTGCAGATAAATGTATTCTAATGGGAAAAGATAGTTACTGTTTTGGAACTAAACAGAGTGTCTTACAAGAATCTCTCCTCGCCGATTATTTCCACGTTCCCGTTAAACGCTGTCATTTTGAACACAACGGAATACAGAAAGAATCATTTATTGTTGCATTGTGAAAGGTAGCCAATGTCTCGGTGAGAACGAGAAATGATCGATTATGATTTAAGCCCTGTCGGACTGTACGAAGCTACTGGCATTAAAAATTATAATATGTCGTTCTGATTGAATAACCCGCGTGCGCCAAGTGAATCTACGACACAGCGTTTTTCCTTTTTGCTGGAGAAAGCAAAAAAGCCGCATCAGTTTGCACTGATACGGCTTTGATTTGTCAGGGCGACTAAATCACTAGCCAGCTTGAAGCGTCGTTTTTCCTCTCCCCAGTATATAGGGCGGTACATAGGATATGCGGCAAGTATCCAGATAATCCGACCACCACTGCATCATTGCCTTTCTGGCTTCCAGATGCTCTGCTCTGTGAATATATGCCTGGCGTACGGAGTTACGTTCCTGGTGGCTCATTTGCCGTTCAACAGCATCCTGTGACCATATACTGGATTCCATAAGGGCACTGCATGCCATTGTCCTGAAACCGTGACCACAGATTTCCATTTTCGTGTCCCAGCCCATCAGGCGTAGCGCCTTGTTCACCGTATTTTCACACATGGGTTTATACGGATTATGGTCCCCGGGGAACACGAGTGCATTATCTCCAGAGATATCCTTAATCTTTTTCAAGATAGCGATCGACTGTTGTGAGAGGGGTACGATATGAGGCCTGCGCATTTTGGCACCACGACCAGAGTAACGCACTCCTTTAATAGCTTCGCGCGTGGCGGGTATTGTCCAGATCTGGTTTACGAAATCAATTTCATGCCAGCGAGCAAAACGCAATTCACTCGAGCGAATGAACAGATGCAGTGTTAGCAGGATGGCAAGGCGGGTGAGTTCACGGCACTGCTGAAAACTCTCAATGCTCTCAAGCAGTTCTGGAAGACGCTCCAGCGGTAGAGCGGGGTAGTGATGTTTTAGTGGTGGAGCCGTCACCCCGTCCAGGTTTGCTGCCGGATTAAAATCGATTAATCCATGATGCACGGCGTAGCGCATGATATTCCGGAGGTATTGGCGTGTACGGGATGCAACTTCCAGTAGACCCTTTTCCTCAATTCCTTTTAATAAAGTGATGAAGTGGCGGGGTTTCAGTTCTGAAACTGACATGGTGCCAATGACTGGGAAGATATGATTACTCATGCTAGCCAGCAGACGGTCGGCTGTATTTTGTGACCATTGTTTATTGCTCTTATGCCACGCCAGCGCCACGTTTCTAAACACTTTCGCCGGTATGCGTGAACTGCGTTCAGTTGCTCGCTGCTCTGCCGGATTGATGTTCAGTACCAGCATTTTGCGAATACCTTCACGTTGACTACGGGCGTCTGAGAGGGAGATGACTGGGTAGGCACCGAGTGCAATACGGGATTCTTTACCCTTAATACGGTACTTGAGATACCAGTGACGTGAACCGCTTGGTTTGACCAAGAGATACAGACCGTGGGAATCGGAAACTTTAAAGGGTTTATCAGATGGTTTGAGACTGCGGATTTTGGTATCGGTAAGAGACATATGGGGTCACTCCATAATAGAACGAACCGGACCCCAGATTTGACCACCAATTTTTCCCGATGCGGAGGATAAAATCAAAATGCATCAGGAGAAGTTTTCACGCTAAGCTGTTGTATTAAAACCATACAGGCATTAATGAAGCTGCACGAAAACAATAATTTGGCTCCTCTGACTGGACTCGAACCAGTGACATACGGATTAACAGTCCGCCGTTCTACCGACTGAACTACAGAGGAATCGTGTGAACGAGGCGCATATTAGCGAGGGGCGCGGGTGTTGTCAAAGGGGTAAATGCAATTGCGAGTTTGTTTGCTGACAAAATCAACAAAGCGGCGATCTTTCCCGCTTTTTAGATTGTTGCCCTATTCTGGTGCGCCACAGCATGTGGTGGGGCAGAGGAAAAGACGGCTGCCAGGGTAAAGAATATTTATCATTGACCTCCAGGCCTTGTTTTACGGGCACTGAGCGCTGCGGCCCGTACTCACTCGAAACTGGCAAGCATTTTGCAAACCTGATGAACATGACTGCCAGCACGGGTTCTGGTATTCCGACAGGAGGCAAAATGAACTTCAGACGGCTGAAATATTTCGTAAAAATCGTCGATATTGGTAGCCTGACCCAGGCAGCGGAAGTGTTGCATATTGCGCAACCCGCGTTGAGCCAACAGGTTGCTACGCTGGAAGGCGAACTGGATCAACAGTTGCTGATTCGTACTAAGCGCGGCGTGACACCGACTGACGCTGGAAAGGTGCTTTATACCCACGCCCGCACGATTTTGCGGCAGTGCGAGCAGGCGCAGCTTGCCGTCAGTAATATCGGACAGACCTTGAGCGGCCAGGTGTCTATTGGCCTTGCCCCCGGGACGGCAGCGTCATCTATCACCATGCCGTTATTACAGACCGTGCGCGCCGAACTGCCAGAGGTGCTGATCTACCTGCATGAGAACAGTGGTGCGGCGCTAAACGAAAAGTTGCTCAGTGGTCAGCTCGATATGGCCGTACTCTACGAACGTTCTCCGATCGCAGGTATTACTAGCCAGCCATTGCTAAAAGAGGATCTTTTCCTTGTCGGCACACGAGATTGTCCAGGGCAAAGTGTTGATTTAGCCGCTGTAGCCCAGATGAATCTGTTTCTTCCCCGGGATTACAGCGCGGTGCGTTTACGTGTAGATGAAGCATTTTCATTACGCCGTTTAACGGCCAAAGTGATTGGGGAAATTGAGTCTATTTCCACCTTAACCGCAGCGATTGCCAGTGGCATGGGGGTGACTGTTTTACCGGAGTCCGCTGCTCGTTCACTCTGCAATGCGGCAAATGGCTGGATGGCGCGTATTACCACCCCATCGATGAGTTTGCCGTTATCGTTGAACGTGTCGGCCAGGGGGAGTTTATCGCCTCAGGCTCAGGCGGTGAAAGAGATCCTGTTGTCGCTTGTCGGTAGCCCGGCACTGGAAAACCGTGAACTGCAGTTAGTGAGTTAAACCTTATTCCGTGCAGGAATAAGATGCAGGTTTTTATTATTTGTTATGCCGGTCATCAGACTTTAACAATAGCGTAATGTCTGATGTATCCGGAGCGTAGAGTGAATTTCCAGCAACTTAAAATCATCCGTGAAGCGGCACGTCAGGATTACAACCTGACGGAGGTCGCGAATATCCTTTATACCTCGCAATCGGGGGTAAGCCGTCATATTCGTGAGCTTGAAGATGAACTGGGTATCGAAATATTTATCCGCCGCGGTAAACGCCTGCTTGGTATGACTGAACCGGGTAAAGCCCTGCTGGTTATCGCTGAACGTATTCTCAATGAAGCCAGCAATGTTCGCCGACTTGCCGATCTGTTTACCAATGACACTTCCGGAGTGCTGACGATTGCCACTACCCATACGCAGGCACGTTATAGCCTTCCTGCGGTGATTAAAGCGTTTCGCGAACTCTTCCCTGAGGTTCGCCTGGAGTTAATTCAGGGCACGCCGCAGGAAATCGACGCACTATTGCAAAATGGTGGGGCAGATATCGGTATTGCCAGCGAGCGGTTAAGCAGCGATCCACTCTTGGTGGCTTTTCCATGGTTTCGTTGGCATCACAGTCTGCTCGTACCTCACGATCATCCGTTAGTCCTGATGTCCCCGCTGACGCTGGAGGCCATTGCTCGCTGGCCGCTCATTACTTACCGCCAGGGCATTACCGGGCGCTCACGTATTGATGAGGCATTTGCCCGCAAAGGATTACTGCCAGATATTATTCTCAGCGCGCAGGACTCTGATGTGATCAAGACCTATGTGGCGCTGGGACTGGGCATTGGGCTGGTGGCGGAGCAATCCAGCGGTGAGCAGGAAGAGGGGACGCTCACCCGTCTTGATACCCGGCATTTATTCGATGCCAATACTGTCTGGCTTGGCTTGAAACGCGGTCAATTACAACGTAATTACGTTTGGCGATTCATCGAGTTATGCAATGCAGGGTTATCCGTGGAGGAGATCAAACGACAAGCGATGGAGCCAGATGATGAAGTAATGATTGATTATCAGATATAAAGCAAAAAGCCTGCTTAGAACCTATTCCATTAGGACTATTTTGCTTGCCATTTCGAACCTGGGCAGTGCTCAGAATCCTCACGTACTATGTGTACGCTCCGGTTCTTCCGCGCTTGAGTCAGTAAAATCAGCCCGGGTAATTTGGAATTGATTAAGTAATAATGTTCTATGGAATAAGACAACAGTTGGTTTTATGGAAAAAACACACTCTGACTTGCCTGTCACAAAGTGCAAGATTATCGCGACAGGAATTGCCTTACCGTCAACGTGCGTCACCTCTGCCGAACTGGATAGCAGATTCGGCAAAGCGGTGGGTTATGTGGAAAAACGTTGTGGTATTGTTCATCGTTATCACGCCTCTTTGCACGACAGCCAGGCGGGACTGGCGGCACAGGCGCTACATCAGGCGCTAAAAGCGGGTAGCCTCGCCCCCTCTTCAATTGATCTGTTGATTTGCGCCTCTGCGGTAGCTGTACAGGCGTTACCGTGCAGCGCCATTCATATTCTGAAAGCCGCGGGTATGCCGTCCGGCGTGGCAGGCTTTGATATTAACAGTAGCTGCGTTAGCTTTATCTCGGCGCTGGAAGTGGCCGCTGGACTGCTGAACAGTGGCGCTTACCGACGTATCGCCATTGTTTCTGCTGATCTGGCGTCGCGCGGCATCGACTGGAATCACGAAGAATCTTCACTTATTTTCGGCGATGGCGCGGCATGTGCGATTGTCGAACGTGGCAACGGGCGCAGCGGTATTGTCGCCAGTCTGATTGAGATGTACCCCGATGGCAGCGAGTTATGTGAAATTCGCGCGGGTGGCACACGTTGTAATCCGCGTGCAGGTATGGCTGAAAACGATTTCTTGTTTCATATGCAGGGCTATCCCTTGTTTCGTTACGCCTCTTCGCTAATTGAAGACTATTTCGCCCGGTTGTTGCACAAAAGCGGCCTGACGCTGGCAGATATTGCGACTGTAGTACCGCATCAGGCAAGCCATCTTTCCCTTGAACATATGCGCAAACGTCTGCATGTCCCGGCCGCTACAATGGTAGATATTTATCGTCATTATGGTAACCAGGTTGCCGCTTCGATCCCAACGGCGCTGCATGAAGCCGTTAACAGCGGTCGGTTTACGCCGGGCAACCCGGTGATGCTGATAGGCACAGCAGCCGGTCTGACGTTGGCTGGCCTGGTATTACTGCCATGAAAGTTCTGGTGACTGGCGCAACCAGCGGCCTCGGACGCAACGCGGCGCAATATTTGCTGGAAAACGGCCATCAGGTCGTGGCGACGGGACGTAATCAACGAGTGGGCGAACAACTGGCGCAGGTCGGTGCGCATTTTATCCCGCTGGATCTGACGCAAGCCCGTCAAAATGACTGTATTCGGTTAATGACTGGCTGTGACGCGGTGTGGCACTGCGCCGCCAAATCCTCGCCCTGGGGCAAACAGGCGGAATTTTTCCTCGCCAATGTGCTGGCAACCCGCGTGTTGGCGCAGGCCGCCGGACATGCCCAGATACCGCGCTTTATCCATATTTCGACCCCTGCGGTCTACTTTGATTTTCAGCATCATTACGTTCTGCCGGAAAGCTACCGTGCGCGCGCTTTTTCCAGCCATTACGCCAACAGCAAATTTCAGGCGGAGCAGGAAATTAGCGGTGCCGTCACCCGTTTCCCCGCCACTACCTTTGTGCTACTGCGCCCTCGTGGTTTGTTTGGTCCGCACGATAACACCATCGTTCCACGCATATTGCAGCAACTGCAGCGCGGTGGTGGGGTGCTGCGTTTGCCGCGTGGCGGCGAGACGCTACTGGATTTAACCTTTGTTCTAAACGTGGTCCACGCGATGGAACTGGCGACACGTATACCGTCACTGCCTTCCGGCAGTGTGTATAACGTGACGAACCATCAGCCACAGCGACTAGTCGCTATGCTGGGAGCGCTACTGCGTCAGCAACTGCAACTGAGTTATCGCGTTAAAGCGGTGCCCTGGCCGCTGCTGTCACTCGTTGCGCGCGGTATGGAACTGGCAGGGAAATGCCTCGACAGGGAACCTCCAGTCACCCGCTACAGTGCGGGAACCCTGAGTTTTGATATGACGTTGAGCGCGGAAAAAGCAATTAATGAGCTGGGATATCGCCCCCAGTTTTCGATGGCGGAAGGGATCGCATTAACCGGTGAGTGGCTGAGGGAATATGGCAAAAATCAGCGAATTTGAAGTAGGTTACTGCACGCACATTGGCTGTATGGCTGTAAAAGGCGCCGGGTTTCGGGTGTGTAAATTTCCGGCACGCGCCTGGCTGCTGGAAGTCGGCGATCGCTGCTGGTTATGGGATACGGGATATTCCTCGTGGTTTGAACACTTCACCCGTTCTGGAATTTTCCGCGTCTACCGCCACCTTACACCGGTCTATTTCGACGAGAAGCAATCGCTGGTGAATCAACTGGATGCGCACGGGCTGGCTGGCAAGGATATCGACGGCATTATTCTTTCGCATTTTCATGCCGATCATATTGCCGGACTGCGTGATTTCCCTGATGTTGCCTGTATCTGTTCCGGGGAAGGGTGGCAACATGTGCGCACACTGCGTGGGCTGGCGGCGTTACGCGAAGCGTTTATTCCGGGGTTGATCCCCTCTGGTTTTGAATCCTCATTACGCTTTATTGAAAGCTTCGACACCCTGACGCTCCCCACCGCGTTGGCGCCGTTTGCACGGGGCTATTTGCTGCCCGACAGCGACGGGCAAATCATATTGGTCGATCTTCCCGGGCATGCAGCGGGCCATATCGGTGCGTTTGTGCTGACGGATGAGGGCTGGGTGTTACTGGCAGGCGATGCTGCGTGGGCCCCTGCTAACTATCAGGAATTGCGCGGTCCATCGCGTCTGGCCAATCTGGTATTGACCGATTCTGTCGCTTACTGGCGTACCCTTGAGAAAATGAACCAGTTGTGGCGAGCGGGAGATGTGGCGATTCGATTATGTCACGAGGGGGATTTGTGACCCCGCTGATGACGTTGTGGCGATACTTTCGTGTTCGCCAGCTACGCTTTACCGAACGCGAAAAACTGCATGCGTGGCAGGAAAAAAAACTGCGCATGTTTCGGCGTAAGGTGTTGAGCAACAGCCCGTGGTTCCGGCGCTGGGTTTCTCTGCCGTTTGAGCAATGGCCGCTGATGGATAAAGCGCTGATGATGACCCATTTTGATGAGATGAATACTGCGGGGTTGCGCCAACAGGAGCTGATGGCGTGCGCGCTGAGCAGCGAGCGCAGCCGTGATTTTAAGCCGAAGGTAGGCCGGTTCAGCGTTGGGTTGTCGTCGGGCAGTTCCGGCAGACGTGGGTTGTTTGTTGTCAGTCCACGGGAGCAACAAATTTGGGCGGCTGGCGTGCTGGCGAAAGCGCTGCCAGAGGGGCTGTTTGCCGGCGAGCGCGTCGCGCTATTTCTGCGGGCAGATAACCATCTCTATCATAGCGTCAACAACCGCTGGTTGAGCCTGACATTCTACGATCTGTTTGCACCGTTTCGACAGCAGTTGCCGCGCCTTGAGCAGCAATCACCCACGCTGATTGTGGCTCCGGCTCAGGTGTTGCGCGCGTTGGCGCTGGCGGTGATGGCGGGGGAATTGTCGCTGAATGTTAAAAAGGTGATTTCAGTGGCGGAAGTGCTGGACGCGCAGGATCGCGACCTGTTACAGCAGGTGTTTGGCGACGTAGGTGAAATCTATCAGGCCACTGAAGGTTTTCTTGCAGCAACCTGTTGCTGCGGCACGTTGCATCTGAATGAAGAGTTTCTTTATATCGAGCCAGAGTGGCTGGACGAGCGGCGTTTTGTACCGATTATTACCGATTTCACCCGCACCACGCAGCCGATTGTACGTTACCGGCTGGACGATGTGTTGGTCGCCAGCGACAAGCCCTGTGCTTGTGGCAGTGTGACGCGCGCGCTTGAACGGATTGAAGGGCGTCAAGATGACCAACTGTTACTGCCGGGCTGCGATGGCACTGCGCAGACGGTGTTTGCCGACCCCTGTAGCCGCGTGCTGGCGCAGATGTTGCCCTTGACGGCGGATTATCGGCTGATGCAAATCGCGGCCGGGGATCTCGAATTGATAGCAAACTGCAACCAAACTGTACTGGAACAGTGCCGTGTAGCGCTGGAGCAGTTGTTTACCTGTCAGGGAATCGACACTTCACGTCTTGCCTGGTTGCTGGTGTCACAAACACCGCCGACGCAATTTGACAGTAAACGTCGGCGAATTATTTGCCAGTGGAGAAGGGAATGACGTTAACTCTACTGTGTTCGCCCGGCTGCGGTGAGACGCGGTTGCCGACGACAGGAGCATTAGGGTGAAAATTTTGCTAACCGGCGCATCGGGATTTATCGGCAGCGCGTTTTTGCGCCGCTTTGCTGACTGTGCCAATCTTGAACTTTGCGGCGTCGGAAGGCGGCCAGGGCATGATCTTCCGCAGACGTTGCGCTATCACGCGCTGTCGCTGGAGAGGCTGGCGCAACTCAACTTTATACCTGATGTGGTCATTCACGCGGCGGGCAGAACGTCCCCCTGGGGAACGCCGCAGGAATATGAACGCGACAATGTAGAAACGACCCGGCAGGTGATCGACTTTTGCAATCAACATGGTTTCCCCCGCTTGATCTTGCTGTCGAGCGCTGCGGTCTACTATCGCTTTGCCCATCAATTCAACTTGCGTGAGAGCGAGGTCTCCGGGGCGGATTTTACCAGTGAGTATGGCCGTAGTAAGTATCAGGCAGAAGCGTTGGTGAACGCCTATCGTGGCGAGAAAACGATTTTTCGCCCTTGCGCGGTGTTCGGCGCGGGCGACCGGTTACTGTTCCCACCGTTGCTGAACGCGGCGAGAAAAAGACAACTGGTCAGGTTGCGAAGCGACATCACGCCAGCGCAGGCCGAGATTATGCCAGTTGGAATGCTGTGTGATTATCTGCTGCGGGCGGCTCGCCATCCTCAACTAAGACGCTGCTATAACATTTCGGCGGGGCAACCCGTGGAGACGGCGGCATTTCTGGACGATGTGCTGCGGCAGTTGAGTCTGCCGTTGCCGGTGAAAACGGTGCATCCTGACACGGCGTTGCACGTCGCGGGTGCGCTGGAGTGGCTATGGCGTTGGTTTCCGCTGGCGGGTGAGCCGCCGATCACCCGTTTTGGTGTTGCGGTGTTTAGTTATTCTGCCACGCTGAATATCACGGCGATGTGCGAGGATTTTGGCGCGCCAAACGAGGATCTTCACCACTGCGTGCAGGATTTTTTACAACATTATCGGACGGTGAATGGATGCTGCTGATTGCTCTCCTCTGGCTGTTTATTCTGCTGTTTAAGCTCTTTTTTGCGCTCAAGATGTTGCGCGCTGCGCATCGCCATTGTGGCGGTGATCTGCATATGGTCATGGTCATGCAGCCCATCCTCAGCGGCGATCCTGCACTGGAAAGTGTACTGGCCTCGACGGTGGGGCAGTTGCGTGGTGCGGCATTTCTTTGGCTGATTGACAATGACGATGCGGAAGCTGCGCGGGTCACGCAGCGTTTGCAAGTACGCTATCCCCAGCAGCATATTACTGTTCTCTCCTTTCCTCAGGCGCCAGAGGGCGTTAATCCCAAGCTGTTTAAGCTGGAACAGGCGAGGGTGCAGGTAACGCGTGATGTGATTCTGGTGCTGGACGATGATGCAGTATTGAGCGCGGAGTCATTGTGCAACATGCTGGATGCTCTGACGGAGAGCACGCTGGTGACCGCGCTTCCCTGGTATCGTGCGGCGGATAACCTGCCTTCCCGTTTGCTGGCGCAGTTTGTTAACGACAACTCAGCCCTGACCTATTTGCCGCTGTTACCGTTTTCGCCGCCACTGACGCTGAACGGTATGTGTTACGCCATTCACGGTAAAACGCTGGCGAGTGTTGGTGGTTTTGTGCCGGTGTTACGTCATCTGACGGACGATCTGGCGATGGCGACACTATTAACTCGCCATGGCGTGCGTATTGTGCAGTCTGCTGCTGCGGTGCGCGTGCAGACCAGCGTTGCCGATGCTAAACGCTATTTCTGTCAAATGCATCGCTGGTTCCTGTTTGCCACGCTACTGATGCATGAGAAAAGTGCGGCAATCAATCTGGCTATTTTTCTGTTGCAGGGGCTACACCCTTTGTTGCTGTGGGCACTGGTGATTCTGGCCTTTGGTGGTGCGACCCAAACGGCTCTGCTGCTGGGGGTATTAGCAATACGCCATCTGGCGCTGCGTTACGTTCAGCGTGCGGTCGCGGCGGAGATCCCCTCGCATCCATTGTTGTCGTTGCTCTCTGAGTTACTTCAGCCTTTCCATTTGCTGAATGCGCTGGTGAATCGGACTATTTACTGGCGCTCGCGGCGGTATCGTATTTTCAGCAATGATTGGTTTACGTCGCTATGATAAAGCCGGATTTGCAGATTGCCTTTATTACTGGCCGTAGCCGTGCGGATAACTGCTCGCTCAGTCCCGCACAGGCAACGTTTATACAGCAGGTCGTCGGCCACCATCAGCACGTGGATGTGAATTTTCCGTGGACCGTACAGTCCGTGCCATGGCTGGCAACCGGCCTGCTACGCGCCAGTGTCAACAATGCGCGGGAATACCTTGGCGCGCAGCACGTCAGCTTTGCCCTTCGCTACCGACAACAGGCGCTGGAGATGCTGGCGTCAGCAAGCCATACGTTGTTGCTTTCCGGCAGTTGCGGACTGGAACTGTTTAACCAACTGCACTTACCGCCAGAGTGGTTGGCGCGCGTCAGTGTTTTTGCTTTTGGACCGGTGGCGGGCCGCCGACCGGACTGCCATCACTTGCTGGTACAAGGCGATCAGGACTGGATTTCTCGTTGCTGGTTTCGCCAGGCAGACCAACGCATTGCCTGCAGCCATATGAATTATCTTGAACAGCCGCAACTGGCGGCGCTGTGTCGGCGGTTTATTGCTGATACAGGCAAACAGGGTGCGTAGATGCAGCGTTTATTTGATCTGATCCCCGCGGGTGTCACCCGCATTGATTTGCTGGCACCGCCGTTTTCCGGCCATTTACATCCGGTGCTGGCGATGGGGCGGGCGCTGTCTGAACGCTATCAGGTGCGGATTATTAGCACGCACGGCGTGGCTACTTCTGTTGCGGCGGCGGGGCTGATGGGGCTGTCTTTGCATGGTGATTACGATACGCCGCTGTTGGAGGTGGTGAATCCGAAATATGCGGTTGGCTCCCATCCGCTGCGGCTGTATCGGCAGTTTCGCCACGTGGTGGGGTTATTGAAAAATTTTGCCGATGAACTGGAACATCTGTGGCTGCGCGAAGGTACGCCGGATCTGGCGATAGCGGACTTTACACTGCCCATTGTCGGCGAAGTTTGTCGCAGGTTGGATATCCCCTGGTGGAGTAGTCTGCCGTCACCCTGTGTGCTGGAAACCTCCGATGGCGCTCCTGCGTATTGCGGCGGGTTAATGCCCGCGCAGAACGCGATTCAGCATGGGTGGCACGCGCTCCAGCGTAAAAAAGTGCGACTGTTCAAACTGGCCGTGTTCTGGCTATTTCGCGACGTTATTCGCCAGACCGGTATCACGCGCCTGTATCGGCAGGATGGCAGCGAAAGTGCTTACTCACCGCTGCGTATACTGGCACTAAGCGAAGAAACATTCGAATTCCCGCGTCGCTGGCCCGCTGCGGTTAGTTTTATCGGCCCGGCGCTCTACACGCCGCCATCGCAAGGCGTTGCACCGCCCTTTGAAGTAAATAAACGCCATGTGCTGGTGACGCTCGGTACACATCTGGACTGGCATAAAGATGCGGTAATGCAAGCCGTTATCGTGCTGGCAAGTACGTTGCCCGAGTGGGTTTTTCATTTCACTGATGGGCATCATTGTGCAGCGGAATCGCAGCGGCAGGACAATGTCTACCGTGTATCCTGGGTGAACTACGATGACTGGCTAACGCACTATGATGCGGTCATTCACCATGGTGGTGCAGGAATAATGTGGCATTGCTTGCAAAAGAATATTCCGGCGCTGGTGTATCCGGTGGACTATGACCAGTTTGATCATGCTGCGCGGTTGGCCTGGCGTGGGAAAGGGGTCTGGATTAAGGATGGATTAAAAGGACTGGAAAAGGCGGGACCGTTGTTAATGGTGTTGGTTGATGCGCGTGATTCAGAATCGCGACAATAAATTCAACGAGATTGACCTGAATTACGATTGACTAAAGTGTGTGAACGTCTGCGATTATTAGCCCCTGATAAGGAATTTTATGCTGAACTGGATTTTTAAGGAT
The DNA here is from genome assembly GCF_047467975.1 of Citrobacter sp. C348. Taxonomy (NCBI): domain Bacteria; kingdom Pseudomonadati; phylum Pseudomonadota; class Gammaproteobacteria; order Enterobacterales; family Enterobacteriaceae; genus Citrobacter; species Citrobacter sp. C348. The sequence continues at coordinate 375,931 of NZ_JASJUJ010000003.1, read as the reverse complement.
AGTAAACTCACGCTACGGCATATTTGCTTAGACAGCAAACTCTCCACCTCTAAAAAAATACAAAAAATTGAGACGTACCTTGCTAATGGAGGGGATGTCAATTTTATTGATCCCGATATTTCCCCTTGTAACGTCCTGGTTCCTCTCTCACGCAGTCCCGAGTCAGATATCTCCCTGGTACAATACTTATTCGATAAAGGGGCGAAAATTGAGTACAATGGTTTTAGCGCCTTTCATTCAGCTATTGAGTTTAATAATACGGCGTTGGTGAGGCTTTACCTCACTTTAGGTGCCGATCTTTATTATCAAAATCGCTACAATAATTGTTGGCTTAATTACCTTTATCACCCCGAGTCACAGTATACCTACCAGGATTATCAACGCAGAGACATGATTGACCTTCTGCTTGACGCTCATTTAGACATCAATAAGCCTGTGAGTTTTTGGACCAATGGTGAACTTAATCTTCCACTGGAAATATTATATTCTGAAAGAAGTAAAGACCTTTTTATACATATCATAAATAAAGATATTGCGTTGGATATCGAAGCATCTGCGCTGATTGAAAATATTATTTTTGCGAGTGAGTTTTGGGGGCTTGAAACCTTTTCGCCGTTGGTGAAACGGTTTCCTGACTTTAAAAAAGAACGCTACATTATGGCCAATGATAGCAGTTTTTGGGATGACGCCAATTTGTTGGAATTGTGCGTTTATGCCAACGCACAGGACTTCTGCGAATATTTACTCGACAATTTGCCACAACTGAAAGCCGATTCACGCGCCAAAAGTCTGGTCTATGCGGCACTGAAATCTAAGTTTGATTTGAGAATTGTCGAGAAACTGCTTAAGGTGACCGTCGATATCAATCGCATCTATAAGATGACGCCACCAGAATCTTACCAGGCATCGTTGATCAGCCAGTACCTCGACAATGACAAATATACTGACCCCGATCAACGTGACTACATCTATCAGGCTCTTGAGCTGTTACTTAAATATGGCGCTGACCCCAATAGTGAATTTGTCAATACAGGTGAATCCTATGAGATGTTGATTTGGTCAAATTTACGATTACTGGTCTTCCCCATGGTAAAAAACAGAACGTTTTTACCCCAGTTTCTCGATCTCTTTTTACAGTATGGTCTCGATATCAATAAGAAATTTGGTGCTGTGGAAGAACCGACCTTACTGACCATCACCCAGCGCGGTTCATGGAAAGAAGATCAAGAAACGATCATTCAGGTGATGGAGTATTTGCTCCCTAAGGGACTCGATTTAAACCTGACCAATATTTACGATACTAACTTTGTCTCAGCCGCGGCTATTTCTTGCCGCAGTCAACTCCTTGAATGGCTGATTAACCAAGGGGGCGATATTCATACCCATTGTGGTTTCGATAACTCGCCGATATTACATAAAGCGATTTCTACCTACTCTATAGACGCAATAACCGGCCCAATACGGCGTCAAACCGTTCAGTTGCTGTTACAACATGGCGCAAAACTCGAAGAGTTTTCAGTCGATGAACGATTTACACCGTTGATGTGCGCCTGTTACTACGGTGCTCAATCCTGTGTCGAACTGCTCCTGGAGCAAGGGACAAACCCGCATGTGAAGAATGGTGAGGGTTTCACACCTGCCCTGTGCGCCGTCACCGGCGGTGTCTCAAATGAATTTCCCCGTTTTGAATCCACGGCTGTGCGGATCCTGAAGTTATTACAGCAGTATGGTGCTGACCTGGCCGTAGAGAATTGCCGTGGTAACAGTCCACTCGTGGCGGCAATCGAATTGGATCATAAAGAGATATTTGAAGCACTTCTCCAGATGGTGCCGTATAGCCAGGCACAACGTGAACACGCGCTTGTCTTTGCAGAGCCGGAGAGCTACTTCCACCTTCGTCTACGCCAACATATCAACAGCGAAACGGCGCAAGAGGTTACGCCACTCCCAACTGAAGAAGAAAGCGAAGTAGTCGAGCCAGCCTTACCCCATACCGAAGTTAAAGCTGGCGTCGGGGCAGGAGAATCACAGCCTTTCGTAACAAAAAGCGGACCAGAGGCCAGCAGTGCGGCATCGGATAAACTTCATCTTCCGACGATTATCGAACTTAAAGCCAAAGTGCAGAGCTTTTTTACACTGATCGCCCGTGATCCTGACGTCTCGCCTGCGCAGCTATACGGTATTGAAGAACAACTCGATCTGTTAATTGAAAAACTGGATACCTTCAGCTTTTTTCGCAATCAAGCGACCAAAGAGGAATTTGAAGAGAGTATTCAGGAATATCTTGATGAATCCGTCGAGCAGATCAACACCATCATTAATGATGATTATCCGGCGTTGACCGAGGCGTTGGTCGATGCCGTGTGGGTGATTTTGCAGTTCTACCGCGTTGATATCGAGATTGAAACCGCACTCAGAAAACGTTTCTGGTAACGTTTCATTTTCGAATAGAGCTGTCTGGCTGTGGCTGTGGCTGGGTCTGCTTGTTAAATCTCGTGAGAGACTGCCGAAAAGCGGTCCGGCGATTGTCAACACCGATCACAATCGCCGCATGGATCTCTTCGCACTGCTTTTTCTCTTTTCACTTTGCCGTCACTACGATACTTGAGATACCAGTGACGTGAGTCGGCCCGGTTTAATCAGAAGATACAGATCGTGAGAGTCAGAGATCTTAAAGGGTTTATCAGATGGATTGAGACTGCGGATTTTGGTGTCAGTAAGAGGCATATGGGGTCACTCCGTAGTAAAACTAACCGGACCCCAGATTTGACCACCAATTTTTCCCGATGCGGAGGATAAAATCAAAATGCATCGGGAGAAGTTTTCACGCTAAGCTGTTGTATTAAAACCATACAGGCGTTAATGAAGCTGCACGAAAACAAGAATTTGGCTCCTCTGACTGGACTCGAACCAGTGACATACGGATTAACAGTCCGCCGTTCTACCGACTGAACTACAGAGGAATCGTGTGAACGAGGCGCATATTACTGACCTCACCATGACGTGTCAACAGTAAAATTAGCACGTCATTTCAATTGGTTAATTAATCCTCAAAATGCAGTGTTAATGCACATTCGATGAGCGATTATTCTCATCTTCCCGATTATCGCGTAGTCGTTGCAGGGGATTCTGCCGATAAAATTGGGAAAAACGCTGCCATAGTGCAGGAAAACGAGGCGCAAATAACTCGGGTGCGCTGAAGTAATATTCAGATAACACGGCAAAACATTCGGCAGGATCGGTCGCAGCATAGGCGTCTATACTGCAAGCGGTTTCACCCACCAGGTCAACTTCATCCTGAATATTATTCATTGCCGCATGCAAATCGTGTTCCCAGCCAGCGATATCCCGCAGCGGGATCGCCGGGATACCGCTGGCCCGATCGCCATTGCGCATATCCAGCTTGTGTGCCACTTCATGGATAATCAGATTAAAACCGGAGGCATCGAAGGAGTCCTGAATATCGAGCCAGTTCAGGATAATCGGCCCCTGCTGCCAGCTTTGCCCGGATTGAACGACGCGTTGGTTATGCACCAATCCAATGTCATCCTCCCATTCATCATCCACGACAAACGGGGCAGGGTAGATCAGAACTTCATGAAAACCATCAAGCCACTCGATACCCAATTCCAGAATGGGCAAACAGAAAAGCAGAGCAATACGCGCACTTTTTAGCGGGTCCAGTTCAAGCCCCTGCAGTGCAACTAACCTTTTTTGCTGTAAAAAACGCTCAGCCAGCGCGATAAGTCTGGCTTGTTCTTGCTCAGTGAGATTCACCAGAAGAGGAATTGCCAGGGCGTCATCCCACGGCCAGTCATCATTCCGGGTTGTTTCTTGCTCTTTCCAGGGCCACTTAATCATCGTTTTGCTCGCAAACTCGTCACTTGAACGAAATTGACGGAACGGGGTCTGTTAAAATGCCAAATTACCTGGCATCATGGCAACCGCCAGAACGGAGAGATGCCAGAGCGGCTGAATGGACCGGTCTCGAAAACCGGAGTGGGGGCAACTCTACCGGGGGTTCAAATCCCCCTCTCTCCGCCACTATTCAAACAGTTAGCTCAATTTCTTGCAACGACACACATCACACTTAGCATGACATGCAATCGCCGTAGGGAATAATATCTCTTTTCTGAACGTTTCTTTTAGCCATTTTTTATGCCTAAAGACGTGGCGACCGTCCAATTTTTCTCTTTCTACACAGTAAATTCGAAAATGCGTCTCGCATACTATGCACCTATTGATTCATCAATGGGCACATTTTTGACGAAAAAATGAACTCAGTAACAAACCGGCTTGATGCGGGCAGAGTTTAGTTCGATGCCAAAGGTATTGGCAAACGTCTCTATCGCTTGGGCTGAAGTTTGTCATACTTTATTTTAGTGTATTAATAACGACTGAAATAATTAGGTGTCTTTTTATTTACAGGCGTTAGGTATAAAGATTTTTTAATTCTATTAAACTGTTCAGCTTAAATAAATATATTGATTAAACGTATATTTAAAATTCAAAAAACATCTGGTATGTAATTGAATGAAAGGATAGCATGCTGCCGTTTAGCGGTAATTTTTTTGCAATTTAAACCAATGAAAGTGGATTTATTTTTAATATATTAATATTCGATTATTGAAGATTAAGGTAGGATTATGCGTAATTCATTGCTTACTGTCGCGTTATTGCTTACTTCCAATATGTCCTATGCGTATGAAAATGCACCATTCGAGGGATGGTATGCTGGTGCAAACGTAGGTTGGGCAGAAGGAACGACACAGGATAATTATAATCCAAGTTCTGATGAAAGAGATTTGGAAGGAGATATTGGTGGTTTACAGGTTGGTTATAACTGGCAGTTGGTTAATAATATTGTCCTGGGAATTGAAGGTGGGTTATCTTTATCTGATATCGAAGATGAAAATGGTGGGAATCTGGAAGGTAATAATGAATGGTACGGAAATAGTGAAATTAAAAACACTGCTAATTTAAATTTAAAAATTGGTTATGCTTTCTACAATTGGCTACCGTATGTTACTACTGGTTTAACTGTTGCATCAATGGATTATATGTCGGGTTGCCAATCAAATGGACAGTCTATGGGCTCTGATTGCGAAACTCCATTTGAATCCAGTGCTGATGATTTTCGCGTAGGCTATAATGTTGGCGCAGGGGTACAATATAAATTTATGGATAGTTTCTCTGCGGCAATTGAGTACTCTTACACAGATTTAGGTGAAAGCACTGCGAATCTTTACGACCCTAACTTCCCGAAGTACAGTCGTGTGGATTACGAAACAAAATTTCAGACGATGACTTTAAGAATTAATTATCACTTTTAAAATATGTTAAAAAGCCCGCTTCATATGGAGCGGGCTTGCTGCGTATTAAACAGAATTAGAACTGGTAGACTAAACCAAGGGCAACGATGTCATCGGTGGCGATGCCATTACTTTCATAGAAGTTGTCGTCTTCGTCCAGCAGGTTGATTTTGTAATCAACATAGGTGGACATGTTTTTGTTGAAGTAGTAAGTCACGCCAACATCCACATATTTGACCAGATCTTTGTCGACGTAACGCCAGTTGCCACGACTTACTTCCTGACCACCTAAATCACTGCCTTTAGACTGCAGGTAGGCGATAGATGGGCGCAGACCGAAATCAAACTGGTACTGAGCAACGGCTTCAAAGTTTTGCGTTTTGTTGGCAATGCCGCCATTACCTTCGCCGTCACCGCTGCCGTAATAGGTCATATTGCGGGTTTCAGAATACATGGCTGCCAGGTAAACGTTGTAGGCATCATATTTAGCACCAACGGTCCAGGCTTCAGCCGTTTCACCGCCAGCATAGTTGTTACGCTGGTTTATACCATCCTGGTAGCCACGAGCAACCTGGTCGTCGGTACGGTCAGAACTGGAGTATGCTGCTCCGAGGCTTAAACCGAAGTCAAAGTCATAGGAAGTCGACATCCCGAAGCCGTCGCCATTTTCTTTAGCCAGTTTTCGACCTTCGCTATTTCCAGAACCTTCCTGACCGGTCCAGGATCCTTCCCCTTCATTATTACCCTGGTACTGCAGGGCAAAGTTCAGACCATCAACCAGGCCAAAGAAACCTTTGTTACGGTAGGTCGCCACGCCGTTGGTGCGGCCGGTCATATATACGTCGGTCTGGGTGTAGGTATCGCCACCAAATTCTGGCAGCATATCGGTCCAGGCTTCTACGTCGTAGACCACGCCGTAATTACGACCGTAGTCGAAGGTACCGTTTTCACCAAAGCCTAAACCGGCAAATCCCAGACGCGTCCATGAATCGCCTTTGTCGCCTTCGGTACCGTTGGCCATAACCTGATATTCCCACTGACCGTAGCCGGTGAGCATATCGTCAATCTGGGTTTCGCCTTTAAAGCCCAGACGCGCATAGGTCTGATCGCCGTCGCTGCCAGCGTCATCAGAAAAATAACGCAGGCCATCGACTTTGCCGTACAAATCCAGTTTGTTGCCATTCTTATTATAGATTTCTGCCGCATTTGCTGCGCCTGCAGCTAATAATGCCGGGAGAAGAAGTGCCAGAGCTTTTCTTTTCATTATGTATTCCCTTATGATAATAATTGATGTGAATATGTAGTTCTATCCGAAAGACTACATTTGGATACTATTCTATGAAGTTCATTTATTTTAAAATATTACATGTAACAAATGTATTTAAAAGATTTCAAAATATTTCTGTTTGAATTTTTGTTATTTATTTAATATGTTTTCATGCTTCGTATTTGCCATGTAAATGATTTATTTATCATTGGGTTATGAGTTTGATGTTAATTATATTTAATTTTGATTTTATATTAATTTAATATGTTTATGTTGATTGTATTTATAATTTGTAGGTTCTGGCTCTGGCCCATAATGATTAATCATTTGATGTTATAAAATAGATGAGTTAATTTATGCGGTGTATATATGGCCGTAGCGCTCGCGAGGAATAGCATGGATTTACAGTACTGGCAGTCGCAATTTGAAGCATGGTTACGTGAAAATCATCTCGGGCAGGATGCAGCCCATGACATCTTTCATTTTCGTCGTGTGTGGATGACGTCACAACAGCTGGGTGCTGATGCAACCATCGACTGGCTGGTGGTGCTGACAGCCTGCTATTTTCATGACCTGATCAGCTTGCCGAAAAACCATCCTGACCGACATCGCTCGTCGGTACTGGCGGCGCAGGAAACTTGCCGCGTATTGACACAGTTTTTCCCCACATTTCCAGAAGACCGGCTGCCGGCGGTAAGTCATGCCATTGAAGCACACAGTTTTAGCGCAAAAATTTCGCCAACTACGATCGAGGCCAAAATTGTTCAGGATGCTGACAGACTTGAGGCGTTGGGGGCCATTGGCTTAGCCCGCGTATTTGCAGTTTCTGGCGCACTGGGGGTGGCACTGTTTGATGCGGAAGACCCTTTTGCACAACACCGTGTTCTTGATGACAGGCAGTATGCGCTCGATCATTTCCAGACCAAATTATTGCAACTGCCGCTGACGATGCAAACGAATCATGGACGGTATTTAGCGCAGCATAACGCCGATTTTTTGTTGACCTATATGGCGAAATTGAGCGCCGAGCTAAAAGGGGAGTATGAGTCGCTGGATCTCGCCGCAATTCAGCCTTTTAAGGCGCATTGGTAGCCTGTACAGCTGAAACGTAAACGCCTCTGTTTTATGTTAACCTGTCGCTAATCCATTTCGGCCGGTTAAATGTATGCAGGAAAATTTTTCAGTAACAGGCACCATGAACCTGATGACAGAAGATACCGGGATCGCCGTGCAGGTGATGTTGGCTAAGCTGCTTGAGATTTACGACGTGAAAACGCTGGTGGCTCACCTTAATGGCGTCGGTGAGCATCACTGGAGCCCGGCCATCTTTAAACGTGTGGTTGCGAACGAGACATGGCACCGCCTGAGCGATCGTGAATATTCCCACCTGAAGACCTTGCTACCGACGCCGCCGGTGCATCATCCGCAGTATGCTTTTCGTTTTATCGATCTTTTCGCCGGAATTGGCGGTATTCGCCGCGGCTTCGAAGCGATCGGTGGACAGTGCGTGTTTACCAGCGAGTGGAACAAGCATGCGGTGCGTACTTACAAAGCGAATTACTATTGCGATCCTGACCAGCACCATTTTAATGAAGATATTCGCGATATTACGTTAAGCCATCGTGCCGGGGTGAGCGATGAGGAGGCGGCTGAACATATCCGCCAGCATGTCCCTCAGCATGATGTGCTGCTGGCCGGCTTTCCCTGTCAGCCGTTTTCGCTGGCAGGCGTCTCCAAGAAAAATGCCTTAGGTCGTGCGCACGGTTTTGCCTGTGATACGCAAGGTACGCTATTTTTCGACGTGGTCAGAATCATTGATGCCCGCCGTCCGGCAATCTTTGTGCTGGAAAACGTCAAAAACCTGAAGAGCCATGACCAGGGGAAAACGTTTCGCATTATTATGCAAACGCTGGATGAGCTGGGGTATGACGTGGCGGATGCGGCGGAAAACGGGCCGGACGATCCTAAAATTATCGATGGAAAACACTTTTTACCGCAGCATCGCGAACGTATTGTCCTCGTGGGCTTTCGCCGCGATCTGGATCTGAAAACCGACTTTACGCTACGGGATATTGTCACCCGCTACCCGCAACGACGTATTACGCTGGCTGAGCTGCTTGAACCGACCGTTGACGTGAAATACATCCTGACGCCGGTGTTGTGGAAATATTTATATCGCTACGCGAAAAAGCATCAGGCGCGGGGGAACGGCTTTGGCTACGGCATGGTATATCCTGGCAATCCGCACAGCGTAACGCGCACGTTATCTGCGCGCTATTACAAAGACGGGGCAGAAATATTAATCGACCGTGGCTGGGATATGGCGCTGGGTGAACAGGATTTTGACGATCCGCACAACCAGTTGCACCGACCACGTAGACTTACGCCCCGAGAGTGCGCGCGCCTGATGGGATTTGAGTCGCCTCAGGGTTATCAGTTCCGTATTCCGGTGTCTGATACCCAGGCCTATCGCCAGTTCGGCAATTCGGTGGTGGTCCCGGCATTTGCGGCGGTAGCCCGACTGCTGGAGCCAAAAATCAAACAGGCCGTCGCGCTGCGTGAGAAAGAGAGTCTGCATGGCAGACGTTCACGATAAGGCCACGCGCAGTAAAAATATGCGGGCAATCGCAACCCGCGATACGGCGATTGAGAAACGTCTGGCCAGCGTATTGACGGAGCAGGGGGTTACATTTCGCGTGCAGGATGCGGTGTTACCTGGCCGCCCTGACTTTGTGGTGGATGACTACCAGTGTGTTGTTTTTACCCATGGCTGTTTCTGGCATCACCACGATTGTTATTTATTCAGGACCCCTGCGACGCGCATGCAATTCTGGCTGGCAAAGATAGGCAAAAACGTCGAACGCGACGCGCGGGATCGCGAGCGGCTGCAGGCACTTGGCTGGCGGGTACTCATTATCTGGGAGTGCGCCATACGAGGGCGAAAAAAACTCAGCGATGAGGCGCTGTCCGAGCGCGTGGTCGAGTGGATCTGCAGCGGTGGTGCTACCGCGCAGATCGACACCCAGGGTATTCATTTACTGTAACGACTTTTCCGACGGTGCGGCGACCGCGTCTGCTTTGACCGGAAACAGGTATTTACCCAGCGTCACCAGCACCACGGCAAAAACAATCACCCCGAGTGCCAGCCACTCGATGAACGCCAGGCTTTCACCTCCCAGACCGGTACCTAATAAGACGGCAACAACCGGGTTGACGTAGGCATAGCTGGTTGCCAGCGCCGGACTCACGTTACGGATCAGGTACATATATGCGTTGATGGCGATAATGGAGCCGAACAGCGCCAGGTAAGCGACCGCCATAAACCCGGAAAAAGATGGCATTGTAGTCAGCTTTTCCCCGGAGATAAGCGAGGCCCCCATCAGCACGATACCGGCGGCGAGCATTTCAATTGCACCGGCCATCATACCCACGGGCAAGGTAATGCGGGAACCGTACACGGAACCGAATGCCCAGCTCATTGAGCCAATCAGGATCAACACCGCCCCCCAGGGGTTACCACTCAAATTCCCGCCGCTGTTAAGCATAATGATCCCGGCCAGTCCGATAGCGATGCCCATCCACTCCAGCTTGCGGGTTTTAATGCCAAAGAAATAGCTGAAGCACAGCGTAAACAGTGGGACGGTGGCGACCACCACGGCAGCGATGCCGGAAGGGACGTTCTGGTGTTCGGCGACGGTGACTAACCCATTTCCCACCGCCAGCAGCAGAATACCGATCAGTGCGGCATTGAGCAGCGGGCGTAATGGCGGTAGTTTGTGGCCGCGCAGAAGTAAAAATGCGGTTAACAAAATCCCCGCAAACAGAAAACGCACGCCGGCCATCATGAGCGGCGGCCAGCTCTCAACGCCAATACGGATAACGAAGTAGGTGGAACCCCAAATGATGTACAGCGCGAACAGCGCGCTGAAAAGCGGTAACAATTGCCTGAAACGCATAATCCCTCACGGTGGAAATAAAAAGGCGCAACATAGTAAACGTCAAAACTATCTCGCTGGCGAGATTTATAATTACCCGATGTTGTTAAAAAATTGTTGACCATAAAGGCCAGTTTCAGCATCACGTTTTTTACTTCATACTTATAGCGGCAAAAAAATAATATTGAGGGTGAAAATTTTGGCAGGAAGTAGCTTACTGACCTTACTCGATGACATCGCCACGCTGCTTGACGATGTCTCCATGATGGGAAAATTGGCCGCAAAAAAAACCGCGGGCGTTCTGGGAGATGACCTGTCGCTTAACGCGCAGCAGGTATCGGGCGTACGGGCAAACCGTGAACTTCCGGTCGTCTGGAGCGTGGCAAAAGGATCTTTCGTCAACAAAGTTATTCTTGTGCCGTTGGCGTTACTGATCAGTGCCTTTATTCCCTGGGCGATTACCCCGTTATTAATGATTGGTGGGGCGTTCCTCTGTTTTGAAGGCGTGGAAAAAGTCCTGCATACGCTGCAGGCGCGCAAACATCAGGAAACGCCGGAAGAACGCCAGCAGCGTCTGGCAGAGCTGGCGGCGCAGGACCCACTGACCTTTGAGAAAGATAAAATCAAAGGGGCCGTACGTACCGATTTTATTTTATCTGCGGAGATTGTGGCGATTACGCTGGGAATTGTGGCCGATGCGCCGTTGCTCAATCAGGTTCTGGTGCTGTCAGGGATCGCTTTAGCGGTGACCGTTGGCGTATACGGCCTGGTTGGCATTATCGTCAAGTTGGACGACATCGGCTTCTGGCTGGCTGAAAAGCGCAGCGCGGTCGCTCAGGCGCTGGGTAAAGGCTTGCTGGTGGTGGCGCCCTGGCTGATGAAAACGCTGTCGGTGGTAGGAACTCTGGCGATGTTTTTGGTAGGGGGCGGCATTGTCGTCCATGGGATCGCGCCGTTGCATCATGCGATCGAGCAGTTCGCCCAGCAACAGAATTCATTCATTTCAATGATGATTCCGACCCTGTTAAACCTTGTATTGGGCTTTATCATTGGTGGCATTGTGGTACTGCTGGTGAAAATGGTCGCAAAACTGCGCGGTGTTTCACACTAATTTTTGTTTACCTGATTATGCAAAAAGGCTGCTTGTCGTCTAAGGTGAAAAGGTTTCTCTTGATACAGGAGGCAGGTATGGTCTTTTCTGTCAGTGAGGAAGTCACCGTGAAACAGGGTGGCCCACGCATGATTGTCACCGGATACGCTAGCGGCATGGTCGAGTGTCGCTGGTACGATGGCTTTGGCGTCAAACGGGAAGCATTCCGTGAAGATGAACTGACGTCCGGTAAAGGGCAACAACGGCAGGATGCCTGAACATTACGTTCAGGCATAAGTGAGTGATCTCTCAACCATTAGTTATATTTATCATTTTGGTGAGAATTATTTACTTGTCAGGCAAAAAAATTGTAGATAAGGTTGGCCTCACATCAGATTTCCTGGTGTAACGAATTTTCAAGTGCTTCTTGCATAAGCAAGCTTGATCCCGACCCACTGAGGGCCGGGATTTTTTTCGCCTGAAGTCAGCGATTGATTTCCGTCACGCTAAAATCGTGGATATCCAACTCAAACGCTTCGGCTAACTCATGCCATGTATGGTAATCACGACCGTCAACACTGACGCGATCCGGGTCATCGCGGCTGCGATGAATCTCGCTCTCGCAGATTTCGTTGATTGCCTCCAGCAGTGCGTCTACATCAACGCTGACCTCACGTTTGGCCGTCTCGCTGTACTCTTTCGCGGTTTTCATTCACCTACCTCTCAACCGTTACGGATACCGGGTGTATGCAGCAAAATCGCTGACGCACACTTTCTAAGTATAGACCGTCGAGAAAACCCGCAATCGCGCGCGCCAGGCGCTGCCAGAAAATAGAATTTGTTCTACACTGGCACAAAGCCACAGGAGGAAAATGATGAAGGTGAATGATCGGGTTACAGTCAAAACGGACGGCGGTCCTCGTCGGCCTGGCCGGGTACTGGCAATCGAGGAGTTTAGTGAAGGCACCATGTACCTGGTTTCGCTGGAAGACTACCCGCTCGGTATCTGGTTCTTTAACGAGTCAGGTCATCAGGATGGTATTTTTGTGGAGAAGGTAGACTAATCATACCGCTTGTGTCTTGATGCTGACTGGTGACATTCCCACCAGTCAGCACATACTAGCGCATATTCACAAAGATACCGTTGGTGACGTTATCGGTGAGTCGAACGACGTGATAGATCACCTGTTTATTATGCGTTTTGATCTTTCGTTTTATATTCCCCTTATGGGATGAGACGGTTTTTGCTTTGATATTCATTTGATCGGAAATCTGAATGGTTCCCTGACCCTCCATCCACATGCGTAACATGCTGGATTCGGTGCGGCTTAATGACAGTGTCGGCAGATTGACATCGACAACAATATCCGCATCCTTTTTAAGAATATCGCCAAGCAATTCGTCCAGTGAATCCGGTTTAATCGACTTTGAACTGATTAATAAATTTTTTCTGACCAGGAGATATTCATCAAAATGGACGTTGGCAATAGCCATAAATACGATAAATAATGTACTGGGATGCTGATTAATGATCTGCTTTATTTGCTGACTGTTAGCCGGATCGTGGATGAAACAGTCTTCATTAATAAACACCACAGCAGGTTGATGTACGTCACAGGCGATACTGAGTTCGTCAACGGTTGAAATACCGTTGATTTCCTTTTTTTTCACCCCCCGGCTTACCAGATACCCGGTCAACCCTAACCGGGTGTAACTGCATAAATCCATAATAATCGTTGACATGGCATACCCTCACTCAATGCGTAACGATAATTCCCCTTACCTGATTATTTCTGCACAACTAAACGGAATAATAACAACCCAAGATGACGCTTTTACTGCTTGTTTTCAGGCGGATTTACTATCCCGTAAAGTTGCGTATAATTTGCCAGGAAACTTCTTAAAGTAAAGTAAATGTTGCGTTCTGTGAGTAAGGCAAAAACAAATAAGCCGCGGCAGCGTTATCCTGGTAGATGTGGTCTATTTTTTAATTTCGGACAATCCTTAGTAAAACAGGATAAATACTATGGGTTATTATTTGTGGGCATTTCACTGATGATATCGGCAAGTAAATTAAAAATTTCGCTGAATAATCGTTCGCAGAATGGGGCAATTAATGGCATTAATGCGGCCATTAAAGAAATACCTACCGTCAGGGTCAGCGGAAAGCCAATGACAAAAACGGAGAGCTGGGGAGCCATACGATTTAACAATCCGAGCGCGAGGTTGAGCGTGAGCAGCAGCGTCATCACCGGCAGCGCCAGCATCAGCCCGTTGAGAAATATTAAGCTGCCCGCGCGGGCAAGGGCGAGGAAGGCATTACTGTTTACCGGGTGACCGCCGATCGGCAGGGTATGAAACGTGTCTACCAGCAGTGAGATCAACCATAGGTGACCGTTAAAGGTCAAAAACAGCAGCATGGCAAGTAAATCCATCAGTCGTGCCAGCACGGGCATGTTCAGTCGACTGCCGGGGTCAAAGAATGTGGCGAAAGAAAGCCCCATTTGCAGGCCAATTAACTCACCGGCCGTACGCACAGCAGCAAATGCAAATTGCATGGTGAAGCCTAACGCAATACCGATCAGGATTTGCTGCATCGCCAACCATAAAGCCGCGATGGAGAAAATTGGCACGTCATTGGCAGGTAGGGACGGGGCGATAACCACCGTTATCATCAGGCCCAATCCCAGCTTTACCCGCTTAGGTATCGCACGCTCACTGAGGATGGGTGCCGTAGAAATGAGTGCCAATACACGCAGCAGTGGCCAGAAATACAGGTTCAACCAGTAAAGCCATTGATCGCTCGTCACCTGCAGCATGGCGGCGTCTACCCGATGATATAGGGGATATTGCTGAACAGCGTACGCACATAGTCCAGCAACAAGTTAAGCATCCACGGCCCGGCCACAATAATAGCGACAAAGACCGCGACAATTTTCGGAATGAACGACAGCGTCATTTCGTTAATTTGGGTTGCCGCCTGCAGGATGCTAATAATCAGCCCCGTCACCAGTGCAACCAGTAACAACGGTGCGGCGAGGGCAAGAGCGACTTTCATCGCCTCGGTGCCCATCATCATGACCGATTCAGGTGTCATTTCGCGCCTCTAACTGTAAAAACTTTGCGCCAGCGAACCGACAAGCAGTTGCCAGCCGTCAACCAGCACAAACAGCATCAGCTTAAACGGCAGCGCGATGGTGGCGGGCGGTACCATCATCATCCCGAGTGCCATCAATACGCTGGCGATCACCAGGTCGATTATCAGGAAAGGAATGAAAATCGTAAAACCTATCTGGAAGGCGGTTTTCAGTTCGCTGGTGACATAGGCTGGCAGCAGAATTCGCATCGGCACTGCTTCCGGTCCCTGTAACGGTCCGCTGTTTGCCAGACGCGCAAACAGTGCCAGATCGGCTTCGCGGGTCTGGCGCAACATAAACTCACGCAGCGGCTGTGCGCCTTTATCTATGGCTTCCTGCATGGAGATCTTCTCTTCGCTGAACGGCTGATACGCGTCAACGTAGATTTTGTCAATCACCGGGGACATGATGAAAAACGTCAAAAATAGCGCCAGTCCAAGTAACACCTGGTTTGGCGGAGCGGACGGGGTTCCCAGCGCATTACGTAACAGACCGAAAACGATGATGATGCGGGTGAAGCTGGTCATCATCAGCAAAATAGCGGGCAGGAACGTCAGCGAGGTGATAAACACCAGCGTCTGCACCGGTAGCGTCCAGCTTTGTCCGCCCCCGGGCAGCGGCTGGCTAACCAGACCGGGAAGCTGGGCCGCGGCCACTGGGCTGAACAGCCACAAACCAAGCAGCGTGAGGGATAACAAACGGCGCATCAGGATCTCCCAGGACGCTTAAGTAAACTCTTCATCATGGACTGGAAATCAGCCGGGGGAGCTGGATTCTCGTCGGCCACCACGGACGTAGGGGGCAGGGTATGCAGCACGTTAATCTGCGAGGCGGTCACACCCAGCACCAGACGTGCGTCCTCAACCTCAACAATCACCACCCGTTCGCGCGGTCCCAATGAGGTGCTGGCCGTGACTTTCAGTCCGCGTGCACCGGCCCCTTTCGGGGAAAAACCCAGGCGTTTAATGACCCAGGCCGCGGCGAGGATCAACAGGATGATGCCCAGCAGCACGCCGCTGACCTGCACCAGCGGTGATCCGGGAACGGCGGTGGGCTGAGAGACGGTAGCCTGGGTGTTCATCATTAACGGCTCAGGCGGCGCATACGTTCAGACGGCGTAATAATGTCAGTGATACGCACGCCGTATTTATCTGCGACGACAACCACTTCACCCTGAGCAATCAGGTAACCGTTGATCAGAATATCCAGCGGCTCGCCCGCCAGACCGTCAAGTGCGACGACGGAGCCTTGCGTCAGGCGCAGCAGCTCTTTGATGGTCATGCGAGTGCGGCCCAGTTCGACGGTCAGCTTGACCGGAATATCCATGATCAGGTCGATGTCCTGCAGTGTACCGCTGACGTCCCCGCCGCCTAACTGCTGGAATACCGCATCTACCGAACTTTTAGCGGTGGTCGTTGTTTGCTCATTTAACGCGTCAGCCCACAGATCGTCCAATGCACCAGTGTTCTCATCGGACGGATTATTCATGTCACTCATTTGGGCTGTTCCTCATTCAGCGAATTCAAAATCGGGTTGATCAAATGTTCTACGCGTAACGCATACTGACCGTTTACGGTGCCATATTGGCTGGTCAGCACAGGCACGCCGTCCACATGAGCAATAATGCGGTCGGGTTTTTCAATCGGCAGCACATCGCCGGGTTTGAGCTTTAAAATCTGCGACAGGCGCAGCGGAATGTCGGCAAAGTTCGCCACCAGCTCCAGCTCTGAATGCTGAACCTGACGCACCAGGTTATTACGCCAGTTCTGATCCTCATTGCGCGAGTTTTCCAGCGGCGGGTTAACCAGCAGCTCGCGCAACGGTTCAATCATGCTGAAGGGCAGACAGATGTTAAATTCACCGGTCAGGTTACCAATCTCAACGTGGAACGGTGTGTTGACCACGATGTCGTTCGGTGAGGTGGTGATATTGGTAAATTTCACCTGCATTTCCGAACGCACATACTCCACTTCCAGCGGGTTGATCGCTTTCCAGGCATCGCTGTAGCTTTCCAGCGCCAGCTTCAGCATGCGGTTGATCACGCGCTGTTCGGTATGGGTAAATTCGCGACCTTCCACCTTCGTCGGGAAGCGTCCATCACCGCCAAACAGGTTATCGACGGCGATAAACACCAGACTCGGCGAGAACACCACCAGACCCGTCCCGCGGAGCGGTTTCAGGTGGATCAAGTTCAGGTTGGTCGGCACCGGTAAGTTACGCGCAAACTCGTGATACGGCTGGATGCGGATCGCACCCACGGTAATATCCGGGCTACGGCGCAACAGGTTAAATAATCCCATCCGGAACTGGCGCGCGAAGCGTTCGTTGATGATCTCCAGCGCCTGCAAACGCTCGCGAACGACGCGGCGTTGGGTGTTGGGATCGTAAGGACGAATATTGCTTTCGTTTGCAATACCGGAAATAGGTTCGTCTTTGGTGTCGCTATCGCCGTTAAGCAATGCGTCAATTTCAGCCTGAGAAAGAATACTGTCGCCCATGTCTTTACCGCAGAATAAAAGCTGTATAAAGAACGTCGGTGACAACCTGTTTCGGCTGCCCGACAACGAGCGGAGTCGCGAGCGTCTCTTTGATGGACGTAATCAACTGTTGCTTACCTTGCTCGGTGGCGAGCGTGGCGGCATTCTGCCGCGAGAACAGTAGCAGCAAACGGCTCCGCACTTCCGGCAGATATTCGCTCAGGCGCGCGCGCGTCGCTTCGTCCTTCATACGCAGCGTGACCCCGATATACAGCACGCGATCCGCATCACCCAGATTGACGGTAAATGTATCCAGCGCAAAAAACACCGGGGCTGGCGGTGGGGCCGGTTCCGCGCTAACGCTGGCGGACGGCTGCTGATGCATACGCCAGTAGCTATATCCCGCAGTTGCGCAGGCGGCGAGGGTAATTAACACCAACAGAGGGATCCAAATAGCGCGTTTACTCTTTTTGTTAATCGCGGAGTCAGTCATCAGATACGGGCTTCCTGTTTCGGTACAGCTTATGGGCTGATTATCCCGTGTCCTGTCCCCGACAAAGCGTGGAAAAGACGCGGATAATCATGCTACCTCTGGCGTTAGGCGAAGATGTCTACTGCGCCGTCACCGCGCGCGGCGGCTTGCAGTGAGGCAGGCGCGGCCAGAGCGGTGTCATCTTCGCTGGCAAAAATGTCTTGTCCCTGAGTGCGCCCCGCCTGTTGCTGCTGAGCAGATGACTGCTGCTGGCCAGTGAAGCTTTCGCTGCTGATGCTGCTTTGCCCCAACTGGATCCCGCTTTCTGCCAACTGAGTCCGCAGCATCGGCAACGCCGCTTCCAGCGCGGCGCGCACGTGGCTATGCGGTGACACCATTTGCAATTGCGCCTGGTTGTCATCCAGCTTGAGGGAGATTTGCACCTGGCCCAGGTCTTGTGGATGTAAGCGCAGTTCCGCGCTTTGCTGGCCCTGACGGGTAAACAGCGTGACGTGCTGGCTTAATGATTGCTGCCATTCGTGGCTACCCAGCGGGGCGCTGAGTACCGGTGCGGTAGCGGGCAGTGGCTGAGCGTGCGGCTGCGGGCCAGTCGGTGGCGTCATCGTCGCGCCAACGCTTACCGGGGACGGGGTGCTGTCCATCTCCGCGCGGGCGGTTGCCGCCGCCGTCAGCGGGGTTAAGGTAGGATTACGTGTCTGGTCAACGCCAGCGGCGTGCATCGCGCCATCGGCTTCGCCTTTTTTCATCTCACCAGATGTCAGTTCGACGCGGTTATCCGCCGCCCCGCCGGACGAATTGCCGCGCAACAGCGTGGTCAGGGTGGCGTCTGCCGGGGTGGATGCGGTGTCACTGACGGGCGTGGTGATAGGCTGACCCGGCAGCATGGCAAATAGCGCGCTCAGGTTCGCCAGATCCTCATCGCTGAGCGTGGGGGTCTTATCATCGTGTGGCGCGGCTTTGCCTGTCGCCGTCAGGGCATTCACCTTCAGCGACGGCGTGAGTGCCGACAGCAATTGCCGGGCATCGGTCAGGTCGGTAAGCGTTGCGTCCGTTTGCCCGCCTTTTTGTGCCAGCAGATCCGTAAGCTTCACGGCCTGGCCGTTATCGCCCTGTGTTTGCAGCAACCCTTTTTGCAGTTTGCTGCCCGCAGCCTGAAGATCGGCCAGAGACAGCGGGGTATCTTTTCCCTGTGTATCGTCCGCGCCTAGCGCGCCAGCCAGTAGGGCTAAAAAATTTTCGGCTGAATCCACCGCCTTTCCTGACGGAAGCCCTGCGGCAACGTCAATGTCGGTAGTAATCAGTTGCGGTATCGTAATCATTCGGGTTTCCTCATAGCTGCGCGCTGAGCAAATTCATCCATTTTTTTCTGATCCAGGCGGTTTTCAGCCAGTAAGGCCGCCGTGGTTTGTCGGTCCTGTAGGGTTTTCCAGGCCTGCAGCCGTTGTTTTTTATCGCGCCAACTGCTCAGCGCCAGGTCAACTTTCTGTGTCCACTGATTCAGCTGTTGGCGATGTTGCTCGATCGCTTTTTCCAGCGTCTGAATAAATTGCTGGTAGTTGATCCAGCGGTTACTGGTGATCCCCTGACCCATATCGCTATTAAGATTGGTGCGATACTCGTGCTGGTAGTCGATCAGCATCTTTAACTGTTCTTCTGCCTGCTGACAGCCGCGCCGCATTTCGCCTAATAAGATGGCGGCGTCATCGACCTCTTTTTCAGCCAGATCTTTTAGTGTTGCCAGTGCACCATGTTGTGCCATGACCTATGCTCTCCTGCTTAATCACACCCCAGGGAAAATCAGATCCAGCGCCTGCAGGGAATCTTCCCAGTCGGCCCGTTCAAAGATCCCTTGCTGTAAAAATGCCTCCAGCTGCGGCCACAAGGCGATGGCTTTATCCAGCATCGGGTCGCTGCCTTTGGCATATGCACCCACGCTGACTAAATCACGGTTACGCTGGAAACTGGACAGCAGCTGTTTAAAATTACGCACCCGCGCATAGTGTTTTTCGCTGATTAGCGAGGTCATTGCACGGCTGATTGAGGCTTCGATATCAATGGCCGGATAATGACCCGCTTCCGCCAGGTGACGGGACAGCACGATGTGTCCGTCGAGGATCGCACGCGCGGAATCGGCAATCGGATCCTGCTGGTCATCGCCCTCAGTTAGCACGGTATAAAATGCGGTAACCGAACCGCCGCCGTGAATACCGTTCCCGGCACGTTCCACCAGCGCCGGTAATTTGGCGAACACCGAGGGCGGATAGCCTTTGGTGGCGGGAGGTTCACCGATAGCCAGCGCGATTTCACGCTGTGCCATCGCGTAGCGGGTAAGGGAGTCCATAATCAGCAGGACGTGCTGTCCGCGATCGCGAAAATCTTCGGCAATACGCGTGGCATAGGCGGCGCCCTGCATACGTAATAATGGGGAGACGTCCGCAGGGGCGGCAATCACCACCGAGCGTGCGCGACCGTCGGCACCGAGAATATTTTCGATAAAATCTTTTACTTCACGACCACGTTCGCCAATCAGCCCAACGACAATGACATCGGCTTGGGTATAGCGCGCCATCATGCCGAGCAGGACGCTTTTACCCACACCGGAACCGGCGAACAGGCCCATACGCTGGCCGCGACCGACGGTTAGCAGCGCATTGATGGGCCGCACACCGGTATCCAGCACGTGCTCAATGGCGGTACGTTGTAGCGGGTTAAACGGTGGTGTAATTAACGCCCCGGTTTCCGTGGTGTCGGGCGCAGGCAGACCGTCGAGTGGTTTTCCGCTGCCGTCGAGCACGCGACCAAGCAGGGCGGGGCCCAGCGGCAACTGCTTGCCACTTTGCAGGCCTTCACCGGCAATGTTTTTTGCGTAAACACGTGCGCCAGGCAGAACGCCTTCGACTTCTTCGAGCGGCATCAAAAACAGACGCTGGCCGTTAAAACCGACCACTTCGCTTTCGACTTCCTGAGTGTCGTTGCCGTTTTGACGCTCAATCACGCAGGTGGCGCCCAGCGGCAGCTGTAAACCTGTAGCTTCCAGCACCAGGCCGGTGGCGCGGGTCAAACGCCCGTAGCGTCGTACCGACGGCAGCAGCGACATTTTCTCTTCGAAGTTATCCAGCGAGGTGAGCCAGCGGGTCAGACGGGTGGTCATTACACGACTCCCGGTGCGGCCAGACGGCAGAGTTCCTGCCAGCGCGTAGCGACGCTGGCATCCAAATCGCCTTCGTCGGCCGAGACTTTACACCCGCCATGATGCAGAGTTGGGTCGCCGCGCAGTCGCCAGCCGTGCAGGCTGAGGGTGGCGCCGAGCATCTCTTCCACGCGTTGGAGATCGTCCGGATGCACGCGCAGTTGGGGTTTGCCGCTAAACAGTGGTTCCTGCTGCAGCAGCTGTTGGATTTGTTTAATCAGCGCGGCGTTATCGACGATCGGCGTCTGGCCAATCACCTGACGTGCGGCTTCCAGCGCCATTTGCATCAGACGCGAGGCAATCACGCTGTCCAGCGCATCCAGCGTATTTTGAAACTCGCTCACTAGTTGCTGCATGCGGGCGTGTATCGGCGCATGCTGCGCCCGGGCCTGCGTCTGACCTTGCTCCAGCCCCTGCGCTAACCCATCCTGATAACCCTGCTCATGGCCTTTTTGCCGACCTTCAGCCAGGCCGGCGTTATAGCCTTGTTCATGCGCCTGCAACTGCAGTTGTGCCAGCTGTTGTTCAAGCTGTTGTTCAGCAGACAGTTGCGGTTCTTCTGCGTCGTCCGTCGGCAAGGGGCTGCTGTCATCGGCCAGCACGAACGCCGCCATCGGTGGCGCGAGATCGTCCGGGGTCCAGACTTTCCACGGCAGGTCGTTAGACATAGGTATCCTCGCCGCTGCCGATCACCATCTCGCCGGTTTCCGCCAGGCGACGCACAATCAGCAGAATCGCTTTCTGTTCGTTTTCTACCTGCGACAGACGTACCGGACCACGGTTGGCGAGGTCATCGCGCAGAATATCGGCGGCACGTTGCGACATATTGCGCAGGAACTTCTCGCGTAGCGGCTGTTCGGCACCTTTCAGGGCGATCAGCAGCGACTCGGAATCCACTTCCTGCAGCAGGCGCTGGATACTGCGGTCGTCGACGTCCACCAGGTTTTCGAACAGGAACATCTCGTCGATAATTTTCTGTGCCAGTTCGCCGTCGAATTCGCGCACGGCGGTAATGACCGCTTCTTCCTGCTGCGTTTTCATCAGGTTGATAATCTCTGCTGCCGTTCTCACGCCGCCCATTTTGCTGCGCTTCAGGTTCTGGCCGTCGAGCAGGCCGTTCAGCACTTCGGTCAGCTCCGCCAGCGCGGCCGGCTGCACGCCGCCGAAGGTGGCAATACGTAACATCACATCGTGGCGTAAACGCTCGTCGAACAGCGCCAGAATATCGGCCGCCTGGCCCCGTTTGAGGTGTACCAGAATGGTGGCGATGATCTGCGGATGCTCGTCGCGAATAAGGTCGGCGGCGCTTTGCGGCTCCATAAAGTTGAGCGTTTCGATGCCGCTGGTGGTATCGCGGGTTTCCAGAATATCTTCCAGCAGGCTGGAGGCGCGCTCTTCACCCAGCGCTTTCACCAGTACCGAACGCAGATATTCGTTGGCGTTAATGTTCAGCGCCGCAAACTGCTCGGCTTCTTGTTCAAACTCGGCCAGCACCTCGGTGAGTTGCTTGTTGGAAATCTGGCGCACGTTGGCCATCGCCGTACTGAGGGCCTGCACTTCACGCGTGGAAAGATGTTTAAACACCTCCGCCGCGCGATCTTCGCCAATGGTCATCAGTAAAATGACGCTTTTATCGGTGCCGCTAAGATTACTCATGTTCGTTATTCATCCACTGGCGGATGACCAGCGCCACAACGCGCGGATCGTTATCTGACATTTCACGAATACGCTGGCTCATGACTTCTGCGCCCAAGCGCTGGTTCGTACGACGCTGCTGGGTCTGCTCGTCTTTGCTGAGACGAACTTCTACCGCTTCTTCGGTTTCCTGACGAACGCGCGTTTGTTCCTGCGCGACTTTCGCCTCTTCGCTACGGCGGACCAGTTGCGGACGAACGGCTTTACGCCACAGTATCCAGGCCACCAGCAGTACCAGTAACCAGCGTCCGGCAATCATCAACTGCTCAATAAAGGACTGCTGTTGCCAGAATGGCAGCTCGCCGCCCGCGTCGTCGGTTGCCGTGAAGGGTGAGTTCACCACGTTCAGGGTATCGCCGCGCTTGTCGGAGAAGCCCATGGCTTCGCGGGTCAGATCCTCAATTTGCTTCATCTGATCGGCGGTCAGCGGCAGCGGTTTACCGTCCGGCAAGGTTTTATAGTTGATCACCACCGCCACGGAGAGACGCTGCACGTCGCCGACGTTCATTTTGGTATGACGAATGGTGCGGTCGACTTCATAGTTGCTGGTTTCATTGCGCTGAGTACTACGTGGGCCGGTATTCGCGTTATTGGCTGTCTGCGCGGTTTGCGTATTTTGCTGATTAGCCGGTGGCGTATTGATCGGCGCAGTATTCGCCGGTGCAGGCTGATTCGACAGGGCGCCCGGTACGCCGCCCGGTGCGCCGCTTCCTATTTGCTCACTGACGTTGAGCTGGCGCGAACGCAGTACAGCCTGCGATTCATCACCATTCGGGCTGTACTGTTCTTCGGTTTGCTCTTTATTGGCAAAATCCAGCTGTGCGGTGACCTGCGCGTGGACGTTACCGTTACCGACGATCGGTGACAGGATCGATTCGATACGACGCTGAACGCGGCCTTCGACGTCGCTGGCGTATTTCAGCTGCGCATCGTTCAGGTCACGGCTGCTGGTGTTCGACTGGGTTAACAGATGACCGGCCTGATCGACCAGCGTGACGTTACCCGGCGGTAAACCGGCCACGGCGCTGGAGACCAGATGGGTAACCGCACTAATTTGACCTTCATCCAGCGCCCGACCCGGTTCCAGATTTACGGTAACGGAGGCGGAAGGGGATTTTTGCTCACGGACGAATAATGAAGGTTTCGGCATGGCCAGATGGACGCGGGCGCGTTTAACCGGTCCGAGCGTTTCAATGGTGCGGGCCAGTTCGCCTTCCAGTGCACGCTGGTAATTCACCTGTTCGCTAAACTGGCTGATACCAAACTTTTCCTGGTCCAGCAGTTCAAAGCCCACCGCGCCGCCTTTCGGCAGACCTTGCTGGGCCAGACGCAAACGCAGTTCATGTACTTTATCCGCGGGAACTTCGATGGCGCCGCTTCCCTCGGTGAAACGATAGGGCACGTTCATCTGCGTCAGTTGGGTGACGATGGCGCCCCCGTCCTGATCGGAGAGGTTGCTGAACAGCGTGCGGTAATCTGGCGCTTTGGCCCACAGGACCATCGCTACGACGATCGCGACGGCAGCCGCGCCCGCCACAATCAGAGGGATTCTGGGATTCGCACGCAGGCGATTTAACCACTCGAGAGGTTTCAGTGGGGTTGCAGTCGATGCTGTCGCACTCATCTCGCACCTCGTGGATTATCGTGGACGGCGTTTTTTGCAAAGTGGAACAAGACTCACTCCCGGGTCAGCAAACTCGAAAAATTGACCGTCACATTATTTGCGGTTTTAAATTTTTCTATGCGCCAAAAACCGGGGGTTTTTATCGTTATTTAGCGCCTTTATCTTATTGACGAGCTGGTAATCTCTGCTACGTAAAAAATCATCCAGGGGATCAGAATGTCGGCAATACAGGGGATTGAAGGGGTCATCAGCCAGCTACAGGCCACGGCGACGTCAGCAAAGATGCAGGATATGCAGCCACAACCGACCGTGAGCTTTGCCGGTCAGCTGCATGCGGCGTTGGACCGCATCAGTGATGTGCAAACCGCATCTCGCGTGCAGGCAGAAAAATTTACCCTGGGTGAGCCGGGCATTGCGCTGAATGATGTGATGACCGATATGCAAAAAGCCTCGGTCTCTATGCAGATGGGGATTCAGGTGCGTAACAAGCTGGTGTCGGCGTATCAGGAAGTCATGTCGATGCAGGTGTAGGGACAACGTGCAGAAAATGTAGGCCGGATAAGCGCAACGCTATCCGGCAAACACTTACTTCTGAATCAAATAACGAATGGTTGGCCCATCCTGCTGAATATCCAGCACCGTATAGCCGTGATTACGTGCATCCAGCGGAATATTATTGATCGACTGCGGGCAGTCACTCACCACTTCCAGAATTTCACCTTTCTTCAGCTGCAGCATTGCTTCCAGCGTGGCGACAGCCGGGTAGGGACACGGTTCACCCACCATGTCCAGACGGTAATCAGGGACGATATTTTTCATGCGGATTCCTTAGCAGGCGTTAGCCCTGCACGGCGGAAGAAACGTTTTTCCCAGCCAATGATGAGCATCAGTGCGGCAAACAACAGCAGATAGGTCACCAGCAGGCCGCCGAGCGGACCGAAGGTGTTGAGCAGGTTCACTTTATCCCAACTGGTGGCAAGCGCCGGGGCGAAGTCATCCCAGTAGTAGGCCAGAATGGTCGAGCCGATTACGTTGCCCAGACCGACCCACCAGTAATGCACCTGACCTTCGACCGCGCGGTACATCCAGCCGGTTTCACACCCGCCCGCCAGCACGATGCCGAAGCCAAACAGCAAGCCGCCGATCACCGCGTTGGGACCGGCCCACATGATCTTCGCCTCCACGCCCAGTTGCACGTAGCTGAAGATACCGATGGCGCTGACCGCCATGCCGAAGATAATGGCTTTTGCCATATGGGTGCGCCCGGAAATCCACAGGTCGCGAAATGCCGAGGTGAAACAGATTTGCGCCCGTTCAATCAACAGACCGAATCCCACGCCGAACAGCATGGCTAACCCGAGCTTGGGTTTATCCATGGCGGTGAGCAGCGCCCAGCCGATCATGCCGATAAACACCAGCATGCCGAGGCGAAAACGCCGACGTGCCTGCTCCGGTTTTTGCGTCAGCGGCGAGGCGGCAGAGACTTTCTGCATTTTGACCGGAATACGGAACATCGGCAGCAGGGTGAAGCGTGCGCCAAACCATGAGCCAATCGCGGTGGCCAGCGCAAAGAACCACGCATGCAGGGAGAACTGTGGGATCCCGGTGAAGAACGCCGCGAGGTTACAGCCCATCGCCAGACGCGCGCCGAAACCGGCGATCATCCCGCCGATAATGGCCTGCATAATACGCACCCGACTGCGCGGCATACGTAATTTCACGTTGTTGGCCCACAGCGCTGCCGCAAAGCAGCCGCCGAACATGCCGAGGATCATCATGCCGTCGATACGGGTCAGTGGGGAGCCTTCGAGGTGGATCAGTTTGTAGTAACCCCACTCTTCGGCGTGAACGCCAAACAGTTGCAGGACTTGACCGCCCCAGCGAGTAAATTCGCCGGTTACCGCCCAGAAGGTTCCCGTAATGCCGAAATAATAAGTGGAGAGAATACCCGCCGCGATGACCGCAGGGGCAGGGGCCCAAAATTTAATTAACCAGGCCTGTTTGAAGTGTTGCCATGACATGCGTTTTGCCTCTGAACTCAGAAGGTATGTAACAAGAAGTGTGGATATTACACCGATCTGCGTTTTTGCCTATCAGTAATAAGAAGTAATCCCGACGGGATCAATCTTTATCCTCCGCCGCGAAAGGCTGGCGACATCAGGGGTTTAATGCCACAATCCCTTTTTCTTCGCATGCAGGATGAATGATGAAAAAATTAGCAATCGTTGGTGCATTTCTGCTTCTTAGCGGATGCGCCGAAGTTGAAAATTATAACGAAGTGGTAAAAACACCCGCGCCCGCCGGTCTGGAAGGCTACTGGCAGTCGAAAGGTCCGCAGCGCAAGCTGGTGAGTCCGGAAGCTATCGCCTCGCTGGTGGTGACCAAAGAGGGCGATACGCTGGATTGTCGCCAGTGGCAGCGGGTGATTGCGCTACCGGGGAAACTGACGATGCTCTCCGGCGATCTCACCAACGTGACGGTGAAGCGTGAGCTGTATGAGATTGAGCGCGAAGGTAATACGCTGGAATATGACGGGATGACGCTGCAACGGGTCGATCGCCCAACGCAGGAATGCGCCGAGGTGTTACAGAAAACGCCGCTGGCGACGCCGCTGCCGTAAGCGTTAAACCCCGGTAGCCCGCCGCTACCGGGGAAGTCCATTACAACACCTCTGCAATCACCCACACGCTGACGCTGCCGCCGTTGCAGAAAAACGTCGCTTCGCCGTTTTCATCGGTGACCACGCTTTCTTCGCGATTCCCCAGATAGTCTCGCCAGGTTTTATTGCCATAGTTCGCGCCAAGCGCAATGCTTTTTTCGCCGTCATCGCCGTTGGACAGCACCACCACACAGCCGGGGTCGTCGTCGGTACCGCTGCGGCTAAAGGCGATACAATTCGGATGATCAAAATACAGCGTTTGTACGCCGTGGGCGAAACGCTGACGGGCCAGAATCAGTTCATCAAGCTGTTCAATGATCGGCATGTCGATGGGATAGGTTTGGCCATCCCCGCCGGTATCTTCATAATGCGCGCCATACAGATCGGGGTAGAACACCGACGGCACGCCGTTTTCGCGCAGCAGGATCAGCGCGTAGGCCAGCGGCTTAAACCACGGTTCGACCGGGGCCTCCAGCGCCTGCAATGGTTGGGTATCGTGATTGGCGACCAGCGTCACCGCGTGAAACGGATCGGCTTCCACCAGCGTATCGGTGAAGATCTGGCTCATGTCATAATCGCGTCCCTGACGTGAAGCCTCGTGAAACTTCATCTGCAGGGGGGCGTCGAACAGCATGGTTTTCCCCTCCACCTGGTCGATGTAGTTTTGCAGTTTGTCGACTTCGTGGGACCAGTATTCAGCGACGATAAACAGCGGCTTGGGGGCTACCTCCTGCACGTGTTCGATCCACTCTTTATAAAACCAGGCCGGGATATGCTTGACGGCATCGAGGCGAAAGCCGTCGCACTGGGTTTGATCCATCACCCAGCGCGCCCAGTATTTGATCTCCTCGGTGACGGCATGATTACGAAAATCGATATTTTCGCCCATCAGGTAGTCAAAGTTGCCGAGCTCGTCATCCACCTGATCGTTCCAGCCTTCTCCGGTGTAATCGTTGACGATTTTAAAAATGCCGTCTTCGGTGGGATTTTCAATATGGTCGATGCCGCTGAAGCATTTGAAGTCCCAGATAAACTGTGAATATTGCCCGGCGCGGGCCGGGAAGGTGTAGCGGGTCCAGGCCTCGCATTCGACAATCTCATCGTCAATCTGCGTGCGGTCATCGGCGTTTACGCGCTGGACGCGAATGTGTTCTTTCTCATCGGCCCCCATTTTGTGGTTGACCACCACGTCCAGCAGTACCGCAATGTCGTTGTGTTTCAGCGCATCAATGGCGGCCAGCAGTTGGTTTTTATCACCGTACTTGGTGGCGACGGTGCCTTTTTGGTCGAACTCGCCGAGGTCAAACAGATCGTAGGAGTCGTAGCCAACCGAGTAGCCACCGGACGCGCCTTTATACGCGGGCGGCAGCCACACCATATTGATGCCGATATCGTTGAGGCCGCCTGCGCGTGCGGCAAGTTCGGGCCACAGCTGACCGCCCTCAGGGTAATACCAGTGGAAGTACTGCAATAACGTAGGATTTTTCATCTTCCGTGCTCCAGAAGTCGTTTGGCCGACCTCTGGAGTATGGAAGATTATTCAGACGAGACGGGAAAAAATTACGATGCGGTAGGGGCGTCAGGTACCAGCAGCATGCCGGAAAGACGACCATAGGCGTTATTCAGCGTCTTCTGGCGGGTCGACTGACCAATAAGCCCACTGAGTTCATCCAGCCGCTGTTGCAGCAATGCTTTGAGTAACTGCTCATTATCCAGCGTCTGTTTAATATACCCGGCCACGATGTTCTGAATACCTCGCGTAATGCCCGGTGGAGCCTCGTCTTCCATGACCACTTCAATACTTTGCAGATAGCTAACTTCCTGTTCCAGTAAAAGGTCCCATTCACCGCGCTGCGCCAGTTCCAGCAGCGAGTGACTGAGTAGCGCGATGCGCTGCCAACGGTTGACAAACTCCACGGCTGAGGTCATTAACGCGACTCCTGGGATGATGCACTCGGTGAGATCTGCTTCCAGGCTTCCGCAATGTTGCCGAGCAACCCTTCGACTTCTTCAATTGCTTGACAGTCATTATTCAAATTTGCGTGCAATAAACGCCGGACCATGTATGCGTATAGCGCAGACAGATGAGTGGCAAGTTCACCTCCTTTTTCATGATCCAAACCGGCGTTTAGGCCATTATCAATAATATTGATGGCTTTGCTTAAGGCCTCGCCTTTGGCGACGATATCACCCTGTTGCATAAACAGGCGAGCGCGCACCAGCGCGCTGTGCGCGCCATCAAACAACATTTCGATCAGCTGATGCGGGCTGGCGCTCATCACGGCGCTTTCCACGCTGACCTGTGCATAGGCTTTGGTACCGCTCGCGGTATACATGCTTACCTCGTGTTATCAGGAATTGTTCATCGCTGAGAATTGTTGGCCCAGATAGGTACTGGTGCCGTTGAGCTTACTCATCATGGAATCGAGCTGGGTAAACTGCGCTTTATAGCGCGCCACCACTTCGTCAATGCTGTTACTTACGTTCAGATACTGCTTGGTCAGCATTTTCAGGTTGGCGTTAATATTGTCTTGTGCATTGTCGATGATGCCGTCATCGGCCAGATAACCTTTAATTTCAGTGGCAATCTTGGTGGTAATCCCGCTTTCTTTACCATCGCCAACCAGCAGTTCACGGGTGGCTGCGGTGTTATCTTTCAGCGCCTTAGCCAGCTTTTCGTCATCAATTTTCAGCTTACCGGTTCCGCCGTCCTGGGTAATGCCAATCTCAGACATGGTTTTAAACGAGGATTCGCTACCGCTGTTCGCAAACGGTGCGCGGATGCCGTTTTGAATGGTACGTAAAACGCTGTCACCCAGCAGCGCGCCGTTATCGGTGCTGGCCGCTTCGCCCGGTTCGACTTCTTTATATTTGGTCAGCGTGCCAAAGGTATCGACCAGCGAGTTGTAGGCATCCACCCAGGTTTTAATCGCCGCGGTGGCTTTCTCATCACTTTTGACAACCGTGATGGACGCATCTTTTATTTCTTTGGTCAGCTGCAGCGTAATGCCCTGCGGGGCGTCGGTCACGGTATTGCTTTGACGTTCAATATCGATGCCGTTGACGGTCAACTGCGCATTTTGCGCGCCAACCAGCTGTTTCATCTTCCCGCTGCCAGCTTTGCTGTCATAGGAGAGTAATTCGCTCAGTTTTGCATCTTTATCCACCGAGATGGTCATTTCGCTCTCGGTGCCGCTTTCAGCGGTTAACACTAACTGGTAATCGTCTTCTTTAACTTTTACCAGGCTTGCCGAAATACCGCTGTCGGCATCATTAATCGCATCACGAATATCCTCGAGCGAGGTTTCGCCTTTGCCTAATTTGATTTCCAGTGGCTCTTTACGGCCCGGCTGCGAAATCGTGATGGTGCGCTCATCAACGCTGGTGTCACCTAATTGTTCTTTTGTAGAACTAATTTTCGTTGTGGTCGATAAAGACTGTGCCTGCGCCAGCTGGCTGACGCTGACGGTGTATTTCCCGGGGGCGGCACCTGCGCTGGTGCTGACTTTCAAATCTTCTGTGCTGCTGGTGGCCGTGGTGCTTTTAAACAGATCGGCGCTGTTGAGTGCGGTATTTGCCGTCTGAAATTTTTCTAACGCGCTTTTCAGCGTGCCGTAGGCGGTTAAGCGCGAGGTGTTAGCGCTTTGCTGCTGGGTAATGGGCGTTAAACGCTTTTTCTCAGCGGTTGTTAAATTTGTCAGCAATGTATCCAGCGGTAAGTTCGAACCAACGCCCAGTGATGTAAATGAAGGCATGCCTAATTCCTTGTGATTGCAAACAGTAGTTAACCGCTTTATCGGCAATCTGCGCGCAAAGTTTAATAATAGTTTTGCAAAAATAATGCCCAGAATAGTGGCAATTAAAGAGGGTATTTCCGCGGCTAAGAAAAAAGAGGGCGGAAACTAAAAATTTTCTAAAGTTCGAAATTAACGTGCCGATACATGGGTTACGGTCAGAAACCGTGGGCAACGGCCCAATAACATCAAGTTGTAATTGATAAGGAAAAGATCATGGCACAAGTCATCAATACAAACAGCCTGTCGCTGTTGACCCAGAACAACCTGAACAAATCTCAGTCTTCCCTGAGCTCCGCTATCGAGCGTCTGTCTTCCGGTCTGCGTATCAACAGCGCGAAAGACGATGCTGCAGGTCAGGCGATTGCTAACCGCTTCACCTCTAACATCAAAGGTCTGACTCAGGCGTCCCGTAACGCCAACGATGGTATCTCCATCGCGCAGACCACTGAAGGTTCTCTGTCTGAAATCAACAACAACCTACAGCGTGTTCGTGAGCTGGCGGTTCAGTCTTCTACCGGTACCAACTCCCAGTCTGACCTCGACTCCATCCAGGCTGAAATCACTCAGCGTCTGAACGAAATCGACCGCGTATCCGGTCAGACCCAGTTCAACGGCGTGAAAGTACTGGCGAAAGACAACACCCTGACCATCCAGGTCGGTGCCAACGATGGCGAAACCATCGATATCAACCTGAAAGAAATCAACTCCAAGACTCTGGGTCTTGATAGCCTGAACGTGCAGGATGCTTATAAACAGGTTGATACTGCTGTAACGAAAGATGTTAAGTCCTATGCCGATGGCGGGAAAACGCTTAGCACACAAAGTAAGACTGAACTTGACGGTGCGATTACAGGTGCTGTAGCAAATGATGTAACAGATGCTGAAGTTAAATTTAAAGATGGACAATACTATTTAGATGTTGACAGTGCAAAGCCTGGGATTAAGGGTGTCTACAAAGCAGACTATGATGAAACTACAGGCAAAGTAACTATTCCTGCCTCCAGCACAAAAGAGGCAGATACTGCGTTAGAAACTGAGATTCAGGGCCTGGCTGAAGTTACTAAAAACCAAGTAGAAGTAGTAACCAAAACTCCATTTACTCCAACAGAAATGACTGATGCGGCTAATGCCCTGAAGGCTGCTGGTGTTACAGGAGCAACGAAAGACAATACTACGTTGGTTAAAATGTCTTTCGAAGATAAAAATGGCAAAGCGATCGATGGTGGCTATGCACTTAAAGTCGATGGCAAGTTTTATGCCGCAGAATATGATGAAAAGTCTAATACGATCACTGCAAAAACTGTTGCGTACACCGATGATAAAGGTATGTCTAAAGAGGCAGCGGTTCAGTTTGGCGGTGTGAACGGCAAAACTGAAGTAGCTTCCGTAGGTGGAAAAGAGTACCTTGCCTCTAATGTTAAAGCGCATAACTTCCAGACTGGTGCAGCGCTGAACGAAGTGGCAACCACCAAAACTGAAAGCCCGCTGGCGAAAATCGATGCGGCGCTGTCTAAAGTAGCTGACCTGCGTTCCGACCTGGGTGCGGTACAGAACCGTTTCAACTCTACCGTTACCAACCTGGGTAACACCGTCAACAACCTGTCTGAAGCCCGTAGCCGTATCGAAGATGCTGACTACGCGACCGAAGTGTCCAACATGTCTCGTGCAAACATTCTGCAACAGGCGGGTACTTCTGTTCTGGCGCAGGCTAACCAGACTACGCAGAACGTCCTGTCTCTGCTGCGTTAATTTACACTTATCGCGCAAACCCCGCTCCGGCGGGGTTTTTTACATTCCGCTTTACCCGTAACCCTCAAATAACCCCTTATTTCACCCACTATTCACCCGATTAAAACCCCTGCAGAAACGGATAATCATGCCGATAACTCATTTAACGCAGGGCTGTTTATCGTGAATTCACTGTATACCGCTGAAGGTGTAATGGATAAACACTCGCTGTGGCAGCGTTATGTACCGTTGGTGCGTCACGAAGCATTGCGCCTTCAGGTGCGCTTGCCGGCGAGCGTAGAACTGGATGACCTGCTACAAGCGGGCGGCATCGGGTTATTGAATGCAGTTGACCGATATGACGCTTTGCAAGGAACGGCATTTACCACTTACGCAGTGCAGCGTATTCGTGGGGCTATGCTGGATGAACTACGCAGCCGGGATTGGGTGCCGCGTAGCGTTCGGCGCAATGCCCGCGAAGTGGCACAGGCGATGGGACAACTGGAGCAGGAACTCGGGCGTAACGCGACGGAAACCGAAGTGGCGGAGCGTCTGGCTATTCCTGTGCAAGAATATCGTCAGATGTTGCTCGATACCAATAACAGCCAACTCTTCTCTTACGACGAGTGGCGGGAAGAGCATGGCGATAGTATTGAGCTGGTGACGGAAGAAAATCAGCAAGAAAACCCGTTACAGCAGCTGCTTGATGGCAATTTACGCCAGCGCGTGATGGATGCGATTGACGCATTGCCGGAGCGTGAAAAGCTGGTGCTGACGCTGTATTACCAGGAAGAGCTGAATCTGAAAGAGATTGGTGCTGTTCTGGAAGTCGGTGAGTCACGGGTTAGCCAGTTGCACAGTCAGGCCATCAAACGTCTACGCACCAAGCTGGGTAAGCTATAGGGGGTAATCATTGCCCCTGAACAATGCCGCATAACGAATTGACTACCAGGAGTTCTCATGACGGTGCAGCAATCAAAAAGACGGCCTCTAAGCCGCTACCTCAAAGATTTCAAACACAGCCAGACGCATTGCGCCCATTGCTATAAGTTGCTCGACAGGATCACGCTGGTCCGCCGCGGCCAGATTGTGAATAAAATCGCCATCGCCCGGCTCGATACGTTGCTCGACGCTGCCGCCTGGGAGCAGGAGAAAAAAGAGTGGGTGGCGTTATGCCGTTTTTGCGGTGATTTACACTGCAAAGAACAGAGCGACTTTTTTGACATCATCGGGTTTAAACAGTTTTTGTTTGAACAAACCGAAATGAGCCACGGCACGGTGCGCGAATATGTGGTTCGCCTGCGCCGCCTCGGTAATCATCTGACCGAACAGAACATTTCTCATGACCTGCTGCAGGAAGGCTTCCTCGACGAAAACCTCGCCCCGTGGCTGCCGGAGACCAGCACCAATAATTACCGCATTGCGCTGCGCAAATATGAACAGTTCAAGGCGCATGCACCTGTCGGCCAGATGCAGAAATCCTCCTGGACAGCCAGTTCTGATATATATTAAAAACGAATAAGGTGTAACGGAGTCGTGTTTGTAAATAGCGGTAAACGCTCTACACTACTGTCATAAATGATAGTCACTAATGACAATATTCGGGGTAACTATGAAATTAGCACGTCTGGGACGTCAGGCTCTGATGGGTGTAATGGCTGTGGCACTTGTCGCCGGTATGAGCGCCAAAACATTTGCCGACGAAGGTCTGTTAAATAAAGTGAAAGAGCGCGGTACGCTGTTGGTGGGCCTGGAAGGGACCTATCCCCCGTTTAGTTTTCAGGGTGATGACGGCAAGCTGACCGGTTTTGAAGTCGAATTTGCCGAAGAACTGGCCAAACATCTTGGGGTGAAAGCGACGCTGAAGCCGACCAAATGGGATGGCATGCTGGCCTCTTTAGACTCCAAACGTATCGATGTGGTGATTAACCAGGTAACCATCTCTGACGAACGTCAGAAAAAATACGATTTCTCTACCCCGTATACGGTCTCTGGTATCCAGGCGCTGGTGAAAAAAGGCAACGAAGGCGTGATTAAAACCGCGGCTGACCTGAAAGGTAAAAAAGTCGGTGTCGGTCTGGGTACTAACTACGAAGAGTGGCTGCGCCAGAACGTGCAGGGCGTCGATATCCGTACTTATGATGATGACCCGACCAAATATCAGGATCTGCGCGTCGGTCGTATCGATGCGATTCTGGTTGATCGTCTGGCCGCGTTGGATCTGGTGAAGAAAACCAAAGACACGCTGGCAGTGACCGGTGAAGCGTTCTCCCGCCAGGCATCCGGCGTGGCATTGCGTAAAGGTAATGACGATCTGCTGAAAGCGGTCGATGCTGCCATTGCAGAGATGCAGAAAGACGGTACCCTGAAAGCCCTGTCTGAAAAATGGTTTGGGGCGGATGTGACGAAATAATCGTCATCCGGATAAAAAAGGCGCCTTTAACAGCGCCTTTTTTTATTTCATTGCGCCTGAACGTGCATAATAAAAAGAACATCACAACAACGAATACCGGAGGCTGTATGCCGCTGCATAATTTAACGCGCTTTCCACGTCTGGAATTTATTGGCGCGCCAACGCCGCTCGAATATCTCCCGCGCTTCTCTGATTATCTCGGACGCGACATTTTTATTAAACGCGATGATGTCACGCCAATGGCGATGGGCGGCAATAAGCTGCGCAAGCTGGAGTTTCTGGCGGCAGATGCGCTGCGCGAAGGGGCCGATACGCTGATTACCGCCGGGGCTATTCAGTCGAACCACGTGCGCCAGACGGCGGCAGTGGCGGCAAAGCTCGGGCTGCACTGCGTGGCGCTGCTGGAAAACCCGATTGGCACCACGGCAGAAAACTATCTCAGCAACGGTAACCGTCTGTTGTTAGATCTGTTTAATACCCAGGTTGAAATGTGCGACGCGCTGACCGACCCGAATGCGCAGCTTCAGGCGCTGGCCACGCGGATTGAAGCGCAGGGGTTCCGACCGTATGTGATCCCGGTCGGCGGGTCGAATGCGCTGGGCGCGCTGGGCTATGTTGAAAGTGCGCTGGAAATTGCCCAGCAGTGCGAGGGCGCGGTAGCGCTGTCCTCTGTGGTGGTGGCTTCAGGCAGCGCGGGCACCCATGCCGGTCTGGCGGTGGGGCTGGAACAACTGATGCCCAACGTCGAGCTGATTGGGGTGACCGTTTCGCGCAGCGTCGCCGATCAAAAGCCAAAAGTGGTGACCCTGCAGCAGGACGTGGCTCGTGAACTGGAACTGACCGCCTCGGCGGATATTCTGTTATGGGATGACTATTATGCGCCGGGTTACGGCACGCCAAACGAAGAGGGCATGGAAGCGGTGAAACTGCTGGCGCGTCTGGAAGGCATCTTGCTGGATCCGGTGTATACCGGTAAAGCGATGGCGGGCCTGATTGACGGTATCAGCCAGAAGCGCTTCAAGGATGAAGGTCCGGTCCTGTTTATTCATACCGGTGGGGCACCTGCGCTGTTTGCCTACCATCCTCACGTGTAATGGCAAGGTAGAAAAACGCTAATGCAAGAAAGTATCCAACTGGTGATTGATTCACTGCCCTTCCTGCTTAAAGGCGCGGTATTTACGCTGCAGCTGAGTATCGGTGGGATGTTCTTTGGCCTGGTGCTGGGGTTTATCCTCGCTCTGATGCGCCTGTCGCCGCTGCTGCCGGTGCGCTGGCTGGCGCGCGTCTATATTTCTATTTTTCGCGGCACGCCGCTGATCGCCCAACTGTTTATGATCTACTACGGTTTGCCGCAGTTTGGCATTGAGCTGGACCCGATCCCGGCGGCGATGATTGGTTTGTCGCTGAACACCGCAGCGTATGCGGCTGAAACGCTGCGTGCGGCTATCTCCTCGATTGATAAAGGTCAGTGGGAGGCGGGCGCCAGTATTGGTATGACGCGCTGGCAGACCATGCGCCGGGCGATCCTACCGCAGGCGGCGCGCGTGGCTTTGCCGCCGTTGAGCAACAGCTTTATCAGCCTGGTAAAAGACACCTCGCTGGCGGCGACAATCCAGGTACCGGAACTGTTCCGTCAGGCGCAGCTGATCACCTCACGCACGCTGGAAGTGTTCACCATGTATCTGGCGGCTTCGCTGATTTACTGGGTAATGGCGACAGTGCTGTCCGCACTGCAGAACTATTTTGAAGAACAACTGAACCGCCAGGAGAGAGAGCCGAAATGAGTGCGATCGAAGTCAGAAACCTGGTGAAAAAATTTCACGGGCAAACGGTGCTGCACGGTATCGATCTTGAGGTAAAACCCGGTGAAGTTGTGGCGATTATCGGGCCAAGCGGTTCGGGGAAAACTACGTTGTTGCGCAGTATTAATCTGCTGGAACAGCCTGAGGCGGGCACGATTAAAGTCGGTGACATTACCATTGATACGGCGCGTTCACTCAATCAGCAGAAAGGGTTGATTCGTCAGCTGCGCCAGCATGTGGGGTTTGTGTTCCAGAACTTTAATTTGTTTCCTCACCGTACGGTGCTGGAAAACATTATTGAAGGTCCGGTGATTGTGAAGGGAGAGCCGAAAGCCGAAGCAACGGCGCGCGCACGTGAGTTGCTGGCAAAGGTGGGCCTGGCGGGTAAAGAGACCAGCTATCCGCGTCGGTTATCCGGTGGACAGCAGCAGCGCGTGGCAATTGCCCGGGCGTTGGCCATGCGCCCGGAGGTGATCCTGTTTGATGAACCAACGTCAGCACTCGATCCTGAACTGGTTGGCGAGGTGCTGAATACCATTCGTCAACTGGCGCAGGAAAAACGCACCATGGTGATTGTGACGCATGAAATGAGCTTTGCGCGCGACGTTGCTGACCGCGCAATATTTATGGATCAGGGGCGCATTGTGGAGCAGGGACCGGCAAAATCGCTGTTTACCGCGCCCCAACAACCGCGAACGCGTCAGTTTCTGGAAAAATTCTTAATGCAATAATAACCCTACGGTGCTCACCGAAATAGATTTTTGGTGAGCACAAGCCGCATAACTATTTATTATTACTGCTTTATTATTAACATAGTATCTGGTCCTGCGGCCTCGATTAAGCGTAATACTCAAGTAAATCCATTCTTGTCCGATAATCTGCATATATAAAATACATTTATGTGTTAGTTTGTTTCATTCTCATTTGTGATGATTATCAATCTCAGGGACATGACCACTTAGTATGCAGGATCACGATTTCTTCACCTGGCGACGGAGCATGCTGTTACGCTTTCAGGAAATGGCGACGGCAGATGACGTCTATAACGAACTACAACATCAGACGCAGCATCTGGAGTTCGATTTTTACGCGCTCTGTGTTCGTCACCCGGTGCCGTTTACCCGACCCAAAACGGCGCTTCATACAACCTATCCCAAAGCGTGGGTGGCGCATTATCAGTCCGAAAATTTTCTCGCGATTGACCCCGTGTTAAAGCCAGAAAATTTCAGGCAGGGCCATCTTCCCTGGGACGATACCTTATTTCGCGATGCACAACCCCTGTGGGATGCGGCGCGTAATCACGGTTTACGCAAGGGGATGACGCAATGCTTAATGCTGCCGAACCGGGCGCTGGGCTTTCTTTCTGTCTCGTGTGCGAGTGTGCGTAATGGCCGCTTTGCGCAGGATGAAGTGGAACTCAGAATGCAATTGCTGGTGAGGGAAAGTTTGTCCGTTCTGACGCGTCTGGAAGATGACATGGTGATGGCGCCAGAGATGCGGTTTAGTAAGCGGGAGAAAGAAATACTGAAATGGACCGCAGAGGGAAAAACGTCGGCAGAAATAGCGATGATCCTGTCGATTTCTGAAAATACCGTGAACTTCCATCAGAAGAATATGCAGAAGAAGTTTAATGCACCTAACAAAACACAGATTGCCTGCTATGCCGCAGCGACCGGGCTTATCTGAATAAGTTGTCGTTCTGAGTGTCAGACGCAAAACCGGCTGATTGCAGCGCTATCAGCCGGTTTCTTATTACTGACGGTAGGCCTGTTTAATTTGTTTAACAGTGTTGGAAAATACCGCAGCCTGGGATTGATCTTCAATCAACGCGATCTGTTTTTCCATCTTAAGAATCACGCGGCCTGCATCGGCTTGTCCCATTGCCTGCAGCATCAGCGTTAACATGGCTTTCAGGCAGGTGACTTCGTTAGCCAGTTCTTGATTATTCTCAGCAGTGGAAAAATCAGGCGTACTCATTTATTTTCCTCGTTATGTCTCTATGAAAAAGTGCGATGGCAAATGTTAAGGCGGCGGAGTATACCATAAGCGCGGCTAAAAATATCAGTGGCTGTTTTTTGCGCAAACATTAACCGCCGTTATTAAAATAAACAAGATGTTGCAGTGCATATATTTTCTCCATCCTTTGTTTATTTCGAGTATTTTACTCGTTAATTCTTGTTACATCTTTGCCTGCTTATTTAGCATTCAACTGAAGAATATGAATTTTTTGTCACCATTTTGAAACAGCGATTCGTATATAACTCCGGCAGAACGCCGTCAGCAGTGAATGTTTCCACGCGGCGTACAATCTAATTTCCAAAAACGAGAGCAAAATCGAAAGACAGGTGTTTTTTACATTTCAAAGTTGAGATAAAACCCGTTAACATAGGACCGATTAACTATCGGTAGCGTTATCCCTATTCTGGAGATATTCCTTTGATCAACGTTTTTCTTGTTGATGACCATGAACTGGTGCGCGCAGGGATACGACGCATTCTTGAAGATATAAAAGGCATTAAAGTTGTCGGCGAAGCGTGCTGCGGCGAAGATGCTGTGAAATGGTGTCGCTCAAATTCCGCCGACGTCGTGCTGATGGACATGAATATGCCCGGTATTGGTGGGCTTGAAGCAACACGTAAAATTGCGCGTTCTACGGCTGACATAAAAGTGATCATGTTGACCGTTCATACTGAAAACCCATTGCCCGCAAAAGTCATGCAGGCCGGGGCCGCAGGTTATCTGAGCAAGGGCGCTGCACCTCAGGAAGTGGTTAGCGCCATTCGCTCCGTCTATTCCGGACAGCGCTATATTGCTTCTGATATCGCTCAACAGATGGCGCTCAGCCAAATTGAGCCGGAGAAAACGGAAACACCGTTTGCCAGTTTGTCTGAACGCGAGTTGCAGATTATGCTGATGATCACCAAAGGCCAGAAGGTCAATGAGATCTCAGAGCAGCTGAATCTCAGTCCGAAAACGGTGAACAGCTATCGCTACCGAATGTTCAGTAAATTAAACATTCACGGCGACGTAGAGCTGACTCACCTGGCAATCCGCCATGGCCTGTGTAATGCGGAGACGTTAACAAGCCAGTGACCGAACAGTTTGATGCCAAAGCGTTCCTGAAAACCGTCACCAGCCAGCCCGGCGTTTATCGTATGTACGATGCCGCCGGGACGGTTATCTATGTCGGTAAAGCGAAGGATCTGAAAAAGCGACTTTCCAGCTACTTCCGCAGCAACCTCGCGTCGCGTAAAACTGAAGCGCTGGTGGCGCTTATTCAGCAGATTGATGTGACGGTGACGCATACTGAAACCGAAGCGTTGTTACTTGAGCATAACTACATCAAGCTGTACCAGCCGC
Source organism: Citrobacter sp. C348 (assembly GCF_047467975.1). NCBI lineage: Bacteria > Pseudomonadati > Pseudomonadota > Gammaproteobacteria > Enterobacterales > Enterobacteriaceae > Citrobacter > Citrobacter sp. C348. Next base: position 335,952 of record NZ_JASJUJ010000003.1, on the reverse strand, counting down.
GCTACAACGTGCTGTTACGCGATGATAAGTCTTACCCCTTTATCTTTCTTAGCGGTGATACCCACCCGCGCCTGGCGATGCATCGTGGGGCGAAGCATGCCAAAGGCGAATACTTCGGTCCATTCCCTAACGGCTATGCCGTGCGTGAAACGTTGGCACTGCTGCAGAAAATTTTCCCAATTCGTCAGTGTGAAAACAGTGTCTACCGCAACCGCTCGCGCCCTTGTCTGCAATATCAGATTGGCCGCTGTCTCGGTCCCTGCGTCGCCGGTCTGGTGAGCGAAGACGAGTACGCGCAGCAGGTTGACTACGTCCGCTTGTTCTTGTCCGGCAAAGATGATCAGGTGTTAACGCAATTGATCGCCCGGATGGAAAAGGCCAGTCAGAATCTGGAATTTGAAGAGGCCGCGCGTATTCGCGACCAAATTCAGGCCGTCCGTCGTGTCACCGAAAAACAGTTTGTTTCCAACACTGGGGATGACCTTGACGTTATCGGCGTGGCGTTTGATGCCGGGATGGCCTGCGTGCATGTTTTGTTTATCCGTCAGGGAAAAGTGCTGGGTAGCCGCAGCTATTTTCCTAAAGTACCGGGGGGAACGGAACTGGGCGAAGTGGTCGAGACCTTTGTCGGACAGTTTTATTTACAGGGCAGCCAGATGCGCACTTTGCCCGGTGAGATCCTGCTCGATTTTAATCTGAGCGATAAAACGCTGCTGGCCGATTCGTTGTCTGAGCTCGCCGGGCGGCGGATTAACGTCCAGACGAAGCCGCGTGGCGATCGCGCGCGCTACCTGAAGTTGGCGCGTACCAATGCTGCAACGGCGCTGACCACCAAACTGTCTCAGCAGTCCACCATTACACAACGTTTGACGGCGCTGGCATCGGTGCTGAAGCTACCGGCGGTTAAACGCATGGAGTGCTTCGACATCAGCCATACCATGGGCGAGCAGACGGTAGCCTCCTGCGTGGTTTTCGATGCTAATGGACCGCTACGTGCTGAATACCGCCGCTATAATATTACCGGTATTACCCCCGGTGATGATTATGCAGCGATGAATCAGGTGCTGCGCCGCCGTTATGGCAAGGCGATTGAAGCAAGTAAGATCCCGGACGTTATTCTGATCGACGGTGGCAAAGGTCAACTGGGGCAGGCGAAAGCGGTATTTGCTGAACTGGATGTGCCCTGGGATAAAAGCCATCCGCTCCTGCTTGGCGTGGCAAAAGGGGCGGATCGTAAAGCTGGCCTGGAAACGTTGTTCTTTGAACCGGAAGGTGAGGGGTTCAGCTTGCCGCCAGATTCGCCTGCGCTGCACGTAATTCAACATATTCGCGATGAATCACACGATCACGCTATCAGCGGACACCGTAAAAAACGGGCGAAGGTGAAAAGCACCAGTACCCTGGAAACCATTGAGGGCGTTGGACCAAAACGTCGACAGATGCTGCTAAAGTACATGGGCGGTTTGCAAGGGCTTCGTAACGCAAGTGTCGAAGAAATTGCAAAAGTGCCGGGTATTTCGCAAGGTCTGGCAGAAAAGATCTTCTACTCGTTGAAACATTAGGCCCTCTGTAGCAACATAGGGGTAATTTCACTGACAACAGATAGTTATCCGTCATATGCAATTTAATATCCCTACATTGCTCACGCTGTTTCGCGTCATTCTGATCCCATTCTTTGTATTGGCGTTTTATCTGCCATTTACCTGGGCTCCCTTTGTTAGTGCGCTGATCTTTTGTATCGCGGCGGTTACCGACTGGTTTGACGGATTTCTGGCACGCCGCTGGAACCAAAGTACGCGTTTTGGTGCCTTCCTCGATCCGGTCGCCGATAAAGTGCTGGTGGCTATCGCCATGGTGCTGGTGGCGGAGCACTACCACAGCTGGTGGGTAACATTACCTGCTGCGACGATGATCGCCCGTGAAATTATCATTTCAGCACTGCGCGAATGGATGGCCGAGCTGGGGAAACGCAACAGCGTAGCCGTGTCATGGATCGGTAAAGTCAAAACCGCCTCACAAATGGCGGCACTGGCGTGGTTGCTGTGGCGGCCAAATATCTGGGTTGAATACGCCGGGATCGCGCTTTTCTTCGTTGCTGCGATACTGACATTGTGGTCAATGTTCCAGTATTTGAGAGCTGCACGTGGAGATTTGCTTGATCAGTGATCGTTTCGACGCAAATTTCAGCAAACGATCGAAAGTGGTGAAAAATATCGTTGACTCAGTGCGTCAGGTAAGTAGAATGCAACGCATCGAACGGCAGCACAGATTGCCAGACGATAGTAAAATCAAGTGATTAACAAAGTTACTTGGTGATGCGGGAATAGCTCAGTTGGTAGAGCACGACCTTGCCAAGGTCGGGGTCGCGAGTTCGAGTCTCGTTTCCCGCTCCAAATTTTAAACATCGGCAATATGCGGGTGTTGGCTGAAAAGCCTGAAGATTTCGGCGCGTTAGCAAAGCGGTTATGTAGCGGATTGCAAATCCGTCTAGTCCGGTTCGACTCCGGAACGCGCCTCCAATTTCTTCCCGAGCCCGGATGGTGAAATCGGTAGACACAAGGGATTTAAAATCCCTCGGCTGTAAGGCTGTGTGGGTTCAAGTCCCACTCCGGGCACCATGGGAAAGAAAAGAATAATCAAAGCAATAAGCAGTGTCGTGAAACCACCTACGGGTGGTTTTTTTGTGCCTGTAATTTGCTTTGACCATTGTGTAGCCATTCAGATTCACCATACAGAGAGGGCATTACTGCCTCACTGCAAACGTAACAACAGAACGCTCTTTTGCTTTCAGAACGAGAAAAGTGAATTGGAAGTCAAAGTCGGAAAATTTGCCGCCACCACACTGTATGCAAAGATATGGCAGCGGTTGACTGGCGAATGTATGAAGTGTGAGTCTTGAATGACTGCCACTCGCGGCGGGTTGTACTTACCCAGAATGATGAATCAGGGATGTTTAATCTGACACCAGCCAGAACTCAGCCTCTTCAAACATTTCCTGAACGGTTCGGCTTATCTGCTCTTTCTCGTGCTTACTGGCATCTGTGTTGATCCCCGGTAGTGTCATCATCGGTTTAACTCGAACATCCGCATCCGGGAAGAGTCGGTGAACCCTCTTACTCAACTCGCCTAAAATAATCTCCTTTGCACCCGGCAAACCATCAAAATTTCTTTTGTCATAAACGAGTTCCACAAACATTGCACACTGCCTTTCTGGTGGATGAATATACAGTACTTATACTGTGTTTATATCCACTATTCAAGAGGGCGTTAACGTGGGTATTCCTTCAGTTGCGACTGATATGTGCAATGGTCGTTGAAGTCCGGATTGAGCGATGACGGGCTCACCCGAATCCATACCTGACCAACCTGAAGAACGGCAATGTGTGATGACCGCTTCGTGAAGGAGTACGAGAAAGACCGTTTTCAATATTGCTCAATGAGGGGAATATCCTTATATTTGATTTAGTTGTATTGTTTTGACCCCTTATTCTACTGACATCGAGCAACGCTTGATTCATTAAAATATTCTGAGTAAACGGTATGAAGAAACCAAGCGACCATACAAATGATCGCCTTCCGAAGCCAAGAACGAACTTTTCTGATCCCGATGTGAGAAAACGTGTCGTTGAAGGGTTGAATGATTCTGCAGCAAACGATTTTATTGCCCTTATTAATTGGCTGAGAATGGGTAAAAACGTAGGCGAGGCCATCCCTTTGGCGAAATGTCACAGCCTTCGTAATACGATTTCCAGGCTTGAAGCCCTAAAATGTGGTGTAAAAACCGATTGGAAAGACGTGCTCAAACTGATGGAGCGTACAATACAAAATAGCCACCAAGTTAAAGAGATTGCGTCTGACCCATCGCAAATTGCCACTGGAATTATCAAAAATTTGCATGAGATAAGCCTGAGTATAGCGTCAGGGAGCGTAACGCCTGAAATGCTGGCAAGGCTTCATAAAATGCATCAGATCACCTCCAGTCTGAAAGGAAGTGAAGATCTGACAAACAGTATTAACATGCTAATAGAAAGCACACAGGATGCTTTGCGTAGCTATACGAGTCAAAAAGCAAAACCTAAGGTCAGGAAACCCATTAAGCAAAATTATGCCCAACGTGAAGATATGATACTCCGCAGCGAGTGTGAGCCTTTAATTGGCTTGAATGACATTTTCATGATAGCAAATCGCCTTATTTCTATGTCAACTCGCTTGGGTTGCTCTCCTGTGACCTTGGCAAAACGAGTAGATGCTTTGAAAGGTGTAATTAACCCTGAAATTATGCCCGAATTGCTCGATCTCCTTCAGCAGGATGTCGAGCTGATGGCCCAGACTGTTCCGCTCCAGGTCAAAGATGATAATAGCCGTAGCGATGGTGGAAAACTTGTTGGATTGACGGGGATAGTCGAAGGCGGATCTTCTATAGGTGTTGAAGCTCAGCGAATAATCACAGCAGAGCTTAAAAGGCTTCCCCCGCTGACCAATGCTCAGCGAATATCTTTTGACACAGCGCGTGCAAGCTTGGCCTTAGAATGTGACACATTCAAGGTTATTGAAGAGATCAGGCGTATTGCAGCTTGCTTTAAATGGAGGCCGCTGGCTGTCGCTGCCTATGTTGCACACAAATCTCTTGGAATCAGGTCTGATATTGCTGGAGACGTGATTACCCTACTAGCGCAAGATGAGGCACTTTTAGAAAGTGCTAAATGCCCGGACTCATCCGGCCAACCGCAATCCAGTTGATGTAGCGCTTGCGACATGTTTTACGCTCTCCGTTTTGTATCAGTAAAACCTCGCCTTGGTGTTCGGCTTGTGTGGATTCAGTCCCATTCCAATTGAATAATTAAATCAATAAGCCGTGTCGTGAAACCACCTACGGGTGGTTTTGTTGTGCCTGTAATTTGTTGACCCGCATCGGCATCGTTTCTAAGGGCAAGGTTTCAATAGGCATCTACCTGCGAATCGGTGCACCCATCATAAATCCTCCGCGGGCCGGGTTATTACTGAACCCATCTCGGGCGGGATTGTAAATCTGGTTCTGAAAACGGTTAAACATAATGGGATCGCCAATGCCATCCTGAATCGCAAAAGGCCGATGGATTTTGTTGCGGGACCTGAGCGTGAAACCGAAATCCTCCGTTCCTCCAATGATGATGACGCTGTTGCCGGTAGACAGCGCCGCACTTAATTCACGCTCTCTTGCGGCCTGGTCCTGTAAGGTGCTGGCAATAGCACTGAATGACGTCATCAACAGTACGGTGAAGGCGAAGTATGAACGTACCCGTGACCGTTTCATGATGAATACCTGATAAAAATGTGGCTATTCAAGTATAGCGTTTGGCAGCGTTGGTACCCGGCGTAGGTATGATTAATTTTAACGCTGTGTGTGTGAAAATAATGATTATCCAGCCAGTCAGCACCGCTGAATTCCCCCCTATAATGAAAGCAGGTAACAGGTGACAACTCCTGTTTGCAGACCCTACCGATGCAGGAGACGATCATGAGAGGCTTACTCTCTTTGACGATGATGTCTGCAATGTTACTCGTTTTTAGCGTGATAGCGTATCCAGTAACAGTGAGCGTTGCTGTGGCGTCTGCTCCGTCGCAAGACCCCATCAGTCGCTATCAACAAAGGTTTGATCAAATACAATCCTATCAGGTTGTTATGCGTTCCTCATCCACGACAGAGGCGAGCAAAATTATTCGCTATAGCTATAAAAAACCCGGATATGTACGAATGGACTTCACCCAACCGCATGCTGGTGCGGTACTGACCTATAACCCCGATAGTGGGAAGGTGACGTTGTGGCCATTTGGGCTGGGAACGTTGCCTGTTTTGACGCTGTCGCCTACTAATTCACTGATTCAGGATGAGCGTGGTCATCGTGTGGACCGGTCTGACATCGGCGTTTTGCTGGGGAATATTCGCCGTCTGCAGCGTGAGGGAACCACCACCACCCTTGGCGTGGAGAATCTATCCGGGCGCTCGGTCACCTATGTCTCGGTGGTGGGGCCGAAGGCAATGGTTGTTGATGGTGTTCATCGCTATGACCTTTGGTTAGATAACTATTATGGGCTGCCTGCCAAAGTGATGAGCTACACGCTGGAGGGAAAACTGCTGGAAACGGTGCTGATGGACTCACTGATCGTTAACGTCCTATTTCCTGCCAATTTCTTCACGCCTTGAAGGAGCCAGTGCAATGGCCGAATATCAGTTTTCTACCGTCTGGCGGGTTGAGGCGTCACTCCAGGAGGTCTGGGAGGTGTTCTCGCATCCGGACCAGTGGCCAGAGTGGTGGGGAAGTCTGGAGCGAGTCACCGAAATTAAGAAAGGTGATGGGCTGGGTATCGGCGCCTTGCACCGTTATACCTGGAAAGGGGCGCTGCCGTATCGTTTAACCTTTGATATTAATGTACTGAATATTCAGCCGTGTTCTCTGCTCGAAGGAGAAGCCTGCGGTGAGGTTGAAGGTCGTGGGGTATGGTCTTTTGTCGAATTAGGTAAGGAGACACTCGTCAGATACGACTGGAACATTCGCACTACGCTTCGCTGGATGAACTATCTTGCCCCGCTGGCAGCCCCCGTATTTCGCTGGAATCACGATACGGTCATGCGCGAGGGCGCAAGAGGACTGGCCCGCAAATTAGGCGCTCCTGTGTATATGTTTTAATGTAATGGCGAGCAAGATAAGGGGACTCGCATATTTTATGCATTCTTTGCCTTTTTTCTTATTGCGCCTGTACTCTTGTGGTCGAAAGTGGCTTAATCGGTTCTCTTTTCATTCACAGTTAACAGGTCTGTTATTGATGAATAATCCCCATCGACTCGCCTTTTTACGTCAGCGTCTGTCTGCTGTGATGATCGCCTACGCTCGCCGTGGCTCAACTCTCATAATATGGACAGACAGCAATGCAACGTCGCCAGTTTCTTAAAAATAGCGTACTCCTTTCTGCCGCCGGATTCGTCGGCCCTTCGATAGTTAGCCAGACAGTACAAGCTGCAGAGCCGTTAGCAGCGCCGGTGGCGCGTCGACGTTTTGTGTTATCACAAACCTATGAGCTCAATCCACCTCAGGGATCGCGTGGCGTGGTGAAGCTGTGGATACCGCTGCCGGTAGACACCGCGTTTCAGCAGATGACAAACCTTGTCTTTACCGGCAACTATAAGCAGGCGTACGTCACCACTAATAACACCTACGGCGCCAAAACGCTGTTTGCCAGTTGGCCCGATTCGCAGGGTGAGTTGCTGATAAAGGTCGATATTGAGATTGAAACGACCGACTGGGAACCGCTGAAACATGACGCGCTAAAAACCTGGCAAGCGCCGGCGCAGATTATTTACCCGCTGGATGTCAAACCGTATCTGCTGCCGACAGCGCATACGCCCATCGATGGCCTGGTTCAGGAAACCGCGCGTAAAATTACCGGGACGGAGCAGGACCCACTGAAAAAAGCACGCCTTATTTATGAGTGGGTGAGTCGCTATATGGAGCGTGATAATGACGTGATTGGCTGCGGGACAGGCGATGTCGCAGAGATCCTGAAAAGCGGCAAGCTTAAGGGAAAATGTACCGACATGAGTTCCGTTTTTGTGGCACTGGCTCGGGCTAGCGGCATTCCTGCGCGTGAACTGTTTGGCATCCGCTTGGGGAAAGCCACTAAGCTGGAACGCTATTCGAAAAGCGCGTTTGGCAAAGCCGACAGCGCAGGGGTTGCCGATGTTAGTGGTGGACAGCACTGTCGTGCTGAGTTCTATCTGGCCGGTTACGGCTGGTTGCCGTGCGACCCGGCAGACGTGACCAAAATGCGTTTGGCAGAGAAAAAAGCCCATCAGGATGCCGATGTCCAGGCCGTCAACGCTTACCTGTTTGGTAACTGGGAAATGAACTGGGTGGGTTTCAACTACGGACGCGATTTTGAACTGTATCCGGCAACCGAGCAGGGTGCGATGAACAACTTTGGTTACCCTTATGCTGAAGTGGACGGCGATCCGATCAATTTCTATGACCCTAAAGCGTTCTCTTACCGCTATGTCGCAACAGAACAACGCTAAGGGGGCGGGATTAACCCTGCTGACGGCCGCTGCGGCGGCTGTCACCGCCGGTCTGTGCTGCGTCGGGCCGCTGTTATATCTGCTGTTTGGTATTTCCGCGGCGGGCTTTGCGGTATTCACCCAGGCTGAATTTTTACGTATCCCCCTGATGGTGCTGACGTTAGGGTTATTATTACGGGTCTTCTGGCGACTCTATTTTTCTAAACGGTTGTGGTGCACCGGGCGGTTAACCTTGACGCAGATGCGCGTTCTATACTGGTTCGCCGTGGCGCTGATTTTGCCGGTGTTATTCTACCCCACGCTGGTGGCCTGGTTTTATGAGGTGTTTGAATGAAAAAAGTAATGCTGCTGGGATGGTTATTACTGCCGTTATGGGTACAGGCCGCCAATCAAAAAGTGGTGCTGGATATCCAAAATATGACCTGCTCGCTGTGCGTTATTTCGGTGAACCAGGCGCTGCGCGAAACTGACGGCGTGATCAAAGCCAAATCTTCGCTTAAGACTCGACAGGCCGAAGCCATCGTGCCCCACGGTTTTTCTACTGATACGCTGCTGAACGCAGTGGCGAAAACCGGATACACGGCCACGTTAAACCGTATTGAGCAACAGTAAGCCGTTTATGCCTATTGGTATCAGTTATTCTGCCAGCCATGTAAGATACACACAGGCAAGAATTATTGACTAAGGAAAAGCGTTATGAAAACGGGACCGTTAAACGAGAGCGAGCTGGAATGGCTGGATGATGTACTGACCAAGTACAATACCGATAAGGCGATTCTGGATGTCTCAGAGCTGGACGGCTTGCTGACGGCAGTGCTCAGTTCACCTTTTGAAATTGAGCCAGAGCAGTGGCTGGTCGCGATATGGGGCGGCGCGCAGTATGTCCCTCGCTGGTCATCCGAAAAAGAAATGGCGCGTTTTATGAACCTGGCGTTTCAGCACATGGCGGATACCGCCGATCGTCTGGATGAATTCCCGGAGCAGTTTGAACCGTTGTTTGGCCTGCGCGAAATTGAAGGCCATGAGCTGACGATTGTGGAAGAGTGGTGCTTTGGCTATATGCGCGGTGTGGCGTTGTCTGACTGGTCCACATTACCGGATTCGTTAAAACCCGCGCTTGAGGCGATTGCGCTGCACGGGACGGAAGAAAACTTCGAGGTGGTGGAAAAACTGACCCCAGAGGCGTTTGAAGAGAGCGTTGAGGCTATCCGTCTGGCGGCGCTGGATCTACACGCGTACTGGATGGCGCACCCGCAGGAAGCCCCGGCGAAGGTACCGGTTAAAGTCGATGCCAAGGTAGGACGTAACGATCCGTGCCCGTGCGGCAGCGGTAAAAAATATAAGCAGTGCTGTCTGCACTAAGACAATGGGGGCATTAAGCCCCCTTTTTTTTTAACCCACTTCTGGCAGCAGTCCTGCCGCAATTGAAAACTGCACCGCTATCACCACAATACCGCAAATAAACACCAGTGCCAGTGCCGGAGCGCCGCCGGCAACGCGATATGTCGCCTGAGGATTGTGTTTTCTGCTCTGCCAGACCAACATCGATGGGATCAGCAGCGCCAGTACCGCGAGGGCCACGCCTGCATATCCCAGCGCCATGACAAACCCGCGCGGGTAGAAGAGGGCGAAGGCCAACGGCGGCAGGAATGTCACTACGCCGGTCTGCAGTCTTCCGGCTGCGGTATTGCGACGCTGGAAGAGGTCGGCCAGATAGTCAAACAGACCCAGCGCCACGCCAAGGAAGGAGGTCGCCAGCGCGAGGTCGGCAAACAGATGCACTGCCAGCTCAACGTGCGGCGAGGCTACCACTTCCCGTAACGCCTGTAATAAACCGTTTAAACCCGCATGATCGGCGAGCAGCCCCATAAAGGTTGATGAGTTGATGCTGCCGAGAGTGGCCAACTGCCAGAAAATATAGGCGACCAGCGGGATGGCGCTACCGGTAATAAACACCCAGCGTAATTTACGGATATTGCCGTTCATATAGCTGACAATGCTGGGAACGCTGCCGTGAAAACCGAATGAAGTGAAGATAACCGGAATGGCAGAAAGCGCCAGACCCTGCTGCAGCGGTAGCGTGAGGAGATTGACTTTATGGACGTGCGGCATCAGCAACGCCAGCATAATGACCAGAAAAATAATTTTGGCGCTGAACAGCAGGCGGTTGAACAGATCCACCAATGAAGTGCCTACACAGACCACCCCCCCGGCAACAAAGGTGAACAGTAATACGCCCATCGTTGGGGATATGCTGGTGCCGGTCCAGTCACTGATGCTCGAGGCCAAAAGTTCACCCGCACCGCTGATGTACGCCGCTGTGAGCGCGTACATTAAAAACATCATGCTAAAGCCGGTGACCCACTGTCCATAGCGACCGAGATAGCGTTTTGCCAGCGTGCCGAGCCCGGTGTCTGCCGGTACATGCTGATACACTTCGAGCAGCAGCAGTGCGGTGTAGCACATCAGCGCCCATAACCCAACTAACAACACCAGCGTGATGCTAAATCCCACACCCGCCGCAGCCAATGGCATGGCCAGCATACCGGCGCCAATCGTGGTTCCCGCCACGATAAAAACACTACCCAGAGTTCTATTCTTCACGCTTTCCTCTGTCCCAGAGATAGTCAACAGTTGTATCTGCGGCGCAGAGTAAGGCATAACGCTATTTTCGTCAAATGACCGTTACAATGCGTGTATAATTATATTTACACTTGGTGAGTGGTTAAGATGTATTCCAGATGACATTTTTCTGCGTTAGCGCAAAGCAGCATAAAGCCGTTCACATTAGGCTATGGGCTTTATTGAGGAGAATGTATGGAATCTATTCACGGCCACGAAGTACTCAACATGATGATTGAGTCTGGCGAACAGTATTCAAATGCCAGCCTTGAAGCGGCGATTACAGCACGTTTTGGCGAGCAGGCACGTTTTCATACCTGTTCTGCTGAGGGCATGACGGCGGCTGAGCTGGTGGCGTTCTTAGCAGCGAAGGGGAAGTTTATTGCCAGAGACGACGGCTTCTCTACGCACGAAAGTAAGATCTGCCGCCATTAATATTCCTGGCTAACGGTAGTATAGCGCCACCGTTAGCCAACAGAATTAATTCTGTGTATCAAGCGTGGCCAGTTCTCTGTCGATGAAATAAAGACCTTCACCGCTTTTGCCTGCCAGCGTTAATTTATCAATAACCGATTTAAATAATTTCTCTTCTTCGTGCTGCTCGGCAACATACCATTGCAGGAAATTAAAGGTCGGATAATCCTGATGGGTCATTGCCGCATGCGCCAGTTCATTAATTTTCTGGGTGATCAGCTGTTCGTGTTCATAGGTAACGCGGAACAGTTCATCCAGTGACGCGTATTCAGCAAACGGTGATGGCACGGTATTAATGCACGGCAAGCTGCCGGTGTCGGTCAGGTAGTCAAACAGACGCTGCATATGCGTCATCTCTTCCTGCGCATGGCGACGCAGGAACGCGGCGGCGCCTTCAAAGCTGTGATAGCTGCACCACGCACTCATCTGTTGGTAGAGCAGAGATGAATATAATTCAAGATTCATTTGCTCATTCAGTTGGTCGATCATTTCTGTTTTCAGCATGGTTCTGCTCCACGAACGGTAATTATATATTGATGTGGCATCACTATAATTTGTTATTTATTTATTTGCAAAAGGTAAAATAATAATTTTAATTATTAAAAATGCGAATGGGAATAAAACGCATTAACGATATTGGATCGTAAAAATAAACCCGGCGTAATAAAAGACCAGCAGCAATATGCTGGTCTGCATATTAGTAATTAAAAGAGGGGGATTGTGGGACGGCGACGCCGTGGCACTGCCAGGCGAGCGTGATGGTGGTATTCATGCACAAGGAACCGGCATAAACGCTGCAGGTGGCAACCGGTTGGCCAAACGCCACCGCGCTGGCGTATCCCATCCGCTGACATTCCTTTGTCGCCGTACCCTGGGCAACATAATCGTCGGTACGAGCCGTCTGCAGCATGGCCTGGTTGTAAGTCAAGCGCACTACACCGGTGATAGGGCTGGCTTCGCTGACCTGTGCCTGTTTAGTGATAGTGCATCCCGTCAGCACGAGCGGCAATAGGGTTAGGATTAGGGTCTTCATGATATCGCTCTGAAAGTTCGGTGATAGGCTATCCTTGCATACACTGCGGCCTGACAATGGCCTGAATAACTTAACGATCACCTGCAAGTAATCACAACGGCGTCTTCGGCATGAGGCAAATCGGTTGTTTCAAAGGAAAAATGTGAGCACATCATTACTTTTTAAAACTAAATTTCATTAAATTTGAAAGTGAGTTTGCAAAATAGTAATGTGGCCTGAATGTTATGACTCATGGCGGAACCCCCGCGACGTATTCAGGAGAAGACACAATGAAAATTGCATTGATGATGGAAAACAGCCAGGCAAGCAAAAACGCGATCATTCATAACGAGCTTAAAGCCGTTGCTGATGAGAAAGGTTTCCCGGTGTTTAACGTTGGGATGAGCGATGAAAATGACCATCATCTGACCTATATTCATCTTGGCATTATGGCCAGCATTCTGCTCAATTCTAAAGCTGTCGATTTTGTCGTCACCGGTTGCGGTACGGGTCAGGGCGCCATGATGTCGCTGAATATCCATCCGGGCGTCGTGTGCGGCTATTGCCTCGACCCGGCAGATGCGTTCCTGTTCGCACAAATCAACAACGGTAATGCGCTCTCCCTGGCGTTTGCGAAAGGTTTCGGCTGGGGCGCAGAGCTGAACGTACGCTATATGTTCGAAAAAGCCTTCACGGGGCGTAACGGCGAGGGTTATCCGCCGGAGCGTAAAGAGCCACAGGTGCGTAACGCCGGTATTCTGAATCAGGTTAAAGCGGCGGTCGTCAAAGAAAACTATCTTGATACTCTGCGCGCTATCGATCCCGAATTGGTGAAAACGGCTGTATCCGGCCCGCGTTTCCAGCAGTGCTTCTTTGAAAACTGCCAGGACAAAGCGATTGAAGCGTTTGTCCGTGAAATCATTGGCTAAATGCTGTTTGCCCGGCGGCGCACGCTGTCCGGGCTTATCGGTTCTTGTTTGACACCGCACAGCCTGCGTCGCGAGTGAGCCGCAACGTATCCACCATGCCGATCAGGCAAATAATAGCAATTACCACAAAGGCCAGACGGAAGCTAATGCCGGGCACATGGCTCAGCGCCAGCCACTTGCTGACTTCATCACCCATTCTGATGCCAATTGCCGCCAGCGAAATCCCTAACCCTACCGCTAATTGAGTGGCCGTGCTGAACAGCGTATTGGCGTAGCTCATCTGCGAGGCGGGAACATCAGCGAAGGCCAGCGTGCTGACACCGGTAAACTGGATCGAGCGGAACACGCCGCCCAGATACGGCACCAGTAAAATCACCCACACTGGCGTTTGCGGGGTAATCAACGCGCAGGCTAGCAGCGCCAGTACGTTCAGCGCACCGTTAATCAACAGCAGCTTTTTAAAGCCCAGCCAGCGAATCAACGGCGTGGTCGCAGGTTTGATCGTCAGATTGCCGACAAACACCGCCAGCACTAATGAGCCGGCATGAAAGGCGTTCATGCCAAAGCCGACCTGAAACATCAACGGCAGCAAAAAGGGTACCGCGCTGATAGACGCACGAAACAGCGACCCGCCGTACATCGTGACGCGAAACGTCGGGACCTGCAGGGCATCGAGACGAATCATCGGCCAGGCAGCATGGCGAAAATGGCGCAAAGCGAACAGACTGGTGACGACCCCAAGCGTAAGTAGGCCAGCAGTTAGCCAGCCTTGAGGCTGTTGTGCGCCCAATAACTCCATGGCATACACCAGACTAACCATGGCAACCGAGGTGGCAATAAAGCCGGGGATGTCGAAGGGGCGGCGTTCATCATCATGGATATCGGGGATGAAGCGTAACGCCAGGGCTATCGCCAGTAATCCCAACGGGACATTAATAAAGAAGATCCAGCGCCAGTTGGCATAGCTAGTGATAAACCCGCCGAGCGGGGGACCGATGATCGGGGCGACTAATGCCGGCCAGGTCAGGGTGGCAATGGCAGTAATTAACTGGTGCTTTGGCGTGGTGCGCAGCACCGCGAGGCGACCAACCGGCACCATCAGCGCACCGCCCACTCCCTGTAGGATACGCATCGCTACAAAGCTTTCGAGGCTGGTGGATAACCCGCACAGCACTGAGGCAAGGGTAAAGATGGCCAGCGCCAGACTAAACACCTTACGCGCACCGAAGCGATCGGCAATCCAGCCGCTGGCAGGGATCAGAACCGCCAGGGTGATCAGATAAGCGCTGATGCCAATGTTGAGATCGACCGCCTCAACGCCAAAGCTTTTTGCCATATCGGGTAGGGCGGTGGCGATGACCGTGCCATCGATAAACTCCATAAAAAAAGCCCCGGCAACGAGCAAGGCCGCCGGGGAGAGGCCACGTTTATTCTCAACCGCTACATCGTTACTCATGTTGTGCTTGCCATCTCAAATGAAATTCACAGGTTCTTTTTTATTTTCAGTGCAGCCGTAATGCCCGGACTGCTATCGTTTCGCGTGCTGAATGGGTACTATGGCAACCTTTCTATAAGGAGCTCATTATGTCCCAAACACTGAACGCCGATCAGGAACTGCTTTCGGACGTCGTTGCCTGCCAGCTGGTTATCAAGCAAATTCTGGATGTTATTGATGTCATTGCCCCGGTCGAAGTACGGGAAAAAATGTCCAGCCAGCTGAAAAGCATCGATTTTTCCAGTCATCCCGCAGGTGGCGATCCGGTTACGATGCGCGCTATTCAAAAAGCCGTGGCGTTGATCGAACTGAAGTTCACGCCGCAGAGTGAGTCGCACTAAAATAAACCGTTGTTTCAGGTTTTTGAAAGGTTTTTTTGCGCCTCTCGGATACAGAGGCGCAGACAGGGTGTTGCCGGAGATCAGTGATGCTGGTAGTTAACGACGTTTAGCAGATGCTTATCCGTTTGCGCCATACACAGTCCGGCGCGTTTGGCGCTACGAACCTCATCAAGAATCGTTTGTAACAGCACACCATCTTGCTGCTGCTCTTTTTCCAGATCGTGAAGAAAATTGACGGTTGGCGCATCGTTCAATGCTTCCGCTTCGTTGGTTAAGCGTGACAGCGTGTTGGCTCGCTGCTGATATTCATCCAGCGTTTTTTGAAATAAGTCTTCAAGAGATGTCAACTCATCGCCTGGCACGTCGATGGCTTTGACAATGGGGTTGGCACCCGCGCTTTTCATAAAATTAAACACGCGCATCATTTGCGTGACGTTGCTCTGTGCCTGCGTACGCAGAAACGTTGCGGTGCCGGTCAGACTGTGCTCGTAGCACCATTCACTAAGGTGAAGGTAGAGGTTTGATGCATAAAACTCAAGATTCATTTGGGTGTTAAGTTTGTGAACAATTCCAACTGCAGCCATATCAATATCCTTATTTCCAGAAAGGAAAATGTACGTTACTCACGTCAGTACAACGGGCTGCCGTTGCACTTTACATCTACGTACACGTAATACTGTTAGCAGAATAAATCCGTTCCGCCGGTCCTTTATGTGATCACTGAGGCAATTCTATGCCGATCAAAATCAGCATAGCGCCTGTGCGCGCATAAGAAAATCCTTAAATCGGCGTATTTATGTTTTTTTACATATTGTTATAAAAATATTCTCGGTCTAAATATTTTGATGTATAGAGGAAGTGAATGTAACAAACTGATTTTAAAGTTGTTAAAGTTAAAATTTGATAATGAAATGGCGTTTCATATCACAAAATTAAATTTTCCAACAAGGTATCCTCGGTGCGAGTTTTCAATATTTGACGTTTTTTTTGCGCCTGATCAATTTTACTGAGTTGCATTAATCAAATGACATTAATAATTCGATATTTATGGCTAGATTGATGTGAATAAATCGAGGAGTTAGTTATGAAAAAGGTCGCGGTGCTGCTGGCACCCGGTTTTGAAGAAGCTGAAGCCATTGTCACCATCGATATTCTTCGCCGTCTGCATATTGACGTTGAGACGCTGGCCTGCGCCGAGTCCCGTGCGGTAGTGAGCTATCACGATATTCCGATGGTCACTGACAGCACCCTGGCTGCCCGCCTGGAGACGATGTATGACGCCGTCGTGTTACCCGGTGGGCCGCAGGGCAGCGTGAATCTTGCCGCCAGCGATGCGGTTGCCCGGTTTATTGCCCGTCATGATGCCGCCGGAAAACTGATTTGTCCGGTGTGCTCGGCCGCCGCCCGGGTTCTGGGAGGCAACGGCCTGCTGAAGGGCCGTCGCTACGTGTGCTCAGGGGATTTGTGGCAAAACGTCACGGAGGGTGAATACATCGACGCGCCGGTAGTCGAAGATGGCAATCTGATCAGCGGCAAAGGCTTAGGTCATATTTTTGATTTTGCTTTTGCCGTTTCTGCTCGTCTGCTGGAAGATGATGCCCCTGTTCGCGACCATGCCGAACATATTTATTACCCCTGGTAATCATTGTGTTCCCGAATGTGTGCATTCGGGAACAAGGATTCACTGACTGACGTTATGGATTAATCTGCTGCGCCTCATTTTCCCCACCAAAAAAACCGCGTTTTTTTATGTCATTTCCCACTGAATTTATGTACGCAATTACTGTAATTCTGTGGTGTGATGCCGCTCTCTTATGGAGAATCAATTTCCCGCTACAACTACTCTCAGCACTGGCATTGATCTTATCAATAAAAGGTAATGCCTTGTTTTACGTCCGAATTACAAAAAATCGTCTGATTTTACCCTACATAAAAGAACGTTAAAGCTGGAGTTAACCATGCACAAATTCACTAAAGCGCTGGCGGCCATCGGTTTGGCTGCCGTTATGTCACAATCCGCTATCGCTGAATCCATGAAGCTCGGTTTCCTGGTCAAGCAGCCGGAAGAACCCTGGTTCCAGACTGAATGGAAATTTGCTGATAAAGCCGGTAAAGACCTTGGTTTTGAAGTGATTAAGATTGCCGTCCCGGATGGTGAGAAAACCCTGAATGCCATCGACAGCCTTGCGGCAAGTGGCGCAAAAGGCTTTGTTATTTGTACGCCGGATCCCAAACTCGGGCCTGCGATCATGGCAAAGGCGCGTGGCTATGACATGAAAGTGATCGCCGTCGATGACCAGTTTGCCAACGCCAAAGGTAAGCCGATGGACACCGTGCCGCTGGTGATGATGGCGGCCACTAAAATCGGTGAGCGTCAGGGCGAGGAATTGTACAAAGAAATGCAAAAACGTGGCTGGGATGTGAAATCTTCTGCCGTGATGGCGATTACCGCCAACGAACTTGATACCGCGCGTCGTCGTACGTCCGGTTCAATGGACGCGCTCAAAGCGGCCGGCTTCCCGGAAAAACAGATCTATCAGGTTCCGACCAAATCTAACGATATCCCCGGCGCATTCGACGCCGCGAACTCCATGCTGGTTCAGCATCCTGAAGTCAAACACTGGTTGATTGTCGGCATGAATGACAACACCGTGCTGGGTGGCGTGCGTGCGACCGAAGGACAGGGATTTAAAGCACCAAACGTGATTGGTATCGGCATCAACGGCGTCGATGCGATTAGCGAACTGTCTAAAGGTGAAGCGACCGGCTTCTACGGCTCACTGCTGCCAAGCCCGGACGTACACGGCTATAAATCCAGTGAAATGCTTTACAACTGGGTGACCAAAGGGGCCGAGCCGCCGGCATTTACTGAAGTGACAGACGTGGTGCTGATCACCCGCGATAACTTCAAAGAAGAGCTGGCGAAAAAAGGGTTAGGCGGCAAGTAATACGTCATGCCGGATAAGACGAAATGTCTCTTATCCGGCCAACACATTACGCCCTCAGTAGGCCGGATAAGGCAACGCCGCTATCCGGCAACAGATTAGATTCACGGAGACGTTATGCAACAGTCTACCCCGTATCTCTCATTTCGCGGCATTGGCAAAACCTTCCCTGGCGTTAAGGCGCTAACGGATATTAGCTTTGACTGCTATGCCGGTCAGGTGCATGCACTGATGGGTGAAAATGGCGCCGGGAAATCAACATTATTAAAAATTCTCAGCGGTAACTATGCGCCAACGACGGGTTCTTTGGTGATCCGCGGCGAGGAGGTTTCGTTTGCGGACACCACCACCGCGCTGAACGCCGGTGTCGCCATTATTTACCAGGAACTGCATCTGGTGCCGGAAATGACCGTCGCCGAGAATATTTACTTAGGCCAACTGCCCCACAAGGGGGGGATTGTGAACCGCTCTCTGCTGAACTACGAAGCCGGTTTACAGCTAAAACATTTGGGGATGGATATCGATCCGGCCACGCCGTTGAAATATCTCTCCATTGGCCAGTGGCAAATGGTGGAAATTGCCAAAGCGCTGGCGCGTAACGCCAAAATCATCGCATTTGACGAACCTACCAGCTCGCTTTCCGCCAGGGAGATAGAGAATCTGTTCCGCGTGATCCGCGAACTGCGCAACGAAGGGCGCATCATTCTGTATGTTTC
Source organism: Citrobacter sp. C348 (assembly GCF_047467975.1). Taxonomy (NCBI): domain Bacteria; kingdom Pseudomonadati; phylum Pseudomonadota; class Gammaproteobacteria; order Enterobacterales; family Enterobacteriaceae; genus Citrobacter; species Citrobacter sp. C348. The sequence continues at coordinate 317,368 of NZ_JASJUJ010000003.1, read as the reverse complement.
GCACCGTATGGAAGAGATCTTCGCCCTCAGCGATGCGATTACCGTGTTTAAAGATGGGCAGTACGTTAAGACATTTACCGATATGCAGCAGGTCGATCACGAGGCGCTGGTGCAGGCCATGGTGGGGCGTGACCTCGGCGATATCTACGGCTGGAAATCTCGACCGTATGGCACAGAACGCCTGCGCTTGCATGAGGTTAAAGCGCCTGGCGTGCGTACGCCGATCAGTTTATCGGTGCGCAGTGGTGAAATCGTTGGGCTGTTTGGTCTGGTCGGGGCCGGGCGTAGCGAACTGATGAAAGGACTGTTTGGCGGAACACGAATTACCGAAGGTCAGGTTTTTATTGATGAAAAGCCGATTGATATCCGTAAACCCAGCCACGCGATTGAGGCCGGCATGATGCTGTGCCCGGAAGACCGCAAAGCCGAAGGAATTATTCCGGTCCATTCGGTTCGTAACAACATCAATATTAGCGCCCGACGTAAACATGTTCTGGGCGGATGCCTGATTAACAACGGCTGGGAAGAGACTAACGCTGACCACCATATCCGCTCACTCAATATTAAAACGCCGGGAGCAGAGCAGCTGATCATGAACCTCTCTGGCGGTAACCAGCAGAAGGCGATTCTCGGCCGCTGGTTATCGGAAGATATGAAGGTGATTTTGCTCGATGAACCGACGCGCGGCATTGATGTGGGCGCGAAGCATGAAATTTATAACGTTATTTATGCCCTGGCGGCGCGCGGTGTTGCCGTGCTGTTTGCCTCCAGTGACTTGCCGGAAGTTCTTGGCGTCGCCGACCGTATTGTGGTGATGAGAGAAGGTGAAATTGCCGGTGTGTTGCTCCACGAACAGGCGGATGAGCGTCAGGCGTTGAGCCTTGCTATGCCTAAAGTCAGCCAGGCTGTAGCCTGAATAAGGAGAGTATGATGTCTTCCGTTTCTACATCGGGTTCTGGCGCAACCAAATCAGCGCTTAATCTTGGCAGAATTTGGGATCAGTACGGGATGCTGGTGGTGTTCGCCGTGCTGTTTCTGGTGTGCGCCCTCTTTGTGCCGAACTTTGCCTCTTTTATTAATATGAAGGGGCTGGGCCTGGCGGTTTCTATGTCGGGAATGGTCGCGTGTGGGATGCTGTTTTGCCTGGCCTCCGGCGACTTTGACCTCTCCGTTGCGTCTGTAATTGCCTGTGCTGGGGTTACCACCGCGGTGGTCATCAACATGACTGAAAGTCTGTGGATAGGCGTCGCCGCCGGGTTGCTGCTGGGGGTTCTTTGCGGCCTGGTGAACGGCTTCGTGATTGCCCGTTTAAAAATAAACGCGCTGATTACCACGCTGGCGACCATGCAGATTGTGCGCGGTCTGGCCTACATTATCTCTGACGGTAAAGCGGTTGGAATCGAAGATGAGCGCTTCTTCGCCCTCGGCTATGCAAACTGGCTGGGTCTGCCTGCTCCCATTTGGTTAACCGTTGGCTGCTTCATTATTTTTGGCTTACTGCTGAATAAAACCACCTTTGGGCGTAACACGCTGGCTATTGGCGGTAATGAAGAAGCGGCGCGTCTGGCGGGTGTTCCGGTAGTCCGTACGAAGATTATTATCTTCATTCTTTCCGGCCTGGTATCGGCCGTTGCGGGGATTATCCTGGCGTCGCGTATGACCAGCGGCCAGCCAATGACGTCTATTGGCTATGAACTGATAGTGATTTCAGCGTGCGTGCTGGGAGGCGTTTCGCTGAAAGGTGGCATCGGAAAAATCTCATATGTGGTCGCCGGGGTGCTGATCCTCGGGACGGTTGAAAACGCGATGAACCTGCTGAACATTTCGCCGTTCGCCCAGTACGTTGTCCGTGGCCTAATCCTGCTGGCGGCGGTGATCTTCGACCGCTACAAGCAAAAAGCGAAGCGTACTATTTGATGATTTAACGGCCAACTTTTTAGTTTAGCTCCTCCCAATCGCCAGCCGCTATACCGGCTGGCGATTGTTTTTGCAAATGGCGAGCCTGGTCACACTGTCTATACTTATACCCGTCATACCTCAAGCTGTATAAATATAAGGAGGAGCACCGGGTGACAGTATCGCGAACCGTACCCCCTGAACTATCCGCAAACTGTGCTTATTTTTTTGATCTCGACGGAACATTGGCTGAGATAAAACCGCATCCCGATCAGGTCACCGTCCCGCAGACGATCCTGCAATTATTACATCGCCTGGCGACGCACAATGCGGGAGCACTGGCATTGATTTCAGGGCGCTCAATGGCTGAGCTTGACGCACTCACTCATCCCATTCGTTTTCCGCTTGCCGGCGTGCACGGGGCTGAGCGCCGCGACATCAAGGGTCACACCCACATTGTCCGGCTTCCTCAGGACGTCGAACACGACATTAGCGTGCTATTGCATGCTGCACTGGCGAACATGCCCGGTACGACGTTAGAAACAAAAGGCATGGCGTTTGCTTTGCATTATCGACAGGCCCCACAGCATGAGGCGGCGCTGCTGGCGCTGGCTGAACGCATCACGCGCCGATGGCCCCAGCTCGCCCTGCAGCCCGGAAAATGTGTGGTTGAGATAAAACCAAAGGGGACGAACAAAGGGGAAGCGATTGCTGCATTTATGCAGGAAGCCCCTTTTGCCGGGCGCATTCCTGTTTTTGTTGGTGATGATTTAACCGATGAGGCGGGTTTCGCTGTGGTAAACCGCGCTGACGGCATTTCCGTGAAGGTGGGGAGCGGCGCGACCCAGGCGATGTGGCGTCTGGCGGGCGTAACAGATGTCTGGCGCTGGCTGGAGCAGATCAACTGTCCGCAGCAAGAACAAAAAGCAACGAATGACAGGAGAGATGGCCATGAGTCGTTTAGTCGTAGTCTCTAATCGAATTGCCTCACCGGATGACAAAGGCAGTGCTGGCGGCCTGGCGGTCGGTGTGCTGGGGGCATTGAAAACGGCGGGGGGGCTGTGGTTTGGCTGGAGCGGTGAGACGGGTAATGAAGACCAACCACTAAAAAAAGTCACCCGCGGCAATATCACCTGGGCATCGTTTAATCTGAGTGAGCAGGATTACGAAGAGTATTACTGCCAGTTTTCGAATGCCGTTTTATGGCCTGCTTTCCACTATCGCCTGGATCTGGTGCAATTTCAGCGCCCGGCTTGGGAAGGCTATCAGCGGGTCAATACATTATTGGCTGAGAAACTGCGGCCCTTACTGAATGATGACGACATCATCTGGGTTCATGATTACCATTTATTACCGTTTGCCAGCGAGCTGCGGAAACGTGGCGTGAAAAACCGTATCGGGTTTTTCCTGCACATTCCGTTCCCGACGCCGGAGATATTCAACGCATTGCCCCCGCATGATGTGCTGCTTGAGCAACTGTGCGATTTTGACTTACTGGGGTTCCAGACCGAAAACGACCGTCAGGCGTTTCTTGATGCGCTGAGTGCACAAACCCGAGTCACCTCGCGGGGCGACAATCATCATCAGGCATGGAAAAAGGCGTTCCGTACCCAGGTTTATCCTATCGGCATTGAACCCGATGAAATCGCCCGCCAGGCGGCGGGGCCACTGCCACCGAAAATGGCGCAGCTCAAGGCCGAGCTAAAAAATGTGCAGAATATCTTTTCGGTTGAGCGACTGGACTACTCCAAAGGCTTGCCGGAGCGTTTTCAGGCCTACGAGGCCCTTTTGGAGCATTACCCTCAGCACCACGGTAAAATTCGCTATACCCAAATCGCCCCGACGTCGCGTGAAGAAGTGCAGGCCTATCAGGATATTCGCCACCAGTTGGAGACTGAAGCCGGGCGCATCAATGGCAAGTATGGGCAGCTGGGCTGGACGCCGCTTTATTATCTGAATCAGTATTTTGATCGTAAATTGCTGATGAAAATTTTCCGCTACTCGGATGTTGGGTTAGTGACGCCACTGCGCGATGGCATGAATCTGGTCGCTAAGGAGTTTGTGGCAGCGCAAGATCCCGCCAATCCTGGCGTGCTGGTGCTCTCACAATTTGCCGGGGCAGCACATGAACTGACCTCGGCGCTGATCGTTAATCCCTATGACAGAGATGATGTTGCGGGTGCATTAAACCGCGCGCTAACCATGCCGCTTGCTGAGCGCATTTCCCGCCACGCTGAGATGCTGGACATTATCGTTAAAAACGATATCGACAACTGGCAGGCACACTTTATCCGCGACTTAAAAAAGATCACGCCACGTCATGCTGAAAGCCAACCGCATGACACCGTAGCTGACTTTCCTAAACTGGCCTGACGACGAGGATATGGCCATTAATCGCCTGCCAGCGGCACCAACAGCACATCGACCTGGCTGGCGCTGACCACGCTTTTCGCCGAGCAGGATGCTCGCGAAAAGAAGCTGTGATTATGGTTGCCATAAATGACGAGATCGACGGCGTGTTTGCGACAGATATCCAGTATATGTTCGTTGAGTGCCCCATAGGTAATAAAGGTATGCTCAATGGGGTACTGCGCCTGCTGGGTGAGTTTATCGATAAAATTCAGCGTCTCTTCTTGCATTACCTCACGCAGGTCTTCCAGCATGGGGGCCGCAAACTGGTTATACAATTCGGGATCGGAGACCAGGGTGACCAGGCTAATGCGCGCATTGACAGGGCGCGCAATAGAAACGGCTTTTGCTAACAACTGGTGACTTTCGGGGGTGGCGGCAACAGCGACAAGAATGTGCATGTAGCTCATAACTCGCTCCTTAAATACAAGAATTATGAGAGGACTTTTAGCGTTACTCTCGCTTCTTTCATACTGCAATTTTTCATACTGTAATAGTGTGAATGTCATCATGATTATTCATTAATTATTCTTATAAATAGAATAATTAGATCACAAAAGCTGAAAATCTGTTCAATTAATTTAAGTGAAATTCTCGGCTAATGAAAACAATATGTTAATAAAAAACAAACATAAATTAACATTTTGCATATCGTTACCTGACGGTATTAGTTAATGAGGTTAAATATTTAACTCATTGTTTATAAAGATATAAAGTGAGAAAGCAGTTTATTGTAAATCTGTGATCTCGCTCGTTATTTCGCGCGGTGATATTAACTGTCGTAAACAAAAGACTATTCGCTTCTATTGCAAGAATATTCGGGTGCATGGAATCGATAGAGTGAGTTGTTGGCTATAAAATAACCAAAATAAAAGCTGTGCTGATGGATTTATGTTAAACGTTTAGCTGGTTTATGTGATCTACGTCACATATTCTTTAAATTCGCAGCAGGGTTCCGTTGTATGTGTAACTGGCGGCGGGTAGAGTTGCGTCGAATTAGGAAAAATCTTAGGCATTTGTAAGAATTGATGTGAGCTTGTAAGGAACGCGGCCTTCTTAAAAAGGGATGTTTACACAACGCGTAAGCCGTAACGCTGCTATGTATTTGACCTTTTGCTTTTTTTTTACCGGGCCTTCCCGGCGACATCACGGGGTGCGGTTACACCGCATAAAAATAATGTTGGTTATTATGGATGCAAATAATGCATACATCCGAGTTGCTGAAACACATTTATGACATAAATTTGTCATATTTATTGCTTGCACAACGTCTAATCGTTCAGGACAAGGCCTCCGCGATGTTTCGCCTTGGTATCAGCGAAGAGATGGCGGACACGCTGGGAACCTTAACCCTTCCTCAAATGGTCAAACTGGCTGAAACTAACCAACTGGTCTGCCATTTTCGTTTCGACGATCATCAAACGGTCACTCGCCTGACGCAAGACTCTCGCGTCGACGATCTTCAGCAAATTCACACAGGTATCATGCTTTCAACGCGTCTGTTAAGCGACATCAATGATGCGGCGCGTAAGAAAAGGGCCTGATGATGAGCGAAAAAAGCATCGTTCAGGAAGCACGTGATATCCAGTTAGCCATGGAATTAATCACACTAGGCGCCCGTTTGCAAATGCTGGAAAGCGAAACGCAACTCAGCCGTGGCCGCCTTATCAAGCTGTATAAAGAATTACGCGGTAGCCCTCCGCCGAAAGGGATGCTTCCTTTTTCAACTGATTGGTTTATGACGTGGGAGCAAAATATCCATGCTTCTATGTTCTGCAACGCATGGCAATTTTTGCTCAAAACGGGCCTGTGCAGCGGTGTCGATGCCGTCATTAAAGCGTATCGCCTGTATCTTGAGCAGTGCCCACAGCCAGCTGAAGGGCCGCTGTTGGCGTTAACCCGCGCATGGACACTGGTCCGTTTTGTTGACAGCGGGTTGCTGGAACTGTCTACCTGCAACTGCTGCGGCGGTAATTTTATTACTCACGCGCACCAACCCGTGGGCAGCTTTGCCTGCAGTTTATGCCAGCCGCCATCACGTGCCGTAAAAAGACGTAAACTTTCCCAGAATGCTGCCGATATTATTCCACAACTGCTGGATGAACAGATCGAACAAGCTGTTTAACTGATACGGTGTGGATAGACACTCCAGCAGCGGTAAGCCATTACCGCTGCTTTTTTTTGTCCCGACCTTTGAGTTAACTGCCCGACTGCGCATCCTGTCATAGTCAATTGCGAAAGGATGATATCGTGCTGATCTTAATAGGTTACCTGGTTGTTATTGGTACAGTTTTCGGCGGCTATATGATGACCGGCGGACACCTTGGGGCACTCTATCAACCGGCTGAGCTGGTGATCATCGGTGGCGCGGGTATCGGGGCATTCATTGTCGGTAATAACGGCAAAGCCATTAAAGGAACGATGAAAGCGATCCCGTTGCTCTTTCGTCGCTCAAAATACACCAAAGCCATGTATATGGATCTGCTGGCGCTGTTGTATCGCCTGATGGCCAAGTCACGCCAGCAGGGGATGTTCTCGCTTGAGCGCGACATCGAAAACCCCAAAGAAAGTGAAATTTTTGCCAGCTACCCGCGCATTATCGCGGATGCCGTCATGCTGGATTTTATCATCGATTACCTGCGTCTGATCATCAGCGGCAATATGAATACGTTTGAAATTGAAGCGCTGATGGACGAAGAAATTGAAACGCATGAAAGTGAATCGGAAGTCCCGGCTAACAGCCTGGCGATGGTCGGCGACTCATTACCGGCTTTCGGTATCGTCGCGGCGGTGATGGGGGTAGTACATGCGCTGGCCTCGGCCGACCGCCCGGCGGCAGAACTGGGGGCGCTTATCGCACATGCTATGGTGGGGACCTTCCTCGGGATTTTACTGGCCTATGGTTTTATTTCACCGCTCGCCAGCGTGTTGCGTCAGAAAAGTGCCGAAACGACCAAAATGATGCAGTGCGTGAAGATCACGCTGCTGTCCAACCTGAACGGCTACGCTCCACCGATTGCCGTCGAATTTGGTCGTAAGACACTGTATTCCAGCGAACGTCCGTCGTTTATCGAACTGGAAGAACATGTTCGTGCGGTGAGAAATCCAACGGCACAGCAAACGACTGAGGAAGCATGAAAAATCAGGCCCATCCCATTATCGTCGTCAAGCGACGAAAACATAAAGGTCACGGTGGTGGGGCGCATGGTTCATGGAAAATTGCCTACGCCGACTTTATGACTGCGATGATGGCGTTCTTTTTGGTGATGTGGCTCATTTCCATTTCCAGTCCGAAAGAACTGATCCAGATTGCCGAATACTTCCGTACGCCTCTGGCCACCGCGGTAACCGGTGGAAATCGTATTTCAAACAGCCAAAGCCCGATCCCAGGTGGGGGAGACGATTACACCCAACAGCAAGGGGAAGTGAACCGGCAGCCGAATATTGATGAGCTGAGAAAGCGCATGGAACAAAGCCGCCTGAGCAAATTACGTGGCGACCTGGACCAGCTTATTGAGTCCGATCCGAAGCTACGCGCGCTGCGCCCGCATTTGAAAATCGACCTGGTACAGGAAGGGCTGCGTATTCAGATTATCGATAGTCAGAACCGCCCGATGTTTAAGACCGGCAGTGCCGAGGTTGAACCTTATATGCGCGATATTCTGCGGGCGATTGCGCCGGTTTTGAATGGGATCCCCAACCGCGTTAGTTTGTCCGGTCATACGGATGATTTTCCATACGCCAACGGTGAGAAAGGCTACAGCAACTGGGAACTGTCTGCTGATCGCGCAAACGCCTCACGCCGCGAACTGGTCAGTGGTGGTCTGGACACGGGGAAAGTATTACGGGTGGTAGGTATGGCCGCCACGATGCGTCTGAGCGATCGCGGTCCTGAGGACGCCATCAACCGCCGTATAAGTCTGCTGGTGCTGAATAAGCAGGCAGAAGAGGCCATTTTGCATGAAAACGCTGAAAGCCAGAATGAGCCGGTAAGTGTCTTACAACCGCCAGCGGTCGTTCCGCCGGCAAGCGTTCCCACATCGCCACCAGCCAATCCGAGGTGATAGCGTGAGCATGGATATTAGCGATTTTTATCAGACCTTTTTTGATGAAGCTGACGAACTGTTGGCTGACATGGAGCAGCACCTGCTTGATTTGGTCCCTGAATCTCCGGATTCCGAACAACTGAATGCCATTTTTCGTGCGGCGCACTCGATTAAAGGCGGGGCGGGCACCTTCGGCTTTACTATTTTGCAGGAAACGACCCATTTAATGGAGAACCTGCTGGATGAAGCGCGGCGTGGCGAGATGCAGCTCAATGCCGACATTATCAACCTGTTTTTGGAAACAAAAGATATTATGCAAGAACAGCTCGACGCCTATAAAAGTTCAGCAGAGCCGGATGCCGCCAGCTTTGAGTATATTTGTCATGCGCTACGACAGTTAGCGCTCGAAGCAAAAGGTGAAACCGCACCCGCGGTCGTCAACACTGCAAAATTGAGCGTTGTTGACGGTACGGCGCTGCAGGAAGAGACGATGGCGCAGGAAACTGTTGCTGCTGAAGAGGTTAAAAAACGGATCGTTCTGTCGCGTCTGAAAGCTGGAGAAGTGGATTTACTGGAAGAAGAGTTGGGGAACCTGGCGACCTTAACGGATGTGGTCAAAAGCAGCGATACGCTGTCGGCAACGATTGATGGCGACCTCGCGGAAGATGATATCGTCGCGGTGCTCTGCTTTGTCATCGAAGCCGATCAAATCGCGTTTACCACGGTTACTGCCGCCCCCATTGAAACCGCGACCGAGGTAGTACAACCGCAGCCTGTTGCCACGGTTCCGGTGGTTAAAGTCGCCGCCAGCGAACCGCCGCAGGGTCGCGTTGAGCGTGAAAAACCCGCGCGTGCCAGCGAATCTACCAGCATTCGCGTGGCGGTCGAGAAGGTCGACCAGTTGATTAACCTGGTCGGCGAACTGGTGATCACGCAGTCGATGCTGGCTCAGCGTTCGAATGAACTGGATCCGGTAAACCATGGCGATCTCATCACCAGTATGGGTCAGTTACAACGTAACGCCCGTGATTTGCAAGAATCGGTGATGTCGATTCGTATGATGCCAATGGAGTATGTCTTCAGCCGCTTCCCGCGTCTGGTTCGTGACCTGGCGGGCAAGTTGGGCAAACAGGTTGAGCTGACGCAAATTGGTAGCTCCACCGAACTCGATAAGAGCCTGATTGAACGTATTATCGATCCGCTGACCCACCTGGTGCGTAACAGCCTGGACCACGGTATTGAATTGCCGGAAAAACGCCTTGAATCCGGGAAAAATCCGGTCGGTAACCTGACGCTGTCTGCTGAACACCAGGGCGGGAACATTTGTATTGAAGTCACCGATGACGGCGCGGGCCTGAACCGTGAGCGCATCCTGGCCAAAGCCATCTCACAGGGCATGCCGATCCACGAAAACATGAGCGATGACGAAGTTGGCATGCTGATCTTCGCACCGGGATTTTCGACCGCCGAGCAGGTGACGGATGTGTCTGGTCGTGGTGTCGGGATGGACGTGGTGAAGCGTAACATTCAGGAAATGGGCGGCCATGTTGAGATCCAGTCGAAGCAGGGCCAGGGCACAACCATCCGAATTTTGCTGCCGCTGACGCTGGCGATTCTGGACGGCATGTCCGTGCGCGTGGCGGATGAGGTATTTATTCTGCCACTGAACGCGGTGATGGAATCGCTGCAACCCCGCGAAGAAGATCTGCACCCGCTGGCCGGGGGAGAACGCGTGCTTGAAGTGCGTGGGGAATATTTGCCGCTGGTTGAATTGTGGAAAGTCTTCGAGGTTGACGGCGCAAAAACCGAAGCAACTCAGGGCATTGTGGTGATTTTACAAAGTGCGGGACGTCGTTATGCGCTGCTGGTCGATCAGCTTATTGGGCAACACCAGGTGGTGGTGAAAAACCTGGAAAGCAATTACCGTAAAGTGCCAGGCATTTCTGCCGCAACGATCCTTGGCGACGGTAGCGTCGCGCTGATTGTCGATGTCTCTGCATTGCAGGGGTTAAACCGCGAACAACGTGTGGCGATCACCGCCGCCTGATTGATTGAGTGAGAAAGGGAATAATATGACCGGTATGAGTAATGTAACTAAACTGGCCGGCGAACCGTCAGGTCAGGAATTCCTCGTGTTTACGCTGGGGGATGAAGAGTACGGTATCGATATTCTGAAAGTGCAGGAAATTCGTGGTTATGATCAGGTCACGCGTATCGCCAATACACCGTCTTTTATTAAAGGGGTGACCAACCTGCGCGGTGTGATTGTGCCTATCGTTGACCTGCGCGTGAAGTTCAGCCAGAGCGACGTTGACTATAACGAGAACACCGTGGTGATTGTGCTGAATCTGGGTCAACGCGTGGTGGGGATCGTGGTGGATGGTGTGTCGGATGTGTTGTCGCTGACGACCGATCAGATTCGCCCGGCACCAGAATTTGCGGTTACGCTGTCAACGGAATACCTGACGGGGCTGGGCGCACTGGGCGATCGGATGCTGATTTTGGTTAATATCGAGAAGTTGCTGAACAGCGATGAAATGGCATTGCTGGATATTGCAGCTTCCAATGTGGCATAAGACATAGTAAAAAACACTATTTGTGATGCCTGTCTGGAAATTATAAAACGCCCTCTTCATATAGAGGGCGTTTTTTATGCGTGAAAACCTGTTGTCTATTTAATTATATGTTGAATACTTTTATTTATATTATTCATTTATTCTATGTGTATTTATCATTTTTAATGAACTAGTGGTTATTTATAGAATCAGTTAGTGAGCTGTGTATATAATGCTGTCTTGACTGTTTAATTTGTATAAATAAAGTATATTGTATTCGGGTTTATATATTTATGTTGATTATATATGATTGCCCTGCATTGCTTTTTTCTATCTATCTGTCTGTGTACAGGGAACTAAATATGAACACCATATATAATATAATTTGGAACGCAACGCGTAATATGTTTGTGGTTGCTTCTGAGTTTGCGAATGGCGGTAATGGAATACGTAATAGCGTAAAGGTAACAGGACTTGCCGCATTGATGTGTACAGCCGTTGTTAATGCTGCAGATTTAGGACCGCAAAGTGGCGCGTCGATCGAATTGAACGATAAAGATGTGGTTACGGCAGATGGACAAACAAACACCACCGGTGTTGAGAGTATCAGTACCGGTGGTGATGGCTTACAGATTAAAGGAAAAGCAATTATCAACGTATCCGGTGAAACACTGTCTACCGGGATTTCTCTGGATAATGGTGCCAAAAATGATTTGGGCACCAATACCGATGTCCATGTCACCGATACGGATGGTACACAAAATTCAAGTAAAAATACTACCGGCGTTTTGATTTCAGGTAATAACCTAGGTACAGAAGTAACAGCATCCGGTATTAATATCGATGTTTCCGGTAAGAATAATGTTTATGGATTTAGAAATACAGGCAAAGACAGCAACGTCGATCTTGGTAGTGGAAGCTCTATTACAGCCATAACCGAAACGGATTATAGTATTGGTGGGATAGGTGATGCCCGCGGTGTTTATCTATTAGGGGGGAGTGGTATTTTCTCCATGGATAATGGTTTTATCCATGCTACGAGTATAGACAACACCGCATGGGGGATTCAAAGTACGGGTAATGCCAAAATTGAGTTGGGTAAATATAGCCAGGTTATTGTTGAGGGCAATAATATGGCAACCGGTATTGAGATCGGTAATGATGGAATGCTAAATGCCGATCAACTTACCCTTACTGCTACTGGACTTTCCGGGAAATCATCCCTCACGGGTATAATATTATATACTAATAGTAATGCCGACTTAGGAGACAATAGCTCAATTACTGTTAGCAATAGTGGCAGTTTTGCCGAAGGTGTTGCGGTCAGGGGGGCGAATAGCTCCTTCCAGGCTAATAACATGACCCTGAAGGTGAGCAACGACCAGGACTCAATGGGCACAGCCCGAGGGATGGCTATTGATGGTGCCGGTGCGAGCGTGGATTTAGGTACTGGCTCCTCCATCTCAATAGCAGGGTTTGCATACGGCGCAGGGGTGACGATAAATGGTGCTGCAACGGGTGCTGAATTTATCGCGGATAACCTGACAGTTGATGTTACTGGGCGGTACATGTATGCCATCCTGGTGGATGCCGGTTTTGCCGATTTGGGGAAAAATAGCACCATTAGTGCGACAGGCGAAAGTACAACCCTTTGGGTGACGGGGGGCGAATTCCAGGCAGAACAGCTTACAGTCAATACCGCTCAGTCTGTGGGCATCACTGCACAGGGGGGCGATGTGATCATTGGCGCAGGCAGCGTTGTTGACGGCAGAAGTTCTGCTAAGTCGGGCTCTGCGACCAGCGGTATCGTTGCGGCATCCGGGAGTACTCTTGATTTTAAAGGGGATGCCGACAATCGAAATGTTATTTACGCGATCGACGGTTACGGCGTGTCATCCAAGTTCTACGGTGCAACGGTTAATATCGCGAATACTGACATTATCATGAGTGGACGCAATAACCCTTACGGGCTGTGGGCGATAGGAAGTAATGATTTAAGCCGTCCGGGAATAATTAATGGTGAAAACCTGACCATTGATGTGACAGCGAGTAGGGAAAGTTATGGGGTGGTGGTTCAGCAGGGGGGGGCAATATCGCTGACCGGTGACACCACAATTAAAACCCAGGATGGCGTCGCTATTTTGGTTCCGGTTGTTGCAGGAAATCTCTTACCCGGCGGTACCGTGACAGGCTCTGGTGTTATGGATATTACAGGCGACATCATTAGCGCGGGTGAAGGCAGTATTTCACTGGATATGGCGTCTGGTTCTCAGTTTGTGGGGGCGACGTTTGTTAACACCGACCCGACGGTAGACTCCTCACTGAATCTCGCACTGGCTGAACAGACGCAATGGACAATTACCGATGATTCTTCTTTAACGCAATTAAATAATGCCGGAGATATTGCATTTGATACTCCTTCACAGAACGGACAATTCAAAACGCTGACGATTGATGGGGATTATCACGGCAATAACGGTAATTTTTATCTAAACACGCAATTGGGGGATGATAATTCACCAACGGATAAAGTGATTATTACCGGTGATACTTCCGGTAGCACGACGCTGTATGTCAATAACATCGGGGGGGCAGGGGCGTTAACAACAAAGGGTATTGAAGTGATTGATGTCGGCGGTCAGTCTGATGGTGTTTTTACTCAGGGTAATCAGGTGCAGACGGGTTTGTATGAATACCGATTGTATGAAGACGGCGGTGACTGGTATTTGCGTTCGCAGGCTGTTCCGCCGGTAGATCCTGACGACGGTGGTGATGTTACTCCAGCAGACCCGGACGACGGTGGTGATGTTACTCCAGCAGACCCGGACGACGGTGGTGATGTCACCCCGGTTTACCCCGATGACGGTGGTGATATTACGCCGGTAGACCCGCAGTATCGGGCAGATATTGGCGCTTATCTGAGCAACCAGTGGATGGCACGTAATCTGCAAATGCAAACCCTTTATGACCGCGAGGGTAGTCAATTACGTACTGATGACGGCAGTATGTGGATGCGCTTTAAAACGGGGGAAGCGTCATCAACGGCAGCTGACGGCCATGTGGATATTGACAATAACTACTCTCAGTTGCAGATAGGTGGTGATGTGCTTAGTTGGGATAATGGCAAGCAGAGCCTGAAAGCGGGGCTGATGGTGAGTTATATCAACGCTGATACGGACAGCAGCGGTAACCGAGGGGCGGATGGAAGCCAGTTCTCTGCCAGTGGTAACGTAGCCGGTTATAATCTTGGCGCTTATGCCACCTGGTTTGCGGATGAGCAGAATCACAGCGGACTGTATGTGGACAGTTGGTATCAGTATGGCCTCTACAATAACAGCGTGGATAACGGTGACGCGGGCTCAAAGGATTATGATTCGACGGCCAGCTCGCTCTCTCTGGAAACAGGCTATCGGTATGATATTGGTCTTGAGAACCAGAATATCATCAGCCTGACGCCACAGGCTCAGGTGACATGGCAGCAATATAAAGCGGACGCAGTCGTGCAGAATGGAACGCGCATTGACGGACAAAACGGTGACAGCTGGACCACGCGTCTGGGGCTGCGGGTAGATGGCAAGTTGCGCAAGAATACCACGTCGGTGATCCAGCCGTTTGCGGAAGTGAACTGGTTACACACCAGTGATGATGTTGCCGTTTCGTTTGATGGCGCAGAGGTGAAACAGGATCTTCCGGCAGATCGCGCTGAGGTGAAAGTGGGTATTCAGGCGAATCTGAATAGCCAGTGGAGCATCACTGGACAAGTGGCGGGTCAAAAAGGACGTAATGACTATGGCGATCTCAGTGGTAGCTTAAATGTACGTTACAGCTGGTAGTTGATGGAAGTTATCATATTGAAATACCCCAGCCTGTGGCTGGGGTTATCTTTGTTGATTTGCTGCTTTCGTTTACGGAATTTTTCTCCTCTCACAGAAAGTTAAGCATTAATTTGCTCTGTGATGTTTTCTGATGGCTCGCTTTCTTCCAGTAACCCTTCATTCCGCGCAAGCATTGCGGTGGCAATCCCGTTGCCTAACACGTTAATCGCCGAGCGTCCCATATCGAGGAAGTGGTCGATACCCATCAGTAACAGAATGCCTGCAACCGGAATATTAAAGCTGGGAATTGTTGCCGCCAGTACCACCAGCGCCGAACGCGGCACGCCAGCAATCCCTTTTGAGGCTAACATCAGCGTTAGCATAAGCACGGTGATTTCGGCGAAAGAAAGGTGAATATTATAGGCCTGCGCAATAAACATCGATGCAAAGGAGCAGTACACCATCGAGCCGACCAGGTTAAACGAGTAACCGATCGGCAGCACGAACGACACGATGTTGCGTGAGCAGCCAAATTTCGTCAGCTGCTCGAGCGTTTTGGGATACGCGGCTTCAGAGCTGCTGGTGGTGAAGGCCACCAGCACCGGATCTTTCAGCATGCTGACCAGACGAAATACCTCTTTTTTCAACACCACGTAGCCGACCGCGAGTAGCACCAGGCAGGTCAGCACAATCGCCAGGTAATAGCCGCCGATGAACGAGGCATAGTTGAGCAGAATTCCCAGACCCTGGGTGGCGATGACGGAGGAGATGGCGGCAAAAATTGCCAGCGGAGCCACGTACATGACATACCCGGTTACCTTCAACATAATGTGGGAAACCACATCCAGTGCGGCAACTAGCGGCGCGTTAAATTTCTCACCGAGTGAGGCCCCGCCAATACCGAAGAACATCGAGAACACCACGATTTGCAGGATCTCATTATTGGCCATGGCTTCGGCAATGCTGGTCGGGATCGTGTGAGTGAGAAAACCTTTCAGGCTCATGCCGCTGACGGCGAGGCCTGTATCGGTGGCTTCCAGTGGAATGGCCAGGTTCAGCCCGCTCCCCGGTTGTTCAAGGGAGACGACAAAAAGGCCCACCAAAATAGACAGCACGGAAGAACTGATAAACCAGAGCATGGCTTTGCCCCCAACGCGACCAATGGTGGATGTCTCTCCCAGCCGCATAATGCCGACGGTCAACGTACTGAAGACTAATGGCGCAATAACCATTTTAATCAGCCGCAAGAAAATGTCGGTGAGCAGCGTAATATTATCAGCCCAGGCGGTGACTACGCTCGGTGCAGCCCAGGAGTGGATCGCCGCGCCTGACAAGATCCCCGCCAGCATAAAGACCACGATGAACAACGTGAGTTTGTTTGCATTTGCCACTAAAAATCCCTCTGTGATGATGTAATAGTTATTTCCCCGCTACACATTTCTTGTACTTATTAAGTGGTAGCAAAACATTCATCATATAAATTAAAGCCGGAAAGGGTTCAACTTTTTTTAATTTTTTATCCATTTTGTTGGGGGGCCGGGACATCCGTGTTTTCACACGTCTCTTTTCTGCAGGATTTCCTTTTCGCGAACGTAAAGTTATCCCAGCGGGTGCCGATAACGTTGATAACTCGTTTTCAGGAAGGTGCCTTATGTTTAACCGTATCCGCGTTGTCACAATGCTGATGATGGTGCTGGGGGTTTTCGCACTGCTACAGCTTGTTTCCGGTGGTCTGTTGTTTTCCTCCTTGCAACAGAATCAGCAAAGTTTTGTTATTTCTAACGATTTACGTCAGCAGCAAAGTGAACTCACCTCAACATGGGACTTAATGTTGCAAACGCGCATTAACCTGAGCCGATCCTCTGCGCGCATGATGATGGATGCATCTAACCAACAGAGCAGCGCGAAGAACGATCTGCTGAAGAATGCGAAAGGTACGCTGGCGCAGGCAGAAGCGCATTACGCAAAATTCAAAAGCATCACGCCGTTGCCTGAGATGGTAGAAGCCAGCGGCAATATTGATGACAAGTATAAGCAGTACCATGCGGCCTTAACCGAACTGGTGCAGTTTCTGGAAAACGGCAACATGGATGGTTTTTTTGCTCAGCCGACCCAGGGTATGCAAAACGCACTGGGTGAGGCGCTCGTGAAATATGCCGGCGTCAGTGAAAAACTCTACCTGCAGGCGTTTGATGAAAGCGCGCGGGATTACCAGTTTGCCCAATGGCAGCTCGGCGTTCTGGCCGTGGTGGTGGTGCTGATCCTGATAGTGGTGTGGTACGGCATCCGTCATACCTTGCTTAACCCTCTGGCCCGCGTGATTGCCCATATCCGCGAAATAGCCAGCGGCAACTTAACCACCTCATTAACCGTTAGCGGGCGCAATGAAATTGGTGAACTGGCCAGCACGGTTGATCATATGCAGCGATCGCTTATTGAAACGGTGACCCTGGTGCGGGAAGGTTCCGATGCGATTTATTCCGGTACCAGCGAAATTGCCAGCGGTAACACTGACCTTTCGTCGCGCACCGAGCAGCAGGCTTCTGCGCTGGAAGAGACGGCAGCCAGCATGGAACAGCTAACGGCAACGGTGAAGCAAAATGCGGACAACGCACGTCAGGCTTCGCAACTGGCGAAAAGCGCTTCCGATACCGCACAGCACGGCGGCAAGGTGGTCGATGGTGTGGTGAACACCATGCACGAAATCGCCGACAGCTCGAAGAAAATTGCCGACATCATCAGCGTGATCGACGGCATCGCCTTCCAGACCAATATTCTTGCGCTGAACGCGGCGGTTGAGGCCGCTCGCGCCGGTGAACAGGGCCGTGGTTTCGCCGTGGTGGCGGGAGAAGTGCGTAATCTGGCGAGCCGCAGCGCGCAGGCGGCGAAAGAGATTAAAGCCTTAATCGAAGACTCCGTTTCTCGGGTTGATACCGGCTCGGTACTGGTAGAGAGCGCCGGGGAAACCATGAAAGACATCGTCAATGCGGTAACCCGTGTCACCGACATTATGGGCGAAATTGCCTCAGCGTCTGACGAACAAAGTCGTGGTATCGACCAGGTTGCGCTCGCCGTGTCCGAGATGGACCGCGTGACGCAACAGAATGCCTCGCTGGTGCAGGAGTCAGCAGCAGCAGCTGCCGCACTCGAAGAACAGGCCAGCCGTCTAACCCAGTCGGTATCGGCTTTCCGCCTGGCTGCACGCCCACTGTCAGCTAAATCTCGCGATGTACGGTCATCTTCAACAGCGGCCCCTGCGTCATACCCGCGCCAGCAAAGTACTGAACCCGATAGCAATTGGGAAACATTTTAACCGGGAGCTAACACCGGATAGTCAGTCGAGCAGGCAGAGTCTCTTTCTGCCTGCATCGTGTTTTAAGCATGAAGAGCAAACCGTAACACAACACGAATTGGCGCAGCGCAGGCTGTGCCCGTTGTATCCTGAATGTGATTGAGAAGGCGCTATGACATCATCTCTGCCCTCCGGGCAAACGTCATTACTGTTACAGATGACACAGCGCCTCGCGCTGTCTGACGCGCATTTTCGTCGGATATGTCAATTAATCTACCAGCGCGCGGGTATCGTGCTGGCCGACCATAAGCGGGACATGGTGTATAACCGTCTGGTGCGCCGCTTGCGTACCCTGGAGTTGGACGACTTTGGTCGCTACCTCAGCATACTGGAAGCCAATCAGAACAGCGCTGAGTGGCAGGCGTTTATTAACTCCCTGACCACTAACCTGACCGCCTTTTTCCGCGAAGGACATCATTTTCCGGTGCTGACCGACCATGCGCGTCGATGCAGCGGCGAATACCGAGTCTGGAGCGCGGCGGCCTCTACCGGTGAAGAACCCTACAGTATCGCCATCACGCTGGCCGATACGCTGGGTATGGCACCTGGACGCTGGCGCGTTTTTGCCAGCGATATTGATACCGAAGTGCTGGAAAAAGCCAGAAACGGCATTTACCGGCTCGATGAACTGAAAACGCTGTCGCCACAGCAACTACAGCGTTATTTCATGCGCGGTACCGGGCCGCATGAAGGACTGGTGCGCGTGCGTCAGGAACTGGCGAGCCATGTTGAATTTTCTAGCGTGAATTTACTGGATAAAAAATACAACGTGCCGGGTCCGTTCGACGCCATATTTTGTCGTAACGTTATGATCTATTTTGATAAAACGACACAGCAAGACATTTTACACCGTTTTGTTCCACTCCTTAAGCCTGATGGGCTGCTGTTTGCCGGTCACTCAGAAAACTTTAGCAACCTCGTGCGCGAGTTTAGCCTGCGCGGACAAACGGTGTATGCGCATGCGCCGGGTAAGGATAAATCATGAGTAAAATCAGGGTATTGTCAGTCGATGATTCCGCATTGATGCGTCAAATCATGACGGAGATTATTAACAGCCACAGCGATATGGAGATGGTCGCGACGGCGCCAGATCCACTGGTTGCCCGGGATTTGATCAAAAAATTTAATCCTGACGTCCTGACACTGGATGTGGAAATGCCGCGCATGGACGGCCTCGATTTTCTTGAGAAGCTGATGCGTTTACGTCCGATGCCGGTGGTGATGGTCTCTTCTCTGACCGGAAAAGGTTCTGAAGTCACGCTGCGGGCGCTGGAGTTGGGGGCGATTGACTTTGTCACCAAACCGCAACTGGGGATCCGCGAAGGGATGCTGGCCTACAGCGAGATGATTGCCGAGAAAGTGCGTACGGCATCCCGCGCGCGTCTGGCGGCGCATAAACCGATTGCCGCGCCGAAGACGCTGAAAGCGGTGCCGTTGCTCAGTTCTGAAAAACTGATCGCTATTGGCGCGTCGACCGGGGGAACGGAGGCGATACGCCATGTGCTACAGCCGCTACCGCTTTCCAGTCCGGCGGTCATCATCACCCAACATATGCCTCCAGGTTTTACTCGCTCATTTGCCGAGCGCCTGAACAAACTGTGCCAGATCAGCGTGAAAGAGGCGGAAGACGGCGAACGTGTATTGCCGGGACATGCGTATATCGCCCCTGGTGACAAACATATGGAGTTGGCTCGCAGCGGGGCTAACTATGTGATCAAAATTCATGATGGGCCGCCGGTTAACCGGCATCGGCCTTCTGTGGATGTGCTGTTTCATTCGGTGGCAAAACAGGCGGGGCGAAATGCTGTGGGCGTGATCCTCACAGGCATGGGCAACGATGGTGCCGCCGGAATGTTAGCGATGCACCAGGCAGGCGCCTGGACCATTGCGCAAAACGAAGCAAGTTGTGTGGTGTTCGGCATGCCGCGCGAGGCCATCAATATGGGTGGCGTGAGCGAAGTGGTCGATCTTAGCCAGGTAAGCCAGCAGATGCTGGCGAAAATCAGTGCCGGACAGGCAATACGTATTTAATGAGGAGCAGTATTTTATGGCGGATAAAGAGCTGAGATTTCTGGTTGTGGATGACTTTTCCACCATGCGTCGCATCGTGCGCAACTTGTTAAAGGAGCTGGGATTCAACAATGTTGAAGAAGCCGAAGACGGTGTGGATGCCCTGAATAAGCTGCAGGCAGGGGGATTTGGTTTTGTCATTTCTGACTGGAACATGCCAAACATGGATGGACTGGAATTGCTGAAAACCATTCGTGCCGACGGCGGTATGTCTGCTCTGCCGGTGCTGATGGTGACCGCGGAGGCGAAGAAAGAGAACATTATTGCCGCCGCGCAAGCCGGTGCAAGTGGTTACGTGGTGAAACCTTTCACGGCGGCGACTCTGGAAGAGAAACTCAATAAAATCTTTGAGAAACTGGGCATGTGAGGGTGTGATGATGATGATGCAACCACAAATTAAACCTGTTGATGAACATTCAGCAGGGGATATCATCGCGCGCATCGGTAGTCTGACCCGAATGCTGCGCGACAGCCTGCGTGAACTGGGGCTGGATCAGGCCATTGCTGAAGCGGCGGAAGCGATCCCGGATGCGCGCGATCGTCTGGATTACGTTGTGCAAATGACCGCACAGGCGGCAGAGCGTGCGCTGAACAGCGTAGAAGCCTCGCAGCCACATCAGGACGCAATGGAAAAAGGGGCCAAAACTCTGAGCAAGCGTTGGGACGAATGGTTCGAGAATCCGATTGAACTGTCTGATGCCCGTGAACTGGTGATCGACACGCGTCAATTCCTCGGTGATGTCCCAGGACACACCAGCTTTACCAACGCTCAGCTGCTGGACATTATGATGGCGCAGGATTTCCAGGATCTTACCGGCCAGGTTATCAAGCGCATGATGGACGTTATTCAGGAAATTGAGCGCCAGCTGTTAATGGTGCTGCTGGAGAACATCCCTGAGCAGGGCGCCCGTCCAAAACGTGAAAACGAAAGTTTGCTGAACGGCCCGCAGGTAGACACCTCGAAAGCGGGCGTCGTGGCAAGCCAGGATCAGGTTGACGACCTGCTGGACAGCCTTGGCTTCTGATTGTTGCACGATTCCCCACAGGTCACGGTGTGGCCTGTGGGGAACATTCTCAGCGTAGATCCATTTTAACGGTCATGTTGCCTTCAAAGGTCCCTGGTTCCGGGCGGCTGGCGGTGGTAGAGACTGGTGCTGCTGTCATGCTAATTGTGCCATTTCCCTGTTCATCCAGCGCGACCGGAAAATCGACTGAGCCATCCAGCGCCACGTTCTGATTGTTGGCATCAAACATTCTGATGCCGAGATCGTCTCTGCCAATCAGTTTGGCGATGTAGGACTGGCTACCGTCTACCACCCCTTGATCGGCGGTCAGCGTCAGCTTAATTTTGTCACTGTTGTTGATGGCGGGGCCGTCACAATGGTAGGAAATATTGACATCTTTTAGCGTATAACCGCCTGGCGATTGGCCTGGGTTAACAAACTGGCTGCTGACAATACTCCCCAAATCAACCTCAATGGTGCTACCGGCGTTAATTGTACAGCTGAGCGGTGCCGTAAGTTTGCCGCTCAGCCAGATATTGGACACCAGCTGCGCATCGGTGTTTTGGCAAGAACCGCCGCCTGTATATAAACAGGTATAGCTTTGCACAACCCGCGTGGGATTGATGATCTCTTCACCCAGAATCGGTTTTTTTATGTACAGGGAAAAACGTATTACGCTCAGTCTGAATTTACGTTTTATCGTTGCGCCGTCGGTCGGTCGCGTTTCATCGCTACAGACGTCAGCAGTACCTTCAGTCTGTCTTTGCTCTGCCTTTTGGCTGGACATATTGCCAATTGGGGTGGGGTATTCGGTGATTCTGATCTCAGTTAAACCATTACCATCGGGATTATCGATAGCATCATTAAATCCCGAAACCTTTATATCCAGAGCATCTGTTAAGACACCGTATCCGCTGACGCCTGCCGTCAGCGGACTACCGGCGAAATTGTATTCATAAACCGTCGATGCTGAGGTGGTGTTGGCGGGACATGCGCAGTTGGCTTCGAGCTCAGGCCCGGAGCCTGATATGTAGCTCCCCGTTACGTATGAATTAGTTGCGATATTTTCTGTGCTACTGAGTTCATATTCATACTGCACCGAATAGTCTGCCGCTGAATTGAAGCAATTTGTTAATAGTGTTGCCGTAGCCTGGACCGAGGCGGGTAATAGAAAGAGAACTGGGGTCAATACGATCGCAAAAATGTGGCGCATGCGTTATTCCTGTTTGCAAATGGCCTGGGTTGAGAGAATGCCTGCGAGATTCGCGGCGTGTTCTGGCTCAGGGAGGACCACGCTGGCATGGCATTGTTGTCCACGAGCCTTGCCCCATTGAATGGTTATCGGGAAGGTCGCTGGAACGCCCGCCAGGTAGACGGTGCCGGTGTCATCAACGATGCCGATAATTGATGAATTATCGACGGAGACCATCGCACCAAAAGGAATCGCATGCCCCTTTGCGTCGGTGAGGTGGAGCAAGGCGCGATACCCAATGTGGGCGGTAAAGGTCGTGGCTACCGCCGCGCTACGGCTCGGAATGACGGTGGTGGCGGTTTCATCGGTATCGACATCTTCCGGCAGGCTGGTGGTATCAATACGAATGCTGTTTTTCTGATACGGCGTCAGGGAGGGGATCACCGCATTGCCCTGCCAGTCGGTACGGACGCCGCGCTGATTCTGAAAGCGGATGCCTTTTGCCCCCTGAGCAGAGACAATGGCAAACTGATCGCCCAGCGGCTGAGAGAGCGTGACGCCATGAGGATGAGCAACTATCGCCCCGCTGGCGCCCAGATTCACCTGCTGCGAGTTATCTGACGAGGTGTAATAGCCAGCGTTCAGATTGGCATACTGCGAGCGGTAGCTGCTGTACAGACTGCTGGTGTCTTCGCCATCATGATTGCTATGGCTTTGCTGCAAGGAGTAGCTCAGGCGCTGATCGTCAAGCAGCGTGCCATTCAGGCCAATATTATGGCGAGTATAACCCTGCTTGCTGCTGCTGACGTTATAGCTCGACCACGCATTAGGCAGCCAGCGGCTGAGCGGCACGCTGAGCCCAAAGGCGATCATCTGATCGTCTGTCCGATCGCTGGTATTACTGTAGGTATAGGTCAGATGATAGCTAATGCCATTTATCGTGGTATTTATCCCGGCAGACAGGCTGCGTTCCGTGTCTGAGGTTCCCCAATAGTCCTGCTGATAACCGTTGAGGTAGATGCTGCTGCCGAGCAACGTTTGACTGATACTGGCCTGAATTCGATTGCGTTTGTTGTAGCTGAACATCAGGTCATCTTCATTGCCGCTGTATTGCTTATTGGCATCACTGAAGCTGTAATAGCCCTGCGTAGAATAGCGATAGCTGGCGAGCGTGAAGTTGGTGTCGGTACGCTCGATCTTCCCCGAATAAAGCAGGCGATACGATTGTCCGGAGCGAGTTTGATCATCGTCAAGGGAGGCTCTGGCTGCCGTGACATCAATCGAAAGGGCACCCAAATCGCTCAGTGCAATGCCGACACCTGCGTTCGCCGCCTGATAATCAACGGAAGAGGTGACCCCTGTGAACAGCGTGGCGGCATTGTTCAAGCCGTAGATCAAACTGGCCTGAACAAACTCGGGCTCTTTCTCGTCGCTGCCGCTGGCGGCCCGGTAACGGGCGGCGGTGATTTCGTATTTTATCCTGCCAGGACGTAACATCACGGCGGTGCTGGAGTAGGGTTGGGTAAAATGATGTTCGGTCCCGTCGGCTTCTTTGACCGTAACCTCCAGATCGCTGCTGTTGGTTGTCGAGAAGAGATCGGAAATTTCAAAGGCACCCGGCGCAACGTTTTGCTGGTAGATCAAATAGCCATTTTGCCGGATGGAAACTTCAGCATTTGAACTGGCGATCCCGCGAATAACGGGCGCGTAGCCGCGCTGACTGTAGGGCAACATTTCGTCATCGGAGGCCAGATTTACCCCGGTGTACTGAATGCTGTCGAAGACATCGCCGCGGGTGCTGTTCTGGCCGGCGGTAAACTGGCTGCGCAGGACATCGATATCATGTTGCAGATAGGTATTGATGGCGTCCCAGGCGTTGGTACTTTCAGATTTACTCCAGGTGGAATAATTGCGTACCCGCCATCCGCCTAGGTTGAGACCGCTGCGCAGGTTGAGGTATTGGTTCTCAGAGGTATTATGATTGCCGTCACGGGTCTGTGAAGCAGAATAGCTGTAATCGGTAAACAGAACCGGGACGCCGTCATCCCACAGTGCGGGGTTAATACCCTCGATGTCCGGGTTCGAGATGGCGGCCTGCGGCATGCTGATATTGAGCGTCATTGCCGAAAAGTCGAGCGATGATGAGGCTTGCGGAATGTAATAACCCAAAGGCTGGGGAAGGGGAACATTCGCTGGCGCATCCGCAAGCGCAGGATAGTCTTCAATTTTGACGCCCCAGTGGCGCAGCATTCCCGGCGTGATCTGTGCCTGAAGCGTGCCATCGGCGCCACTTTTATAAGTAATCGACTCTTCATCCAGCAACGTTTTATTGAGACGTAGTCGTGAAGGCCAGGTGCCGGGCAGTTGCGCATTTTCGCGGGAGAAAAGCGACAAATCGATATTCTGCTGTGAGAGTTCGTTGCCCTCCAGTGAAGATGAAGAAAAGGAGTATTCCCGCGCGAAAGCATGGCCTGAAACGACAAATGCCATGCTGAGAAGAGCGCGAATGAATAGCGACAGCCTCGATGATGGATACGTTGAACCTCGCAACATTAACCCCTTTTGCTCAACGGAGCCGAGTATTGTTGCGATGCATTTCCATAGTCGGTAATGCAATGCCAGCTAACCTGATTACCGTTAGCTTGTCCGGGCAGCGGGAAAGTGGCGGTACTGAACGGAGCGACCATGTCCGCCTTCGGGAGTGAAACTGCGCCCAGACGTAAGCTATCGAAAACGGTATAAAAGGCGTTATTATTCGTTACCTGTAACTGGTTACCTGAACGCGTGAACTGCAATTGTTTACAGCTTTCTATCGGTGTCCCGTTGATTTTTTTCGGCCGCCAGAACAGTTTTATCCGGGTTTTGTAGATCAATCGAAGAACATTTTTACTTTCATCCTCTTTGGCTGTGGCGGGAATAGTGCGCACGTTCATATAAAACAGCGATTCTTTATTCTCAGGCAGCGGCGTACCGTTCCAGCTAATACGCAGACTCTGCTCTTTTTGCGCATCAAGGCGGAAAAGCGGTGGGGTAACGATAAACGGCCCCCGTGTTTTCTCATCCCCCGTATCGGTCCACGACTGAATTAACCAGGGTAGTTGTGTGTCGGTATTGGTTAACGCCAGCGCGACCTCTTTTTTGTTGGCGTCAAAGATAATCCGTGTGCGGCCAACCTGAATACCACTTGCCGGACAACAATACGAGTAAAAGAGAGGGGGCAATAATGTCGCCATAATAAGGATTCGCATAACTTGGATCCGTAATAGTGTGAAGTATTGTCGATGGTATTAAGCGCCCGGAAGTATTCCAGGCG
The DNA here is from genome assembly GCF_047467975.1 of Citrobacter sp. C348. Taxonomy (NCBI): domain Bacteria; kingdom Pseudomonadati; phylum Pseudomonadota; class Gammaproteobacteria; order Enterobacterales; family Enterobacteriaceae; genus Citrobacter; species Citrobacter sp. C348. Next base: position 291,716 of record NZ_JASJUJ010000003.1, on the reverse strand, counting down.
TAAAAACAGGAAGTGTTAGCGATATAAAATATTGATTGTCATGTCCGCATCAGCAGGGCCAGCGGTCACGTCGGTTGCGAACGATTTATAGCGAGCCAGAAGATTAGCCTGAATGGAATCGGTAGGTACTGTTGATAGCGGGATATAAATTTGTCCTTCCGAGCCATCGAATGCCAGCAACTGTGTCGGGGATTTCTTTGGGCTAAGTGCAATACCGACCCCGGTCGCCGCGGCTTCTCCTGCGGTTGTGATCTGGCTGACGTCAAGAAGCGTTGTGGACTTGGTTAGCGCTGTTGTGCCATTAAATGTTAACTGCACAGACGTTAATCCGTCAGTCGTCACCGGGCAGTCAGTTAGTTTTATATCGACATCGATCAGATCTGTTTCTGTACCCACAGCGGTAAATAATGACGTCGGCCAGGTACCGAGCGGTATAGTACTATCCGTACCATTATCCCCATCAATGACACAGCTTGGCTCAATAATTTCTCCGGTAAAGTGAATCGTCCCTGCATTCATTTCTGCGGCTAATGCGGTGAATGAATATGCGGACAGCAGAGTAAGGAAAATAACACCTTTTTTCATCTTCATGATCTGAAACTCCCTGTAAATATGACATTGTATTCTATGCAAATATGGATGTTGTTCAGCGGTAATATTATTCGGCGGTCAGTATACATGAGGTTTAATAGTTGTGGAGTAGGGCGGGGTTAAGCTGAATATAATTGAAACTTATGGTTCAAGTTATATTATTGGATTTTGAGGAGAGTGATAGTTAATGTGATTATGTTAAGGGTTGCTTATATGGCAATCTTCTAAAAGCTGGACGAAATTGCTATTTTTTTATTCGATTTTGTTCTGTCGACGCGGACGTGTGCATCATTTTTTAACGTTTCTTAATTCAGAAATTAAAAAATATTATGCTGTGACGGCTGTTTTATCCGACGGTAAAACGGTATGTCAGGAGCGTTTTAGCCGGGTAAACCCAGAAAAGAGCATAATTGCACGGTTTTTTCTCGCCATTGGTTACGGACCGCGCTGGCATGATAAGCAAGACCGAATGGGTAACGAGCACGCACTGTGGCAGAAGAAAGCGACGACGACAAAACAGAAGCCCCCACACCCCACCGACTTGAAAAAGCGCGGGAAGAAGGGCAGATCCCCCGTTCCAAAGAGCTGACCTCACTGCTTATTTTGCTGGTGGGCGTGTGCATTATCTGGATCGGCGGGGAGTCGCTGGCCCGCAGATTGGCGGGTATGCTGTCGGCCGGGCTACGTTTTGATCACAGTATGGTCAATGACCCTAATCTGATCCTCAGCCAAATCATTCTGCTGATTAAAGACGCCATGATTGCGCTGTTACCGCTGATTACTGGCGTGGTGCTGGTGGCATTGATCTCGCCGGTGATGTTGGGCGGTTTGATCTTCAGCGGTAAATCGCTGCAACCCAAATTTTCGAAGCTGAATCCGCTGCCGGGTATCAAGCGCATGTTTTCTGCGCAAACCGGGGCGGAACTGCTGAAAGCCATCCTGAAGTCAACGCTGGTTGGCAGCGTGGCTGGATTCTATCTCTGGCACAAGTGGCCGGAGATGATGCGGTTGATGGCCGAATCACCGATTACCGCAATGGGTAATGCCCTTGATTTAGTTGGCATGTGTGCGCTGCTGGTGGTGCTCGGGGTGATCCCGATGGTGGGATTTGACGTTTTTTTCCAAATTTACAGCCATGTGAAAAAGCTGCGCATGTCACGTCAGGATATTCGCGATGAATATAAACAAAGCGAAGGTGACCCGCACGTTAAAGGCAAAATTCGCCAGATGCAGCGTGCGGCAGCGCAGCGACGCATGATGGCGGATGTGCCGAAAGCCGACGTCATTGTGACTAACCCCACACACTATTCGGTCGCCTTGCAGTATGACGAAAACAAAATGAGTGCGCCACGCGTCGTTGCCAAAGGGGCGGGGCTGGTCGCGTTGCGTATTCGCGAAATTGGCGCGGAACATCGAGTCCCCACCTTAGAAGCACCACCGCTGGCGCGTGCGTTATATCGCCATGCTGAGATTGGTCAGCAAATACCCGGCCAGCTGTATGCTGCCGTCGCAGAAGTGCTGGCGTGGGTATGGCAATTAAAACGCTGGCGTCTGGCGGGCGGCAAGCCGCCACCGCAACCTGGAAACCTACCGGTGCCTGAAGCACTGGATTTTATGAACGAGAAGAATACTGATGGCTAATCTGGTCGCGATGCTGCGCCTGCCCGGCAACCTGAAATCCACACAATGGCAGATTCTTGCCGGGCCGATCCTCATCCTGCTTATCTTGTCGATGATGGTGCTGCCGCTGCCAGCGTTCATCCTTGATTTACTGTTTACCTTTAACATTGCGTTGTCGATCATGGTGTTGCTGGTGGCGATGTTCACCCAGCGCACGCTCGAATTCGCTGCCTTCCCGACCATTTTGCTGTTCACCACATTATTACGCCTGGCGCTGAACGTTGCCTCGACGCGTATTATTTTGATGGAAGGGCATACCGGTTCGGCGGCGGCGGGGAAGGTGGTTGAAGCGTTTGGCCACTTCCTGGTGGGCGGTAACTTTGCCATCGGTATCGTGGTCTTCGTCATTCTTGTCATCATCAACTTTATGGTTATTACCAAAGGTGCCGGTCGTATTGCCGAAGTTGGTGCACGCTTTGTGCTGGACGGTATGCCCGGTAAACAGATGGCGATTGACGCCGATCTCAATGCCGGACTGATTGGGGAAGATGAAGCCAAAAAACGTCGTTCAGAAGTGACCCAGGAAGCTGATTTTTACGGCTCTATGGACGGTGCGAGTAAATTTGTCCGCGGGGACGCTATCGCCGGTATTCTGATCATGGTGATTAACGTGGTCGGCGGCCTGCTGGTAGGCGTATTACAACACGGTATGAGTATGGGCAGTGCGGCTGAAAGCTACACCTTGCTGACCATCGGTGACGGTCTGGTCGCCCAAATCCCGGCGCTGGTTATCTCCACCGCGGCGGGCGTTATCGTGACGCGTGTCAGTACCGATCAGGATGTCGGCGAACAGATGGTCACCCAGCTATTCAGTAACCCCAGCGTGATGGTGCTCAGTGCGGCGGTGCTCGGTTTACTGGGCCTGGTACCCGGCATGCCAAACCTGGTATTTCTGATGTTTACCGCTGCGCTATTGGGTCTGGCCTGGTGGCTGCGCGGTCGCGAGACAAAAGCCCCTGCGGAACCTCAGTCGATCAAAATGCCGGAAAATAATGCGGTGGTGGAAGCAACCTGGAACGATGTCCAACTGGAAGACTCGCTGGGGATGGAAGTGGGGTATCGCCTGATCCCGATGGTGGATTTTCAGCAAGATGGCGAGTTGCTGGGACGAATTCGCAGTATTCGTAAGAAATTTGCTCAGGATATGGGCTTCCTGCCGCCGGTGGTGCACATCCGCGACAATATGGATCTGCAGCCTGCGCGCTATCGCATCCTGATGAAAGGGGTAGAAATTGGCAGCGGGGATGCCTATCCGGGACGCTGGCTGGCCATCAACCCGGGTACGGCAGCGGGATCGCTGCCGGGTGAGAAAACGGTTGATCCGGCCTTTGGCCTGGACGCTATCTGGATTGAAAGTGCGTTAAAAGAACAGGCGCAAATCCAGGGCTTCACGGTGGTGGAAGCCAGTACCGTCGTCGCCACGCATCTGAATCACCTGATTGGCCAGTTTGCCGCCGAACTGTTTGGACGTCAGGAGGCGCAACAATTGCTGGACCGCGTGTCGCAGGAAATGCCGAAACTGACCGAGGACCTGGTGCCTGGCGTTGTGACGCTGACCACGCTACATAAAGTGTTGCAGAATTTATTGGATGAAAAAGTGCCGATTCGCGATATGCGCACCATCCTCGAAACCCTGGCTGAACATGCGCCGCTGCAAAATGATCCGCATGAACTCACTGCCGTGGTCCGCGTGGCGTTGGGAAGGGCGATTACCCAGCAATGGTTCCCGGGGAACGACGAAGTCCAGGTTATTGGTCTGGATACGCCGCTTGAGCGCTTGCTGTTGCAGGCCTTGCAAGGGGGCGGCGGTCTGGAGCCGGGGCTGGCAGACAGACTGTTGGCGCAAACTCAGGAAGCGTTATCGCGCCAGGAAATGTTGGGCGCACCGCCGGTGCTGTTGGTTAACCATGCACTGAGACCGCTGCTGGCACGATTTTTACGCCGCAGCATACCGCAGCTGGTGGTGTTGTCGAATATGGAGCTTTCCGATAACCGCCATATCCGCATGACCGCGACTATCGGAGGTAAATAATGCGTAAGTTTCTGTGGTTGTTATTGTTTCCTCTGGCAGTGCAGGCCGCCGGAGAAGGGGCCTGGCAGGCTAGTGGCATGGGCATTACGTTAAATCACCGCGGACAGTCTGCCTCGTCTGCGCCTTTGGTTCCCGGCCAGCCCGTCTCGGGGTTGATGACGCTGGTAGCCTGGCGCTATGAGTTGAATGGCCCTACGCCCGCAGGGCTGCGTGTGCGTTTATGTTCGCAGTCGCGCTGCGTTGAGCTGGACGGGCAAAGCGGCACCACTCACGGATTTAATAACGTACCTGCCGTGGAGCCGATGCATTTTGTCTGGGAAGTACCCGGCGGGGGTCGCCTGATCCCGGCCTTACAGGTGCAAAGTAATCAGGTCATCGTCAACTACCGTTAATTCTCTCTTCTTCATCGCAGCTGGCAGATGAAACTGCTGGCTGCCTCGCAATTTTTGACCCGTCACTTTGATTTAAAAGAAACGCTGTTTTATAAAATAGGTGACTTACGTTGCCGGACTCTTTGTGCTGTTGCCATTTCGCGATTATCCCTGGCAGAAATAAAAAGGTTTCCCTTGCGGTTAACTTTTACTGTGGCCGTGTAAGGACGTCCTGCGTCGAAGTGAGGATTGCGGGGCCTCCCAATAATGTGCAGGGGTAACGGCAATGAGAACACGTAAAATTGGGTTGGTAAATTATTTTGCCTATGGGGCAGGTGACTTTTTAGGCGCAGGGACCACGGCGCTGACCGCCGCATGGTTGCTCTATTTCTACACCACTTTTTGTGGCCTGACGCCTATTGAGGCGACGTTTATTTTTGCGACGGCCAGGGTGCTGGATGCGGTGGTTAGCCCATTAATGGGCTTTTTAACGGATAACTTTGGCTCGACCTGGCTTGGTAAACGCTTTGGCCGGCGTAAGTTTTTTATTCTGCTGGGGATCCCCTGTGTCTTTAGCTACTCCCTCATGTGGGTCGGCGACATGGGATTCTGGTACTACCTGCTGACCTACCTGGTGTTTGATGTGGTTTACACCATGATTCTGGTGCCCTATGAAACGTTGGTACCGGAAATGACCGACGATTTTAAACAGAAAACCAAGTTTTCTGGCGCGCGCATTTCTATGGCCCAGATGTCAGCCATATTGGCCTCTTTTCTACCTGGCGTACTGCTGACGCTGTTTGGTAAACACAATCCTGTTTCATTCTTCTACGCCAGCCTGGTGTTCTCGGTGCTGTGCGCGTTGATGCTGACTTTTGTGTGGTTTTTTACCTGGGAACGTCCGCGTGAAGAATGGACCGAAGCGGCACTTCGCGCGGAAGAAGAGAAGAAAAGCCTGACCTTTCGTCAGAGCATGAGTCGTCTTTTCATTGAGCTGAGTTCGACGCTGCGCATCCGCATTTTCCGTCAGCATTTGGGCATGTATCTTGGTGGTTATATCGCGCAGGACGTGTTCAACGCGGTCTTTACCTACTATGTGGTGTTTGTGTTGATGCAGGAAGCCTCTATGGCGTCGAACCTGCTGGGCACCATGGCTATCTTCCAGTTTATTGCGGTCATCGCCATGATCCCGCTGTGCATCCGCTTTGGACCCGCGCCATCTTACCGGATGGTGGTGGTTCTGTTTGGCCTGAGTTCTCTCTCATATGCGGTGCTGTATTACGCCGGGCTGAGCGATGTCTACGCCTTATTGCTGCTGGTTTCCGCTATTGCAGGCCTGGGACGAGGTGGCATCAACTATGTCCCGTGGAATACCTACACCTATATCGCCGATGTGGATGAGGTGATTACGGGCCAGCGTCGGGAAGGGATCTTTGCCGGCATTATGACCTTAACGCGAAAAGCCTCGCAGGCGGGGGCCGTCATGCTGGTCGGGATTGTCATGCAGTTGTCGGGTTTTGTCTCCGGGCAGAGCGAACAACCTGCTGCGGTCAGCCATACCATCCTGCTTATTCTGAGCTGCGGTACGTTGATTGTACTGGCGCTGGGGTTCCTGGTGTCCCTGCGCTTCAAACTGAATTTGCAAACACATAGCACTTTGCGTGAAGAGACCGCAAAAATGCGCGAGTCCGGGCACCCTATGCCCGAAGGGCTCACCCCTGAAGGCCGTGCGACTGTAGAGATGCTGTCAGGCATGCCGTATGAATCACTTTGGGGTAACAACAACATTGGTTACCTGAATCGTAATAAACCTGCTGCGCCATCACTGCAACATGGTCCGGCATTGAATTCGACATTGTACAGAGGTTAAGTAAATGATTGTTTATCCGGTTAAACACAGCCCGTTGTTACGTCAGCCTGAACATTTTATTGCCAGAGATGCGTTAAAAACGCTCATCAAGAAGGTGACGCATAATCTGGTCAATATTCATGATGAGAGCGGTGAGTTCTTGCTGCGACTGGACGACGGACGCGTTATTGACACCAAAGGGTGGGCTGGATGGGAGTGGACGCACGGCGTCGGCCTGTACGGGATGTACCAGTATTACCAGCAAACCGGTGATGAAACGATGCGCGATATCATCGATGGCTGGTTTGCCGACCGCTTTGCAGAAGGCGCGACGACTAAAAACGTCAATACCATGGCGCCGTTTCTGACGCTGGCGTATCGCTATGAAGAAACGCGCAATCCGGCGTATCTGCCGTGGCTTGATTCCTGGGCTGAGTGGGCGATGCACGACATGCCGCGTACCGATTTTGGTGGTATGCAGCACATCACGCTGGCGGAAGAGAATCATCAGCAGATGTGGGACGACACGTTGATGATGACGGTGTTACCGCTGGCGAAGATTGGCAAACTGCTCAACCGCCCCGAGTACGTTGAAGAGGCGACGTATCAGTTCCTGTTACATGTGCAAAACCTGATGGATAAAGAAACCGGTCTGTGGTTCCACGGCTGGAGCTATGAGGGAAATCATAACTTTGCCAACGCCCGCTGGGCGCGCGGTAACAGCTGGCTAACTATTGTTATTCCGGAGTTCCTCGAACTGGTCGATTTACCGGAGAATAATGCCGTTCGTCGCTATCTGGTACAGGTATTGAATGCGCAAATTGCGGCCCTGGCGACGTGTCAGGATGAGAGTGGTCTGTGGCACACGTTGCTGGACGATCCGCATTCTTACCTTGAAGCGTCAGCCACCGCCGGATTTGCTTATGGGATTTTGAAAGCGGTGCGTAAGCGTTATGTCGGGCAGGAATATGCGGCGGTAGCAGAACTCGCCATCAAAGGCATTGTGCAGCATATCTCACCAGAAGGGGAGCTGCTGCAAACCTCATTTGGTACCGGGATGGGGCACAATCTCGAGTTCTATCGCAACATTCCGCTGACCTCCATGCCTTACGGCCAGGCGATGGCGATGCTGTGTCTCACCGAATACTTGCGTAAGTATTTTTGATATCGGTGTCCGACGGCGCTGTCGGCGCTGTTTGTTGAGTTACCTCTGTTTGTGCGGCGTTGCCCTGCGGCACAAACAGATGATCCATAATCTGACGCATAACCGGCGCGGCGGTAATGCCGTCGCTGCCGCCGTTTTCCAGAATTAACGCCACGGCGACTTTGGGGTTCTTATACGGTGCAAACGCGGTATAGAACACGTGGTCACGCAGGCGGATGGGGATCATCTTCGCATTGTAAGTCTGGTTTTCTTTCAGGCTGAAAACCTGTGAGGTTCCGCTTTTCGCCGCAATTCCGTAAGGTGCAGTATGGAAAAATTTATAACCTGTCCCGTTCGGCGCATTGGCCATGCCAAACATCGCCTCACGTACCAGTCCCCAATAGGGCGAGGAGGGAGAGGCAATCTGTGACGGTACCGTGGCGGCATGATAAGGCGTAACAGATTTACCACTCTCTTCAGCCTGCAACAGGTGAGGGGCAATCACTTTCCCGTTGTTAATCAGTGCCACCATTGCTTTCACCATCTGGATTGGCGTGGCGATCCAGTATCCCTGACCGATACCAACCGAAATGGTGTCTCCCTGATACCAGGCTTTTTTATGCACCCGTTGTTTCCAGTCGCGGCTCGGTAACAGCCCGTTGTACTCTTCATCAAGATCAATGCCGGTGGGTTTACCGTAACCAAACTGGCTAAGCATGCTGTTGATTCGGTCAATGCCCATCATATACGCCACCTGATAGAAGAACGTATCAGCGGACTCTTCAATTGCTTTGGTCACGTCCAACATGCCATGACCGGTTTTTTTCCAGTCGCGATAATGTCGCTCAGTGCCGGGCAATGTCCATGTTGGCGCGCCAAAGAAGCTGGTCTGCGGGGTGATAACGCCATTGAGCAATGCTGACATCGCCATGTACGGCTTGACCGTGGAAGCGGGAGGGTACAAACCTTGCGTGACGCGGTTAATCAACGGCAGGTCTTTATCCTGCAGCAGCGTGTTGTAGTCCTGGTAGCTGATACCTTTGACGAACGGATTAGGATCATAGCTGGGGTTAGAGACCATCGCCAGCACCGAGCCATCGTGCGGATCTTCAACCAGCACGGCGGCGCGCTGACCGACCAGCAGGCCCTCTATATATTCCTGTAAGTGTAAATCCAGCGTCAGGTGGATGTCCTTTCCGGCAACAGGCGGTACATCTTTTATCAGGCGTACGATGCGTCCGTGGTTATCGACTTCGACTTCTTGATAACCCGTTTTGCCGTGCAGATCGTTTTCGTAATAGTGTTCGATCCCCTGCTTGCCAATGTTGTGATCGGCAGCGTAGTTTTCTGCCAGCCCCTTTTTATCCAACGCTTTCAGGTCGCTGTCATTGATTTTAGAGACATAGCCGAGCACATGCGCCAACTCTGCGCCATACGGATATTGGCGATCTTCATAGCTATTGATGGTGACGCCGCTGAAATGAAACTGATTAACCGAGAAACGGGCGATCTCCACGTCGGTCAGCGCATTTTTGAGCACCACCGGGCGATAGCGACTACTGGATTTCAGATCGTGGCGAAACTGGTCAATCTCATCAGGGGTCAGGTCAACAATAGGCGTTAGCTGCTTTAGCAAGGCATCCATATCGTTGATTTTATAAGGAGTGACAGAAATATCGTACCAGGTGACGTTGCGCACCAGCGGGATACCGTTGCGATCGTAAATGATGCCGCGCGTTGGGGCAACCGGCAGCATTTTGATGTCATTGGCATTTGAGCGGGTGGTGTAATACTGATGCTCGCGAATTTGTAAGTTGTAGAGGTTATAAATCAGGATGCCAAAACAGATGACCACCAGGCCAAAGGCCACTATTACCCGTCGCTGAAAGAGTTTCTCTTCCGCCTCAAAATCTCTGAATGTCATGGACCCACACCTGATTAATTCGCCGCCTAATGATACGGAGGTGTAAATGGGATAACAGGTAAAAGATGTTCCATCCCTCTACGGAAATGTGTCATTCCTTGTGAGTTGTAACAAATTACAGTGAACGTAGCCGTTTCTCGTAGGCCTGATGGCGCATCGCTTATCAGACCTACGAGGGCGGTCATTCGGGAAAATAAAAAAGCCCGCGACATAGCGCGGGCTTTCACATCACTCGTGGTGATTACATACGTTCTACGGTTTCGATACCCAGCGTATCCAGACCCAGCTTCAGCGTTTTCGCCGTCAACTGTGCCAGCTTCAGGCGGCTGTTACGAATCTCTTCGCTCTCCGCGCTGAGGATTGGGCAATGTTCGTAGAAACCAGAGAACAGGCCGGCAAGATCGTACAGATAAGCGCACATTACGTGCGGCGTGCCTTCACGTGCCACGACGGTCAGCGTCTCCTCAAACTGCAGCAGACGCGCTGCCAGCTGGGCTTCACGATCTTCGTTGATGATGACGTTGGCATTGGCCAGCGCGTTTTCGTCGATATCTGCCTTACGGAATACGGACAGTACGCGGGTGTAGGCATACTGCATGTACGGCGCGGTATTGCCTTCGAAGGCCAGCATGTTGTCCCAGTCGAAGATGTAATCCGTGGTACGGTTTTTCGACAGATCGGCATACTTCACGGCGCCAATACCGACCGCATTCGCCAGTTTTTCCAGCTCGTCGGCAGGCATGTCCGGGTTCTTCTCAGCCACCAGGCGACGTGCACGCTCCAGCGCTTCATCCAACAGATCGGCCAGTTTGACCGTGCCACCCGCGCGGGTCTTGAACGGCTTACCGTCTTTGCCGAGCATCATGCCGAACATGTGGTGTTCCAGCGGTACGGAATCCGGCACGTAACCGGCTTTACGCACGATGGTCCATGCCTGCATTAAATGCTGATGCTGGCGGGAGTCGATGTAATACAGCACGCGATCGGCATGCAGTGTTTCGTAACGGTACTTGGCGCAGGCGATGTCGGTGGTGGTGTACAGATAGCCGCCATCTTTCTTCTGGATGATAACGCCCATCGGTTCGCCTTCCTTGTTTTTATACTCATCAAGGAATACGACAGTCGCGCCTTCGCTTTCAACGGCCAGGCCTTTGGCTTTGAGATCCGCAACAATGCCTGGCAGCATCGGGTTGTACAGGCTTTCACCCATCACGTCGTCGCGGGTCAGCGTCACGTTCAGACGATCGTAGGTTAACTGGTTCTGCGACATGGTAATGTCGACCAGTTTGCGCCACATTTCGCGGAAGTAAGCATCACCACCCTGCAACTTCACCACGTAGCTACGTGCGCGCTCGGCGAATTCTTCATCTTCGTCGTAATGTTTTTTCGCGTCACGATAGAAACCTTCAAGGTCAGCCAGCGCCATTTCACCCGCGTTTTCCTGCTGCTGCTTTTCCAGCCACGCGATGAGCATACCGAACTGGGTTCCCCAGTCGCCAACGTGGTTTGCGCGGATGACTTTATGGCCGAGAAACTCCAGCGTACGGACAGCCGCATCACCGATAATGGTGGAGCGCAGGTGGCCTACGTGCATCTCTTTCGCCACGTTTGGCGCAGAGTAGTCAACAACAACGGTTTGCTTTTCTGGCTGCGCAACGCCCAGACGATCGGAGGCCAGCGCCTGCTGCACGTGCTGCGCCAGGAATGCTGGAGCGAGGAAAATATTGATAAAGCCCGGGCCCGCAATTTCAACCTTGCTGGCAATCCCGTTGAGATCCAGATGAGTCAGCACCTGCTCTGCCAGTTGTCGCGGCGCCATACCCAGTTTTTTAGCGACTGCCATCATGCCGTTGGCCTGATAGTCGCCGAACTGTACTTTTGCTGACTGACGAACCTGAGGTTCGCAATCTGCAGGCGCACCTGCAGCAATCATGGCCTGACGGACTTTTTCTGAGAGAAGAGCCTGAATATTCACCGGAATACCTTACATTTATGAAGCGCTTTACTATACACCGCGCCAGATTAAGAATTTAGGCCGGGAGTATACTGCAAATGCCCGTTGCCGTCAGCATTGCGCGTGCCGCGCGCGGCCTAAAATAGGGACAATGCAATTACGCATAATCATTCATTTTGTTCGTAAAAAAAACAGCGGTTGGATGGTGCTACGCAACAGAGTAAATTAGCGGCTTTGAACATGGATATGAGCTTTCAATATGGCGAACTGGCAAACCGTTGCAGAACTGCATGATATTTCCGCAGATTTAGGACATTTCACCCAAGCGTTAAGCGAACTTTCCACCCGTCTGGGTCTGAATATTGCTCCGCTTGAAGCCGACCACATCTCTCTGCGCTGTCATCAAAACACCACCGCAGAGCGCTGGCGTCGCGGGTTTGAACAGTGCGGCCAGCTGTTGTCGGAAAATATCATTAATGGCAGACCGATTTGCTTGTTCAAACTGGATGAGCCGGTGTGCGTGGCACAATGGCAGTTTTCTATTGTCGAGTTGCCGTGGCCGGGTGAAAAACGCTACCCACATGAGGGTTGGGAGCATATTGAGATTGTTCTACCGGGCGAGCCGGAAACGTTGAATGCGCGAGCGCTGGCATTGCTTTCTGATGAAGGATTGAGTCAGCCGGGTATCTTTGTGAAAACCAGTTCACCACAAGGCGAGCGTGAGCGGTTACCGAACCCGACGCTGGCGGTCAGCGATGGCAGCGTGACCATCAAGTTTCATCCGTGGTCAATTGAGCAAATTGTGGCAAGCGAGCAACAGGAGTAACCATGGCACTGCTGGAAATCTGCTGTTACAGCATGGAGTGTGCGCTGACGGCACAAAAAAATGGCGCGGATCGTATTGAACTGTGTTCGGCACCCAAAGAAGGGGGCTTAACCCCATCACTGGGCGTATTACGTAGCGTTCGTCAGCATATTGATATTCCCGTCAATCCGATTATCCGCCCGCGCGGCGGGGATTTTTGCTATACCGACGGTGAATTCGCCGCCATGCTGGATGATATCGCCATGGTCAGAGATCTCGGATTCTCCGGGCTGGTAACCGGGTTATTAGATGTTGATGGCAACGTCGATATGTCGCGCATGGAAAAAATTATGCGGGCAGCCGGTACGCTAAATGTCACGTTTCATCGGGCCTTTGATATGTGTGCCAACCCCTTAAATGCGCTGAAAAGTTTATCTGATTTGGGTGTCGCCAGAGTGCTGACTTCCGGGCAAAAATCAGATGCTGCGCAAGGTTTAACAAAAATAATGGAACTTATTGCACAGCCCGGTGCTCCAATCATTATGGCCGGAGCGGGGGTTCGCGCTGCGAATTTGTCTCTATTCCTCGACGCCGGTGTGCAGGAAGTCCACAGTTCTGCCGGAGTATGGCTGGCTTCTCCCATGCGTTATCGCAATGCGGGGTTGTCGATGTCTTCGGATGCGCAAGCGGATGAATATTCCCGCTATGCGGTAGACGGGGCGGCGGTTGCTGAAATGAAAGCGATTATTGCGCACCATCGGGCCAGCTGATTTTTACCGTTGCATCATGTCGCCCAATATGATGCTTGCTCGTACCAGGCCCCTGCAATTACAGGGGCCTTTTTTTCTCCTTCATATTTCAAGCCGCAGCCGCGTTGGCCGCCTTGCTCACCCCGGTCACGTAGTTATCTACGCTCCCGGGGATTTGCTGTGTTGCCGCCTTGCTGCAACTTGAACTATTTTGGAGAAACGGTGCTATACGTAACGGTCATCCGGCAATCCATCACGGCTTACGCGCAATCAAGACCGCACGCAGCGGGGCAGGGTACCCTTCTACCGTTTTACTGCTGTCGTTCGGGTCGAGGAAATCAGCCAGCGATTCGGTAATCATCCACTCGGTGCGGCGCTGTTCTTCGGTAGTGGTCACACACACGTCGGCAATGCGGACATCAACAAAACCGCACTTCTCCAGCCAGTTTTTCAACGCCAGAGCAGACGGAATAAAGTAGACGTTGCGCATTTGTGCGTAGCGGTCACCCGGCACCAGCACGGTATTTTCGTCCCCTTCAACCACCAGCGTTTCCAGTACCAGTTCACCGTCTTGTACCAGTTGATCTTTCAACTGCCAGAGATGTTCCAGCGGAGAACGACGGTGATAGAGCACGCCCATTGAGAAAACGGTATCAAACGCGTTCAACGCCGGAAGCTGTTCAATACCCAGCGGCAGCAGATGCGCGCGCTGGTCGTTGCCCAGCAGTTTTCTCACCGCTTCGAACTGACACAGGAATAACTGGGTCGGATCAATCCCAACGGCCAGGTGCGCGCCTGCACCGATCATGCGCCACATGTGATACCCGCTGCCGCAGCCGACATCCAGGATCGTCCGTCCGGTCAGGTCGGATAAATGCGGCAGAACGCGATCCCATTTCCAGTCAGAACGCCATTCGGTGTCGATATTGACGCCATACAGTGAGTATGGCCCTTTACGCCACGGCATCAAATTGCGCATTAATGTATCAATGCGTTTAAGCTGACCGTCGCTGAGCGGCTCTTCGCTTTCAGCGGTGACACTGTGCAGCAAGTCCAGACGGTGCGGTGTCAGTTCGGGCAAAAACTCTACCGCGTTCGACCACTGCTTAAACAGGCCATGCTGATCGCGCTGCCAGTTCGCAATTTGCGCCGGGAGCGTTTCCAGCCAATGAGAAAGATGATTTTTGGCAATCAGCTGATAAAAGTTACCAAAGTCGATCATGCCGCAACCTCAGCTTTTAGTGCCACCAGAGAACCAAAGTTAAAGCACTGGAACCACAGTTCGCTGTGTTCAAAACCAGCCTGATGCAGGCGCGCTTTATGGGTTTCGACCGAGTCGGTCAGCATGACGTTTTCCAGCATGCTGCGCTTTTGGCTGATTTCCAGTTCGCTGTAGCCATTTGCCCGCTTGAAATCGTGGTGCATGTTGAACAACAGCTCACCCACTTTTGCATCTTCGAAACTGAATTTCTCCGACAGCACCAGCGCGCCGCCAGGATTCAGCCCCTGATAAATCTTATCCAACAATGCCTGGCGCTCCGCTGGCTCAAGGAATTGCAGGGTAAAATTCAGCACCACCATTGAGGCGTTTTCAATAGTAATGTTGCGAATATCCCCTTCGACAACCTCGACCGGAATAGGGGCTTTATAGGCGTCAATATGACGGCGGCAGCGTTCAACCATGGCCGGGGAGTTGTCGACGGCAATAATTTTACAATTGTCATGCTGAATACTGCGACGCACCGAGAGCGTCGCGGCGCCCAATGAACAGCCCAGATCGTAGACCTGCGTGTTGGGTTGCACGAAACGTTCGGCCAGCATACCAATCATCGAAATGATGTTGGAGTAGCCGGGAACGGAGCGCTGGATCATATCCGGGAAGACTTCAGCTACCCGTTCATCAAAGGTCCAGTCACCCAGACTGGCGATAGGCGCAGAAAAAAGCGTGTCGCGGTGAGACATAACGTAAAAATCCGGGAAAAATAAAGTGGCGTATTGTGCGCTAATGCAGGGAGAAAACCAACTCCCAGGGCATATACCAGAGATTCGCCAGCACCATTAGCACCAGCGAGCACCAGGTGGCGCTCATGCCG
Source organism: Citrobacter sp. C348 (assembly GCF_047467975.1). Taxonomy (NCBI): domain Bacteria; kingdom Pseudomonadati; phylum Pseudomonadota; class Gammaproteobacteria; order Enterobacterales; family Enterobacteriaceae; genus Citrobacter; species Citrobacter sp. C348. The sequence goes on along the minus strand of NZ_JASJUJ010000003.1, from coordinate 276,524 downwards.
GAACGACGCCAGCGGAACAGACGGTGGTGGAATCCGTAATAATGCATCAGCCGACCAGCAATTAACATCAGCCCGCAAATATGCACCATCCACGTTTCCGCGCCGTTCATTTCCATAAATAACAGCAACACTAATGCGACGGGGATATATTCCACCGCATTACCGTGAATGCGAATCGCACTTTGTAGTTCGCTAAAACCGCCGTCGCCATAAGCCACGCGATACTGCATACGCAGGCGGACAACGTCAAAGGAGAACTTAATCAACAATAACGCACCCAGTACGGCATATAGCGCGCTTACCATACAAACTCCCTTTTAAAATGGCTGCTGGCATTGACTATGATAGGTGGCATTTTCAGAAAAGAGAAGATTGCTGTGGAATAGACGGTGCTGATCCGATCTCTGGCAGAGCGCTGCGTAAATCTGCCCATAGCGTATCTACAAGCTCCGGGGCCTGCGCGATGTCTGGCGTATGTAAAAACAGATAGGGTGTGGTGGTCTGCTTCCAGAGAGACAGTTTGGCCAGCCATACGTTAAATAACGTTCGGTTTTGCTCCATATTATCGCTGCCGATAAAGCGCACCATGGGATTGTTCGCGGTAACCACTGCATGGACCGGAACTTTCGGTTTTTTGCGCTGCGCATCGCGAATCGCTTCACTGTGAGGAACCGCGGCGTGTACCGGCCGACTATCTAAAATTACCCGATTGACCCCTCGCTCGTGTAAGCCGCGATTGAACCATTTCTCGTCTTCACCTTTGGTAAAAAATTCAGGATGGCGAACTTCCACCCCGTAGGTAAACGATGCGGGTAACGCATCGAGAAACGCCCACAGAGCAGGGAGATCGCGAGGAGAAAAGGTGGCGGGTAGCTGCAACCAATATTGCCCGATTCGCGCTTCCAGCGGTGACATGCGGGTGAAAAATTCTTGCACCAAATCATCACAGTTTCGCAGTGCAGCTTGATGCGAAATGGTCGCCGGAAACTTAAAGCAGAAGCGAAAGTCATCGGTAGTCTGCGCCTGCCAGCGCGTAACAATCTCGGCTTTTGGCAGCGCGTAGAGTGTGGTATTGCCCTCAACACAGTTAAAGTGGCGGGCATACTCTTCAAGGCTGGTGATCCCCAGGCGCACCCACTTCGGATGCGACCACTGCGGCAGGCCGATATAGATCATAACGCTTGCAGGATCTCGTCCACGCTGCGCACGCGTGCAATGCGCGGGAAGATATGCGTCATGCTGCCCAGATGCTGATCGGCACTGGCTGCGCTACAGGCATCTTCGGCAATCACCAGGTTAAAACCCAGTTCCCAGGCGTTACGCGCCGTTGACTCAACGCCGATGTTGGTGGAGATCCCGCATAACACGATAGTGTCAACGCCCCGGCGGCGCAGTTGGAGTTCGAGGTCGGTGCCGTAAAAGGCACCCCACTGGCGTTTGATCACTTCGATGTCACTGGCGTTTTTGCCCAGCGCTGTCGGATAGTCCCACCAGTTTGCAGGGAGCGCTTTAGCCGGTGTCAGGGCATCTACCGGCTGTTTCAGCGCTTCTGCGTAGTCGTCAGACCAGCCAACGCGAACCATCACTACCGGTGAACCGTGAGCTCGGAATTGTGCCGCAAGGCGTGCGGCGTGGGTTACCACGTCGCTTGCCGAATGGGGGCCGCCGGCGAAGGGCAGGATCCCTTCCTGTAGGTCAATCACGACAAGGGCGGTGGTTTTAGCGTTCAGTTCCAGCATGGTGACTCCAGTCAAAAAAGAATTCCGTTACACCTTAATCGCGATTGTGTGTGAAAGGGGCGACAATTTTTGTTATTTTTTGTGAGATTACGCAATACCCGCGTAGGAAACACGCGTACAGTCAGTACCGGACTTATCGTGCGGCAGAATTTCCAGTATAATAGCCGCCTTTTTTCATTCAGTTGTGACATTCAGCTAAAGCTGCGACTTCGTCATCTGCAAGGCAGGTGACAATCCGCCTGCGGCAAAGTTAAGGGATATCTCATGCGTACAGAATATTGCGGACAGCTACGTCTGTCCCACGAGGGGCAGCAGGTGACTCTGTGTGGTTGGGTCAACCGTCGTCGTGATCTTGGTAGCCTGATCTTCATCGATATGCGCGACCGCGAAGGTATCGTGCAGGTATTTTTCGATCCGGACCGTGCGGACGCGTTAAAGCTGGCCTCCGAACTGCGTAATGAGTTCTGCATCCAGGTTACGGGCACCGTGCGTGCGCGTGACGCGAAAAACGTCAACGCCGACATGGCGACCGGCGAAATTGAAGTACTGGCGTCCGATCTGACCATCATCAACCGTTCAGACTCGCTGCCGCTGGACTCTAACCACGTTAACACCGAAGAAGCACGTCTGAAGTATCGCTATCTGGACCTGCGTCGTCCGGAAATGGCGCAGCGTCTGAAAACCCGTGCCAAGATTACCAGCCTGGTGCGTCGTTTTATGGACGATCACGGCTTCCTCGACATCGAAACGCCGATGCTGACCAAAGCGACCCCGGAAGGCGCACGTGACTATCTGGTGCCTTCCCGCGTCCATAAAGGCAAATTCTACGCCCTGCCGCAGTCTCCACAGCTGTTCAAGCAGTTGCTGATGATGTCTGGCTTTGATCGTTACTATCAGATCGTAAAATGCTTCCGTGACGAAGACTTACGTGCTGACCGTCAGCCTGAATTTACCCAGATCGATGTTGAGACCTCCTTCATGACCGCACCGCAGGTTCGTGAAGTGATGGAAGCGTTAGTGCGTAATCTGTGGCTGGAAGTAAAAGGTGTGGATCTGGGGGATTTCCCGATCATGACCTTTGCCGAAGCAGAGCGTCGCTACGGTTCTGATAAACCGGACCTGCGTAACCCGATGGAGCTGGTTGACGTTGCTGACCTGCTGAAGTCCGTCGATTTTGCCGTCTTCTCCGGCCCGGCTAATGATGCCAAAGGTCGCGTGGCTGCGCTGCGTGTACCGGGTGGGGCCAGCCTAAGCCGTAAGCAGATCGACGATTACGGCAACTTTATCAAGATCTACGGCGCGAAAGGTCTGGCTTACATTAAGGTCACCGAACGTGCGAAAGGTCTGGAAGGGGTAACCAGCCCAGTTGCTAAGTTCCTGAATGCCGATATCGTCGACGCGATTCTTGAGCGCACCGGCGCACAAGATGGCGACATGATTTTCTTCGGCGCAGACAACAAGAAAGTGGTTGCTGACTCGATGGGCGCACTGCGTCTGAAACTGGGTAAAGATCTGAGCCTGACCGACGAAACCAAATGGGCGCCGCTGTGGGTTATCGACTTCCCAATGTTTGAAGACGACGGTGAAGGTGGTCTGACCGCGATGCACCATCCGTTTACCGCGCCGAAAGACATGACGGCCGCTGAGCTGAAAGCCGCGCCGGAAGAGGCCGTTGCCAATGCTTACGATATGGTCATCAACGGTTACGAAGTGGGTGGCGGTTCCGTGCGTATTCATAACGGCGACATGCAGCAAACCGTGTTTGGTATTCTGGGCATTAATGAGCAAGAACAGCGTGAGAAGTTCGGCTTCCTGCTGGACGCGCTGAAATATGGTACCCCGCCGCACGCGGGCCTGGCGTTTGGTCTGGATCGTCTGACCATGCTGCTGACCGGTACTGATAACATTCGTGACGTTATTGCCTTCCCGAAAACCACGGCTGCAGCGTGTCTGATGACCGAAGCGCCAAGCTTTGCCAACGACGCTGCACTGGCGGAACTGAGCATTCAGGTTGTGAAGAAGGCCGAGAATAACTGATATGACATACAAACAGCCTGTCTCGGTGTTAGTCGTGATTTATGCAAAGGACACCGGGAGAGTGCTGATGTTACAGCGACGCGACGATCCTGATTTCTGGCAGTCGGTCACCGGCAGCCTGGAAGAGGGTGAAACCGCGTTGCAAGCCGCCATGCGCGAAGTAAAGGAAGAGGTCACCATTGATGTTGCCCGCGAGAAACTGACCTTAATTGACTGTCAGCGCACGGTGGAGTTCGAAATTTTTAGCCATTTACGTCATCGCTATGCACCGGGAACCGTACGGAATACGGAGTCCTGGTTTTGCCTGGCTCTCCCCTCGGAACGAGAGGTCGTGTTCACTGAACATCTGGCCTATCGTTGGGTTGATGCGGTGGAAGCTGCACAGTTAACCAAGTCTTGGAGCAACCGGCAGGCGATTGAAGAATTTGTAATTAACGTCGCCTGAAAAGGCGCGCTTTTTGGAGAGATTATTTATGGCAGGTCATAGTAAATGGGCCAACACCAGACATCGTAAAGCAGCGCAGGATGCTAAGCGCGGTAAAATCTTCACCAAAATCATTCGTGAGCTGGTGACGGCGGCTAAACTGGGGGGCGGCGATCCGGATGCTAACCCGCGTTTGCGTGCAGCGGTTGATAAAGCGCTGGCAAATAACATGACACGTGACACCTTGAACCGCGCGATTGCACGTGGTGTGGGCGGTGACGAAGACGCAAACATGGAAACCATCATTTATGAAGGTTACGGTCCTGGTGGAACAGCGGTCATGATCGAATGCCTGTCTGACAACCGTAACCGTACTGTTGCGGAAGTGCGCCATGCGTTCACCAAAACCGGTGGTAACCTGGGCACCGACGGTTCTGTTGCGTACCTGTTTAGCAAAAAAGGCGTGATTTCTTTTGAGCAAGGCGACGAAGACACCATCATGGAAGCCGCGCTGGAAGCTGGTGCTGAAGACGTTGTGACCTATGATGACGGTGCGATTGACGTCTACACTGCATGGGAAGAGATGGGCAAAGTGCGTGACGCACTGGAAGCCGCTGGTCTGAAAGCGGACAGCGCTGAAGTTACGATGATCCCGTCCACCAAAGCGGACATGGATGCAGAAACAGCACCGAAGCTGATTCGTCTGATCGATATGCTGGAAGACTGCGATGACGTGCAGGAAGTTTACCACAACGGCGAAATCTCCGATGAGGTTGCTGCTACGTTAGAATGACGTGGTTGAGCGGTAAAATAACAGGAGATGCGTGATGTCCATTATTCTCGGCATTGACCCGGGCTCGCGCATCACCGGCTATGGCGTGATCCGCCAGGTCGGTCGACAGTTGACCTATCTGGGCAGTGGATGTATTCGCACCAAAGTAGATGATTTACCGTCGCGCCTGAAGCTGATTTATGCGGGCGTGTCGGAAATCATTACCCAGTTTCAGCCAGACTACTTTGCCATTGAGCAGGTCTTTATGGCAAAAAACGCCGATTCGGCGCTTAAGCTGGGGCAGGCGCGCGGCGTGGCAATTGTTGCTGCCGTTAACCAGGACCTTCCGGTGTTTGAATATGCAGCACGTCAGGTGAAGCAAACCGTCGTCGGGATAGGTAGTGCGGAGAAAAGTCAGGTGCAGCACATGGTGCGCACGTTGCTAAAACTCCAGGCAAATCCCCAGGCTGATGCCGCGGATGCGCTGGCCATCGCCATAACCCACTGCCACGTCAGCCAGAACGCCATGCAAATGAGCGACACCCGGCTGAATTTAGCGCGTGGGCGACTACGTTAATGACAAATGAGGCTGGATATCTATCCAGCCTTTTTTTATGATAGCGCATTACCTTTTTAGCCCTTAACGCAGGAGCGTCACGTGATAGGCAGACTCAGAGGCATCATTCTCGAAAAACAACCCCCGTTGGTTCTTCTGGAAACGGGCGGCGTAGGCTATGAAGTGCATATGCCAATGACCTGTTTTTACGAGCTGCCAGAAGCCGGGCAGGAAGCGATTGTTTTCACCCATTTTGTGGTGCGTGAAGATGCGCAGCTGCTGTACGGTTTTAACAACAAGCAGGAACGCACGCTGTTTAAAGAGCTGATTAAAACCAACGGCGTTGGACCGAAGCTGGCGCTGGCGATCCTCTCCGGCATGTCGGCGCAGCAGTTCGTTAACGCGGTTGAACGCGAAGAGCTCGGGGCGCTGGTGAAACTGCCGGGTATCGGTAAGAAAACCGCTGAACGCCTGATTGTTGAAATGAAAGACCGCTTTAAAGGCTTACATGGCGATCTGTTCACACCGGCGGCGGATCTGGTGCTGACGTCACCTGCGGGTCCGGTAACGGATGACGCCGAACAGGAAGCGGTTGCTGCGCTGGTGGCGCTGGGCTATAAACCACAGGAAGCCAGCCGCATGGTGAGCAAAATAGCCCGCCCTGATGCCAGCAGTGAAACCCTGATTCGTGAAGCGCTCCGCGCTGCATTGTGAGGTAAAGGATGATTGAAGCAGACCGCCTGATTTCAGCTGCCAGCACGATACCTGAAGACATTGTGGATCGTGCGATCCGCCCCAAGTTGCTCGATGAGTATATCGGTCAGCCTCAGGTCCGTTCGCAAATGGAGATTTTTATCCAGGCGGCGAAGTTGCGCGGTGATGCCCTCGACCACCTGCTGATCTTTGGTCCTCCGGGTCTTGGAAAAACCACGCTTGCCAATATTGTCGCCAATGAAATGGGCGTAAACCTGCGTACCACCTCCGGCCCGGTGCTGGAAAAAGCGGGCGATTTGGCGGCAATGCTGACGAACCTCGAGCCGCACGACGTGCTGTTTATCGATGAGATCCATCGCTTATCGCCGGTCGTGGAAGAGGTATTGTATCCGGCGATGGAAGACTATCAGCTGGATATCATGATCGGCGAAGGGCCTGCTGCACGCTCGATCAAGATTGACCTGCCGCCGTTTACGCTGATTGGCGCGACAACCCGTGCCGGGTCGTTAACCTCTCCGCTGCGTGACCGTTTTGGTATCGTGCAGCGACTGGAGTTTTATCAGGTTGCCGATCTTCAGCATATTGTAGGGCGCAGTGCGCGTTATATGGGGCTGGAGATGAGCGAGGAGGGCGCGCTGGAAGTTGCTCGCCGTGCGCGCGGAACGCCGCGTATTGCCAACCGTCTGCTGCGTCGCGTGCGTGACTTCGCCGAGGTGAAGCATGATGGCACCATCTCGGCAGACATTGCCGCCCAGGCGCTGGATATGCTCAATGTGGACGCTGAAGGGTTCGATTACATGGACCGTAAGCTGCTGCTGGCGGTGATCGATAAATTCTTCGGTGGGCCGGTAGGGCTGGATAATCTGGCCGCCGCGATTGGTGAAGAGCGTGAAACGATTGAGGACGTGCTGGAGCCCTATTTGATTCAGCAGGGCTTCCTGCAGCGTACGCCGCGCGGACGTATGGCGACGGTGCGCGCCTGGAATCACTTTGGTATTACGCCGCCGCAAATGCCTTAGTGCCTGATGTCGCTACGCTCATCAGGCCTGGGCGATTTGTCGGCCCGGTAAGCGTAGCGCTTCCGGGCAACACACGCTTAGCTCGCCTGCTTTTTCATCATGCTGAAAATAAACATCAGCGCGGCACACAGCACCACGGAGGGCCCTGCGGGCGTATCATAAAACGCTGAGAACGTCAGGCCGCCCGTCACCGCTATCATCCCCACGCCCACGGCAACACCGGCCATCTGCTCAGGCGTACGCGCAAAACGGCGCGCGGTGGCAGCAGGAATAATCAGCAGCGACGTGATAATTAGCGCGCCGACAAACTTCATCGCCACACCAATCGTTAACGCCGTGACCAGCATCAGCAGTAACTTCACGCGCTGCAGCTTCACGCCATCGACAAAGGCGAGATCCGGGCTGATGGTCATTGACAGCAGATTGCGCCATTGCCAGAAGAGAATGGCGAGTACAATAACGACGCCGATGGCGATGGAAATCAGATCCTCAGGCGTAACGGCAAGCAAATCACCAAACAGGTAGGCCATCAGATCCACGCGGATGTTTGACATCAGGCTGACGACCACCAGGCCCAGTGACAGAGCACTGTGCGCCATAATGCCGAGCAAGGTGTCGATGGCGAGGTGAGGGCGCTTCTCCAGCCACACCAGACCCGCAGCCAGCATCAGAGTGACTGCGATAACCGCATAAAACGGGTTTACATCTAACAGCAGACCAAAGGCCACACCCAGCAGTGACGCGTGCGCCAGCGTGTCGCCAAAATAAGACATCCGACGCCAGACCACAAACGATCCCAGCGGGCCAGCGGCGCAGGCCAGCATGATCCCGGCTAACCAACCGGGTAATAACAATTCAATCATGAGTGACCATTTCCCCGGCGTAATACGATGCGACCCTGTAAATCGTGGCGATGATTATGATTGTGACGGTAAATTCCGAGTTGTTCGGCACCGCGTTGCCCAAACATAGAGATAAATTCCGGGTGCATAGAGACCACTTCCGGCGTGCCGGAGCAGCAAATATGGTGGTTGAGGCACAGCACTTCGTCGGTCTTCGCCATCACCAGATGCAGGTCATGCGAGACCATCAGTACGGCGCAATCGAGTTCACGGCGGAGTTGGTCGATAAGATCATACAGTGCAACCTGACCATTGACATCCACACCCTGAGTGGGTTCATCCAGCACCAGCAGCTGTGGTTTATTCAGCAATGCGCGAGCCAGCAGGACGCGCTGCGTTTCCCCGCCGGACAGTTTTTGCATCGGCGCATCCATCAGATGTCCGGCCTGAACACGCTTGAGCGCTGGCAGAATATCGTCCTTCTTTGTACCCGGACGTAAGCGCAAAAAGCGGCTGACTGTCAGGGGCAGCGTGGTATCGAGATACAGTTTTTGCGGGACATAGCCTATCCGCAGCTGTCCGTTACGCTTGATAACGCCTGCATCTGCTGCTACCAGCCCGAGGACAACGCGCACCAGCGTAGACTTCCCGGCACCGTTCGGGCCAAGAAGCGTTAAAATTTTGCCGGGTCGTAGTTCAAGCGAAACGTCAGAAAGGACGCGGCGTTGACCATAAGAGACCGAGACATTTTCCAGTGAAACCAAAGTCGTCATATCAATTTTAGTCTTGCAGAAGTTATAGAATGTTATAATATCACATTTCTCACATTCATTACGATGATTGGTCGCATTATGTTACATAAAAATACGCTTCTTTTCGCAGCATTATCCGCTGCTCTTTGGGGGAGTGCAACACAGGCAGCAAATGCCGCCGTCGTTGCCTCGCTTAAGCCGCTAGGGTTTATCGCTTCAGCGATTGCTGATGGGGTTACGGATACCGAGGTTCTCCTGCCTGATGGTGCATCCGAACATGATTACTCATTGCGTCCGTCAGACGTAAAACGCTTACAGGGCGCGGACTTAGTTGTTTGGATTGGCCCCGAGATGGAAGCGTTTATGGAAAAATCTGTCAAGAATATTCCTAACGCGAAACAGGTAACGATTGCGCAACTCAATGACGTGAAGCCGTTGCTCATGAAAGGGGGCGACGATGATGATGACGATCATGAACACAATGACGCCCACGGTGAAAAAAGTGACGAACATCACCATCATGGCGACTACAACATGCATCTTTGGCTTTCCCCAGAGATAGCGCGGGCCTCAGCGGTTGCAATCCATGAAAAATTAGTGGAACTTATGCCGCAAAGTCGAGCCAAACTTGACGCCAACCTGAAGGATTTTGAGGCACAATTAGCCGCAACCGATAAGCAGGTAGGTAACGAGCTCGCACCGCTCAAGGGGAAAGGGTATTTCGTTTTTCATGACGCCTACGGCTACTACGAAAAACATTACGGACTAACACCGCTTGGTCACTTTACCGTGAACCCTGAGATTCAACCTGGTGCGCAGCGTTTACATGAAATAAGAACACAGTTGGTTGAGCAAAAAGCAACCTGCGTTTTTGCTGAGCCACAGTTCAGGCCAGCGGTCGTTGAAGCCGTTGCGAGAGGGACATCCGTTCGAATGGGAACGTTGGATCCCCTCGGAACAAACATCAAACTGGGTAAAACAAGCTATTCTGCGTTTCTGAACCAATTAGCCAACCAGTATGCGAGCTGCCTGAAAGGAGATTAATGAGGAAGTGAATACGTGCAACAGATAGCCCGCTCTGTCGCTCTGGCATTTAATAATCTGCCCCGACCCCATCGCGTTATGCTGGGGTCGCTGACCGTTCTTACATTGGCCGTCGCCGTCTGGCGGCCTTACGTTTACCATCCCGATGCTGCACCGATTGTCAAAACCATCGAACTTGAAAAAAGCGAGATTCGTTCGCTGTTGCCTGAGGCCAGTGAACCTATCGATCAGGCTGCTCAGGAAGATGAAGCGATTCCTCAGGATGAACTGGATGACAAAACCTCCGGTGAGGTGGGCGTTCACGAATATGTTGTCTCGACCGGCGATACGCTGAGCAGCATCCTGAATCAGTATGGTATCGATATGGGCGATATCAGCCAGCTTGCCGCCTCGGACAAAGAGTTGCGTAACCTGAAGATTGGCCAACAGCTTTCCTGGACGCTGACCTCTGACGGTGATTTGCAGCGCCTGACCTGGGAAGTTTCTCGCCGTGAAACCCGCACCTACGATCGTACTGCGACGGGCTTCAAAATGAGCAGTGAAATGCAGCAGGGCGACTGGGTTAACAGCCGTATCAAGGGCACCGTCGGCGGCAGTTTCGTCGCCAGCGCCAAAGAGGCCGGGCTGAACAGTTCTGAAATCAGTGCGGTGATTAAGGCTATGCAGTGGCAGATGGACTTCCGCAAACTGAAAAAAGGCGATGAGTTCTCGGTGCTGATGTCTCGCGAAATGTTGGACGGCAAACGTGAGCAAAGCCAACTGCTGGGTGTTCGTCTGCGCTCTGAAGGTAAAGACTATTACGCGATCCGTGCCGAAGACGGTAAGTTTTATGACCGTAACGGTACCGGCCTGGCGAAAGGGTTTATGCGTTTCCCGACCGCGAAACAGTTCCGCATCTCGTCTAACTTTAATCCGCGTCGCCTGAATCCGGTAACCGGACGCGTGGCTCCGCACAAAGGCGTCGACTTCGCGATGCCGCAGGGTACGCCGGTACTGTCGGTAGGTGATGGTGAAGTCGTTGTTGCGAAGCGCAGCGGCGCTGCAGGCTACTATGTCGCGGTGCGTCATGGTCGTACCTACACCACACGCTACATGCACCTGCGTAAACTGTTAGTCAAACCAGGACAAAAAGTAAAACGCGGCGATCGTATTGCGCTGTCAGGTAACACCGGACGTTCAACCGGACCACACTTGCACTACGAAGTCTGGGTTAACCAGCAGGCAGTGAACCCGTTAACGGCGAAGCTGCCGCGTACGGAAGGGCTGACCGGCAAGGATCGTACCGAGTACCTGGCGCAGGTGAAAGAGGTTCTGCCTCAGTTGCGCTTCGATTAATCAGCATACTGACAAAGCCGGTACGCGATGCGTGCCGGCTTTTTTATTTTGTACGGGGCACGACGCGCCGCTACACTATCAACAGATTTATTTTTCGCGGTACCAGACACTGGAAGAGCATGGAAACGAAAAAAAAGAATAATGAATATATCCCTGAATTTGAAAAATCATTCCGCCATCCGCGCTACTGGGGTGCCTGGCTGGGTGTGGCGGCGATAGCAGGGATTGCGTTAACGCCCGCATCGTTTCGCGATCCTGTGCTGGCGAAGCTGGGACGTCTTGCCGGAAGGTTGGGGAAAAGTTCGCGCCGCAGAGCGCTGATTAATTTATCCCTGTGTTTTCCAGAGCGCAGCGAAGCCGAGCGCGAAGCCGTCGTCGATGAGATGTTTGCAACAGCTCCGCAGGCGATGGTGATGATGGCAGAGCTTGCCCTGCGTGGCCCGGAGAAAATCCAAAACCGGGTTGACTGGCAAGGTCTGGAGATCATAGAAGAGATGCGCCGCAACGAGGAAAAGGTAATTTTTCTCGTCCCGCATGGTTGGGGTGTAGACATTCCAGCCATGCTGATGGCCTCGCAGGGCCAGAAAATGGCCGCGATGTTCCATAACCAGGGTAATCCTGTTTTTGATTACGTCTGGAACACGGTACGCCGTCGTTTTGGCGGTCGTTTGCACGCGCGTAATGATGGCATCAAGCCCTTTATTCAGTCTGTGCGTCAGGGCTACTGGGGATACTATTTGCCGGATCAGGATCATGGTCCCGAGCACAGCGAATTTGTTGATTTTTTTGCCACCTACAAAGCAACATTGCCGGCGATTGGTCGCCTGATGAAGGTTTGCCATGCGCGTGTTGTGCCGCTGTTCCCGGTGTATGACGGGAAAACACATCGCCTGACGATTCAGGTCCGCCCGCCGATGGATGACATCCTGACCGCAGATGACCACACCATTGCCAGACGTATGAATGAAGAGGTGGAGATTTTTGTCGCGCCACACCTCGAGCAGTACACCTGGATTTTAAAACTACTTAAAACCCGCAAACCCGGTGAGATTGAGCCGTATAAACGTAAAGATCTCTACCCGAAGAAATAAAAAAAAGCCTCTCAATTGAGAGGCTTTTTGCATCAGGCACAAATCTTGCCGTTATTCTACGGTCAGAATACGCGTGGTGTTGGTGGAGCCAATGGTGCTCATGACGTCGCCCTGGGTGACAATCACCAGATCGCCAGAAACCAGATAGCCTTTATCACGCAGCAGGTTCACCGCTTCGCTGGCGGCAACCACACCGTCGGTTTCGCTGTCAAAGTGAACCGGAGTAACGCCGCGGTACAGGGAGGTCAGGTTCAGCGTACGCTCATGACGCGACATGGCGAAAATCGGCAGGCCGGAGCTGATACGGGACGTCATCAGCGCGGTACGACCGGATTCTGTCATCGCGATGATGGCGGTGACCCCTTTCAGGTGGTTCGCTGCATACATTGCGGACATGGCAATCGCTTCTTCAACGTTATCAAACTGCACGTCGAGGCGGTGTTTGGAGACATTAATGCTCGGGATTTTTTCCGCGCCCAGGCAGACACGCGCCATGGCGGCAACGGTTTCAGCCGGATACTGGCCTGCGGCGGTTTCTGCTGACAGCATAACGGCGTCGGTGCCGTCGAGTACGGCGTTCGCCACGTCCATCACTTCTGCACGGGTCGGCATCGGGTTGGTGATCATCGACTCCATCATCTGCGTGGCGGTAATGACCGCACGGTTCAGCTGACGCGCACGACGGATCAGGGCTTTCTGAATACCGACCAGCTCTGGATCGCCAATTTCAACGCCCAGGTCGCCACGAGCAACCATCACGACGTCAGAGGCCAGGATGATGTCATCCATTGCATTCTGGTCGCACACGGCTTCTGCACGCTCCACCTTGGCAACAATTTTCGCATCGCAGCCTGCATCGCGCGCCAGACGGCGGGCATAGTTCAGATCTTCGCCGCAGCGCGGGAAGGAGACGGCCAGATAGTCAACGCTGATTTGCGCCGCGGTGATGATGTCAGCTTTGTCTTTTTCGGTCAGTGCTTCTGCAGAGAGACCGCCGCCCAGTTTGTTGATGCCTTTGTTATTGGAAAGCGGGCCACCGACGGTCACTTCGGTGAAGACCTTCATGCCCTGAACTTCCAGTACTTTGAGCTGTACGCGACCGTCATCCAGCAGCAGGATGTCGCCCGGCACTACGTCAGCAGGTAGGCCTTTATAGTCAATACCGACTTTTTCTTTATCGCCTTCGCCTTTACCCAGGTTGGCATCTAACAGGAACTTGTCGCCAATATTGAGGAATACTTTGCCTTCTTTGAAGGTTGATACGCGTATTTTAGGTCCCTGCAGGTCACCCAAAATAGCGACATGACGTCCCAGTTTGGCGGCAATTTCACGGACTTTATCCGCCCGCAGTTTGTGATCTTCTGGAGAGCCGTGCGAAAAGTTCATACGTACAACGTTTGCGCCCGCGGCGATAATTTTTTCAAGGTTGTTATCGCGGTCAGTTGCTGGGCCTAACGTGGTAACGATTTTGGTTCTGCGAAGCCTTCTGGACATGTAATACTCCGTTGACTGAAACAACTAGGTGTTGCGTGTGAACATTGATCCGGCCGTTCTGAAACATAACGGTAGAAATGAACGACCCGGATGATAAAAGGGTAGAACATCGTTATTGCTTTTAGCGGTCATCACTCTTGATGAGTAATTCTTTATCAAAACGCGATTCCTTGAGCGCTTCCTTGACACGCTTCAAGTTATCTCTAAATTTTGCACCACGGCGCAAAGTAAATCCCGTAGCCAGCACATCTATCACGGTCAGTTGAGCAAGTCGAGAGACCATAGGCATATAAATGTCAGTATCTTCCGGTACATCCAGGGTAATTGCCAGCGTGGCTTCACGCGCCAGCGGCGTTCCGGGGGAAGTAAGGGCGATCACCATGGCATCGTTTTCCCGCGCCAGCTGCGCCAATTCAACCAGACTCTTTGTTCTGCCGGTATGTGAAATAAGGACAATGACGTCGTCATCGCTACAATTCATACAGCTCATACGTTGCAGTACAATATCGTCGGAATAGATAACCGGTACGTTAAAGCGGAAAAATTTATTCATGGCGTCGTGCGCCACGGCAGCGGACGAACCCAGACCGAAAAAGGCGATTTTCTTTGCCTGGGTTAATAAATCTACCGCCCGATTGACCGCTGCGTTATCCAGCGACTGACGGACGTGGTCCAGGCTTGCCATGGCAGATTCGAAGATTTTCCCGGTGTAGGACTCGACGCTATCATCCTCATCGACATTACGATTAACATACGGGGTACCATTAGCCAGACTTTGTGCCAAATGCAGTTTAAAATCAGGGAAGCCTCGTGTGTCCATGCTGCGACAGAAGCGATTCACGGTCGGCTCACTGACGTTGGCTTCCAAAGCCAGCGTGGCAATACTTGAATGGATAGCCCGGTCAGGTGAGGTCAGAATAACATCGGCGACCTTACGTTCTGACTTGCTCAGATGTTCCAGTTTTAACTGGATTTTTTCCAGCATATTCATTATGTGAGTAGACTCATCGGCCATGGGCAAAAACGATTTCAGCGATATGGGGAAATCGAGCGGTAACTCTGGTAGATATTACCCCTGTGAACCCACATTCGGGGCAAAATGGACAGAAAAGTTGTTGTTTTTTTTCAATACATGATCGGAGTCGGGTTTTCTTACGTCTTCATGGTTATGTAAAAAAGCGACTTTTTTATCCATTTTGCGGCGGTAAACGTCAATAACGCCGCTGTTCACGGTAACAGCACGGCTGGATAAGCGTTTACGGTTCACGGAATCACGTAAAAGCAGTACAGTGCACTGTAATAAAATTACATTCAGTGTCGGGCATGAATACCCGACACTCAACTGAGGAGAATGACATGGCGGTAACGCAAACAGCCCAGGCATGTGACCTGGTCATTTTCGGCGCGAAGGGCGACCTTGCACGTCGAAAATTGCTGCCTTCCCTGTATCAGCTGGAAAAAGCCGGCCAGATTAACCCGGACACCCGCATTATTGGAGTTGGCCGCGCTGACTGGGACAAAGCAGCCTATACCAAGGTTGTACGCGAAGCGCTCGAAACTTTCATGAAAGAAAAAATCGATGAAAGTTTGTGGGAAACCCTCAGTGGTCGTCTGGAGTTTTGTAACCTGGACGTCAATGATACTGCTGCCTTTAGCCGTCTGGGTGACATGCTGGATCAAAAAGCACGTACCACGATTAACTACTTTGCCATGCCGCCAAGCACGTTTGGCGCGATCTGCAAAGGCTTAGGGGAAGCGAAATTGAACGCTAAACCGGCGCGCGTGGTGATGGAAAAGCCGCTGGGAACGTCGCTGGCAACCTCCCGCGAAATTAACGACCAGGTCGGTCAATATTTTGAAGAATGTCAGGTTTACCGTATTGACCACTATCTGGGCAAAGAAACGGTACTAAACCTGCTGGCACTGCGCTTTGCCAACTCCCTGTTTGTGAACAACTGGGATAACCGCACCATCGATCACGTCGAAATTACCGTGGCGGAAGAGGTGGGTATCGAAGGCCGTTGGGGTTATTTTGACCAGGCCGGTCAGATGCGCGACATGATCCAGAACCACTTGCTGCAGATTCTGTGCATGATCGCCATGTCGCCGCCGTCTGATCTGAGCGCCGACAGCATCCGTGATGAGAAAGTGAAGGTCCTGAAATCACTGCGCCGTATCGATCGTACGAACGTGCGTGAAAAAACGGTGCGTGGTCAGTACACCACCGGTTTTGCACAAGGTAAAAAAGTACCGGGGTACCTGGAAGAAGAGGGTGCGAACAAGAGCAGCAACACCGAAACCTTTGTCGCCATCCGTGTGGATATCGACAACTGGCGCTGGGCGGGCGTGCCGTTTTACCTGCGTACCGGTAAGCGTCTGCCGACCAAATGCTCTGAAGTGGTGGTGTACTTCAAAACGCCTGAACTTAACCTGTTTAAAGAATCCTGGCAGGATCTGCCGCAGAACAAGCTGACCATCCGTTTGCAGCCGGACGAAGGTGTCGATATCCAGGTGCTTAACAAAGTGCCGGGTCTGGACCACAAGCATAATCTGCAGATAACCAAGCTGGATCTGAGCTATTCCGAAACCTTCAATCAAACGCACCTGGCAGATGCCTACGAGCGCTTGCTGTTGGAAACTATGCGCGGCATTCAGGCGCTGTTCGTGCGCCGTGATGAAGTCGAAGAAGCATGGAAGTGGGTGGACTCCATCACCGAAGCCTGGGCGATGGACAACGACGCACCGAAGCCGTATCAGGCTGGGACCTGGGGACCGGTTGCCTCGGTGGCCATGATCACCCGTGACGGTCGTTCCTGGAACGAATTCGAGTAAAATTCCATCTAGCCATTAGGTGTTATTTTACCGGTAACATGATCTAACACAGATTGTAGAATAATTTTTGCACTTTTAAGCCTCGCGTGGATTCACCCGCGGGGCTTTTTTTATTACACTGCCTGAAACGATTTTGCCCCTGAGCTACGGCCAGCAAGCTATTCAGCATGGTGTTACCTTGCTGAAACGCATTGTTAATCCTGATGCTCTGACAGATAAATTTTAGGAGCCTCTATGAATCCGAATTTGTTACGCGTAACACAACGCATCGTTGAACGTTCTCAAAAGACGCGTTCTGCCTACCTCGCCCGTATCGAACAGGCCAAGACGAACACCGTTCATCGTTCGCAGCTGGCGTGCGGGAATCTGGCCCACGGTTTTGCCGCCTGTCAGCCAGAAGATAAAGCATCTCTGAAAAGCATGCTGCGTAACAATATCGCGATCATTACCTCCTATAACGACATGCTTTCTGCGCATCAGCCGTATGAGCATTATCCGGATATCATTCGCAAAGCCTTGCATGCAGCCAATGCGGTAGGCCAGGTTGCGGGTGGCGTGCCGGCGATGTGTGATGGCGTCACTCAGGGACAGGACGGGATGGAGCTTTCCCTGCTGAGCCGCGAAGTGATTGCAATGTCGGCGGCTATTGGCTTGTCTCACAACATGTTCGATGGCGCGCTGTTCCTCGGCGTGTGTGACAAAATTGTCCCGGGACTGGTGATGGCGGCGCTGTCGTTTGGTCATCTGCCGTCCATCTTTATCCCTTCAGGCCCGATGGCGAGTGGTCTGGCGAACAAAGAAAAAGTCCGTATCCGCCAGCTCTATGCCGAAGGCAAAGTTGACCGTATGGCGCTACTGGAATCCGAAGCCGCGTCTTATCACGCGCCGGGAACCTGTACTTTCTACGGTACAGCAAACACCAACCAGATGGTGGTGGAGTTTATGGGCATGCAGTTGCCGGGCTCCTCTTTCGTGCATCCTGATGCCCCCCTGCGTGAAGCGCTGACCGCGGCGGCGGCGCGTCAGGTCACACGCCTGACCGGTAACGGCAACGAGTGGATGCCTATCGGTAAAATGATTGATGAAAAAGTGGTGGTGAACGGTATTGTGGCCCTGCTGGCGACCGGGGGGTCAACCAACCATACGATGCACCTGGTGGCGATGGCGCGCGCTGCAGGCATTCTCATCAACTGGGATGACTTCTCCGATCTGTCCGATATCGTGCCGCTGATGGCGCGTTTGTACCCTAACGGTCCTGCTGATATTAACCACTTCCAGGCCGCGGGCGGTGTACCGGTGTTGATGCGTGAGCTGCTCAATGCGGGTCTGCTGCATGAAGATGTCAACACCGTCGCGGGCTTTGGCTTGTCGCGTTATACCCAGGAACCGTGGCTGAACAACGGCGAACTGGACTGGCGAGAAGGGGCTGAGAAGTCGCTGGATAGCAGCGTGATTGCTACCTTTGACCAGCCGTTCTCGCATCATGGCGGTACCAAAGTGCTGAGCGGCAACCTGGGGCGCGCGGTGATGAAAACTTCCGCGGTACCGGTTGAAAACCAGATCATTGAAGCCCCGGCAATTGTCTTTGAGAGTCAGCATGATGTGTTACCGGCCTTTGATGCGGGCCTGCTTGACCGTGACTGCGTGGTGGTCGTTCGCCATCAGGGGCCAAAAGCGAACGGCATGCCAGAATTACATAAACTCATGCCGCCTCTTGGTGTATTATTGGACCGTTGTTTCAAAATTGCGTTAGTTACCGATGGACGACTTTCAGGTGCTTCAGGTAAAGTGCCTTCAGCAATCCATGTAACACCGGAAGCTTATGATGGCGGGCTACTGGCAAAAGTACGCGATGGCGACATCATTCGAGTGAATGGACAGACAGGTGAATTGACGCTGCTGGTCGATGAAGAGGAACTTGCCTCTCGTCAGCCCCACATTCCTGACCTCAGCGCATCGCGGGTAGGAACAGGGCGTGAGATGTTCAGTGCGTTGCGCGAAAAGCTGTCCGGTGCGGAGCAGGGCGCAACCTGTATCGATTTTTAAGACTCATTTTGTAATCAGGCGAGAGAAGAAACTCTGATGAAAAACTGGAAGACAAGTGCAGAAGCAATCCTGACCACTGGCCCGGTTGTACCGGTTATCGTGGTGAATAAACTGGAACACGCGGTGCCGATGGCAAAAGCGCTGGTTGCAGGGGGGGTTCGTGTTCTGGAAGTGACCTTACGTACCGCATGTGCGATGGACGCCATTCGTGCTATCGCCAAAGAAGTGCCGGATGCGATCGTCGGTGCAGGTACCGTACTGAACCCGCAGCAGCTCGCGGAAGTGACGGAAGCTGGTGCGCAGTTTGCTATTAGCCCAGGACTGACCGAGCCTCTGCTGAAAGCGGCAACCGAAGGGACGATTCCTCTGATCCCAGGCATCAGCACCGTTTCTGAACTGATGCTGGGCATGGATTACGGCTTGAAAGAATTCAAATTCTTCCCGGCTGAAGCGAACGGTGGGACAAAAGCGCTGCAGGCGATTGCGGGTCCGTTCTCCCAGGTGCGTTTCTGCCCAACCGGCGGTATTTCTCCGGCCAACTACCGTGACTATCTGGCGCTGAAAAGCGTACTGTGTATCGGCGGCTCCTGGCTGGTACCGGCGGATGCGCTGGAAGCGGGTGACTACGATCGCATTACCAAACTGGCTCGCGAAGCGGTAGAAGGCGCGAAGCAGTAAATCGTTAAATGCCCGATGGTGCGACTGGAACGCACCATCGGGTTTGTTCACGCCGGAAAATCCCCCTGCTGACGCGCGACCAGCGTCAGGATCGAGTACAGCGCCACCGCCTGCTGATGCTGATTGAAAATCTCCACTGACCATTCCACTACGCCTGTGGCCTTCTCTTCAGCGCTGCGCTGCCGTTTCACCGTTTTACGTTTGCAGGTCAGGCGCACCTGGATGGTATCACCCGGTTTTACCGGCTCGATAAAACGCAGGTTTTCCATGCCGTAGTTGGCGATAACCGGCCCGACGCCCGCGTCAACAAACAGCCCCGCGGCGGCGGATATCAGGAAGTAACCGTGTACCACACGCTCGCCAAAAATCGACTCCGCGGCGGCAATTTTGTCCATATGGGCGTAGAAGTGATCGCCGCTCAGGCAGGCAAAGTTGACGATATCCGCTTCGGTCAGCGTGCGGCGCGGGGTCAGCAGGCTGTCACCGGGCTGGATCTCTTCAAAATATTTGCGGAACGGGTGGATGCGGTCTTCTGCCACCTGCGCGCCACGCACCCACTGCTGGCCGATGGCGGCGAGCATCGTCGGGCTGCCCTGAATCGCGGTGCGCTGCATGTAGTGTTTTACCGCCCGCAGGCCGCCGAGTTCTTCGCCGCCACCCGCGCGTCCCGGGCCGCCGTGTACCAGCTGCGGCAGCGGGGAACCGTGGCCGGTAGATTCGACGGAAGATTCTTCGTTCAGCACCTGAATTCGCCCGTGGGCGCGGGCAGCACCGAGAATAAACGCACGCGCCAGTGCGCCATCTGCCGTCACTAACGTTCCTGCCAGGCTACCTTCACCGGCGCGAGCCAGCGCCATCGCGTGCTCGCTATTCTGATACGGCATCAGCGTCGCCACCGGGCCAAACGCTTCAATGGCGTGTACCGCCGACATCTCATCTGGCTGTGCGCAGAACAGCAGCGTTGGTGGGAAGAATGCCCCGGCAGCATTAAGATCGGCTTTGCCACCCAGCAGCACTTCACATCCGGCTTCCACCAGACGGTTGACGTTATCCTGTACGTCCTGACGCTGCTCGCCGTTGACCAGCGCGCCCATCTTCACGCCTTCCTGCGCCGGGTCGCCGACCACCACTTTTTGCAGACGCGCAATCAGCGCTTCGCTCACCGCTTTCACCTGCGCCTGCGGCACGATAATCCGGCGAATAGCGGTACATTTTTGCCCGGCTTTGGTGGTCATCTCACGCACCACTTCACGGATAAACAGCGCAAATTCTGGCTGTTCCGGCGTCACATCGTCACCCAGCACGCAGCAGTTCAGCGAGTCCGCTTCCATGGTGAAGGGGACAGACTTCGCCACCAGATTCGGATGCACGCGCAGCTGTTGCCCGGTTTTTGCCGAGCCGGTAAAGGTCACCACGTCCTGATGATCAAGCTGGTCGAGCAGGTCGCCCGCGCCGCCGCAAATCAGGCTAATCGCGCCGTCCGGCACCAGCCCACTGTCGACAATCGCTTTGACCATCGCCCGGGTTAGCTGCGCGGTGGCGGTGGCGGGTTTGATGATCGCGGGCATCCCGGCAAGCCAGGTTGGGGCCAGCTTTTCTAACATGCCCCAGCACGGGAAGTTAAAGGCGTTGATATGCACCGCCACGCCGGATTTGGAGGTCAGCACGTGACGCGCGGCAAAGCCGCCCTGTTTGGACAGCGGGATCAGCTCATCTTCCGGCCACAGGGTATCGTCCGGCAGTTCACGGCTGCCCAGTCCGGCATAGGTGAAGAGGGTGCCGATACCGCCTTCAATATCCACCCAGCTATCCGCACGCGTCGCGCCGGTCTCGGCGGAGATGGCATAGAAATCAGCTTTCAGATCCAGTAGATGTTTCGCCACCGCTTTTAACATTGCGCTGCGTTCAATAAAGGTCATCGCCTGTAACGCTTTACCGCCGTGCTCGATGGCGAAGCGGCGCGCCTGCGCCATATCCAGCCCAACGCTTGTGACTTCCCACAGCGCTTCGCCGCTGATGGCGTGATGAATGGTGCGGGTGCGGCCCCGGCCGGTCTGCCAGGCACCGGATAAATAGCTGGCTAACTGCTGCATGGTTATTCTCCAGATGTGTTACATAATCTCGCTATAAATAGTTCTTTTCTGAATCATAAAATGCAAGCCTGATTTTAATAATTTGTTAACAATGCGATCGAGGACACTATCCCTGATAGTGATACAAGCCTGTTTATAAACGGATTACTAAAACCCTTTGCGGTATTCATCACAAAATGCATAAACAAAATTTGTGGTTTTATTTAACTAAGATGTAACTTTTATAAAACAAAGTGATTCGCAAAAATTAATTTATTGAATTTATCGGAATCATAAGGTGATGACGTGACAGAAGAACATAGCTTTGACCAGCGCATCGCGCAGGATACCGCCATCGAACCACAGGACTGGATGCCGGATGCCTACCGCAAAACGCTGATTCGCCAGATTGGTCAGCATGCGCATTCGGAAATTGTTGGCATGCTACCGGAAGGTAACTGGGTAACTCGCGCCCCAACGCTTCGCCGCAAAGCGATTCTGCTGGCGAAAGTGCAGGATGAAGCCGGACATGGCCTGTACCTCTACAGCGCCGCCGAAACCCTCGGCTGCGCCCGTGAAGATCTGTATCAGAAGATGCTCGACGGGCAGATGAAGTACTCCTCTATTTTTAACTATCCAACCCTGACCTGGGCCGATATCGGCGTCATCGGCTGGCTGGTTGATGGCGCGGCGATCGTCAATCAGGTGGCTTTGTGTCGCACCTCCTACGGTCCGTATGCCAGGGCGATGGTCAAAATCTGCAAAGAAGAGAGCTTCCACCAGCGTCAGGGCTTTGAAGCCTGCATGGCGCTGGCGGCAGGGAGCGAAGAACAGCGTCAGATGTTGCAGGACGCCATCAACCGCTTCTGGTGGCCAGCGCTGATGATGTTCGGCCCCAGCGACGACAACTCGCCGAACAGCGCCCGCAGCATGGCGTGGAAAATCAAACTGCACTCCAACGACGAACTGCGTCAGCGCTTTGTCGACAACACCGTCCCGCAGGTGGAAATCCTCGGCATGACCGTACCGGACACCGACCTGCAGCTTGATGAAGCCACCGGTCATTACCGCTACGGCGAGATCGACTGGCAGGAACTTAACGAAGTCATCAACGGGCGTGGCATCTGTAACCACGAGCGTCTGGGCGCAAAACGCAAGGCCTGGGAAGAGGGGGCATGGGTGCGCGAAGCCGCGCTGGTGCATGCCGAAAAACAGCAGACCCGCGACGCCGCCTAAGGAGAATAAAAATGAGCAAAACATACTGGCCGTTATACGAAGTGTTTGTCCGCAGCAAACAAGGTTTGTCTCACCGCCACGTCGGCAGCCTGCACGCCGCAGATGACCAGATGGCGCTGGAAAACGCGCGCGATGCCTATACCCGCCGCAGCGAAGGCTGTTCGATTTGGGTGGTGAAGGCGAGCGAAATCGTTGCCTCGCAGCCGGAAGAACGCGGCGCGTTTTTCGACCCCTCTGAGAGCAAAGTCTACCGCCATCCGACGTTCTACACCGTGCCGGACGGCATGGAACATATGTGAGGCAACGATGAATAACCCCAATCCCGTTGCAACTTATGCCCTGCGCCTCGGCGATAACGGCCTGGTGCTGGCCCAGCGTTTAGGCCAATGGTGCGGTCATGCGCCGGAGCTGGAGATCGATCTGGCGCTGACTAATATCGCCCTCGATCTGCTCGGTCAGGCGCGCAATTTTCTCAGCTATGCCGCCGAGCTTAACGGCAGCGGCGACGAAGACACGCTGGCCTTTGGTCGCGATGAACGTCAATTCCGCAATCTGCTGCTGCTCGAACAGCCTAACGGCAACTTTGCCGACACCCTCGCCCGCCAGTTCTTTATCGATGTCTGGCACGTGGCGCTGTTCAGCCGCCTGGTGAACAGCCGCGACGCGCAGCTTGCCGCCATCGCCGCCAAAGGGCTGAAAGAAGTGCGCTATCACCAGCGCTTTAGCCGCGGCTGGCTGGAACGTCTGGGTAACGGCACCGAACACTCGGCAAACCTGATGCAGCAGGCGGTTGATAGCCTGTGGCGTTTCACCGGCGAGCTGTTCCTGGCCGATGAGCTGGAGATCGCCTTAGTTGAGCAGGGGATCGCCGTCGATCCGCGTGAACTACAGGCTGAGTGGCAGGCGACGGTGCACACCGCGCTGCTTGATTCCGGTTTGCAGATCCCGCAAGAAGCGGCGTTTCGCAGCGGCGGCAAACAGGGGCTGCACAGTGAACATCTGGGGCCGATGCTGGCCGAGATGCAGTACCTGCAGCGTGCTTACCCCGGTCAGCAGTGGTAAACGGAGGTCGCTATGCAACGTCTTGCCGCCATCGCGCCCGCTGAGGTGCATACCGTTTGGGGATTGCTAAGCGCCATCCCCGACCCGGAAGTGCCGGTGCTGACCATTACCGACCTCGGTATGGTCCGCAGTGTAGATCGTCACGGCGACGGCTGGGTGATTGGCTTCACGCCAACCTATTCCGGCTGCCCGGCAACCGAACATCTGTTAGGTGAAATTCGCGCGGTGATGACCGAGCACGGCTACACCCCGGTACACATTGTGTTGCAGCTTGACCCACCGTGGACCACCGACTGGATGAGCCCGGACGCCCGCGAACGCCTGCGTCAGTACGGTATCAGCCCACCGCAGGCCCACGCCTGTCACGCCGACGAGATGCCGAAGGATGTGCTCTGTCCACGCTGCGGCAGCACCCACAGCTCGCTGATTAGCGAATTCGGTTCCACGGCCTGCAAAGCGCTGTATCGCTGCGAAAGCTGCCGTGAACCCTTTGATTACTTTAAATGTATTTGAGGTCGCGATGACAACATTTCATTCGCTTACCGTGGCAAATGTTGAGCCGGAAACCCGCGATGCGGTGACCATCACCTTTGCCATTCCCGACGCGCTACGCAGCGCCTACGCCTTCCGTCCGGGCCAGCATCTGACGCTGAAAACTCGTCTTGGTGGTGAAGAGTTGCGTCGCTGCTACTCCATTTGTCGCAGTCGCTCACCGGCAGAAATCAGCGTGGCGGTGAAAGCCATCGACGGTGGCCGTTTTTCACGCTTCGCCCAGAGCGATATCCAGCAGGGCATGGAATTTGAGGTGATGGTGCCGCAGGGCCACTTTGGCTACCAGCCACAGGCCGAACGCCGCGCGGACTATCTGGCGATCGCCGCCGGTTCCGGGATCACGCCGATGATGGCGATTATCGAAGCCACCCTAGCGATGGAAAACGACAGCCGCTTCACCCTGATCTATGGCAACCGCAGCAGCCACAGCATGATGTTCCGCCAGGCGCTGGCCGATCTGAAAGACCGCTATCCGCAGCGTTTACAAGTGATTCATCTGTTCAGCCAGGAGTCGATGGACAGCGACCTGCTACAGGGGCGTATCGACGGCGACAAACTGCGCGCGCTGTCTGAGCATCTGCTCGATTTCAGCCGCTTTGACGATGCCTTTATCTGCGGCCCGTCGGCGATGATGGACGACGCTGAAACCACGCTGCGTGCGCTGGGAATGCCGGAAAAAGCGATTCACCTGGAGCGTTTCAATACGCCGGGTACCAGCGTTAAACGCGCCACCGGCGTACAGGCTGAAGGACGTACGGTTACCCTGCGTCAGGACGGTCGCGAACGTCTGATTTCCCTTTCAGCGGAAGACGACAGCATTCTTGATGCCGCGCTGCGACAGGGTGCCGACCTGCCGTTTGCCTGCAAAGGTGGCGTCTGCGCCACCTGCAAATGCAAAGTGGTGCGCGGTGAAGTAGCAATGGCCGCCAACTACAGCCTCGAAGCCGATGAACTGGCGGCGGGTTATGTGCTGAGCTGTCAGGCGCTGCCGACCAGCGGCGACGTGATAGTCGACTTTGACGCGCGGGGGATGGCATGAGCGAACTGCTGCTAACCCGTCACGACCGCGTTTTACAGCTGACGATGAACCGTCCGCAGGCGCGTAATGCGCTGAATAACGCGCTGCTGACCCAGCTTGCCGAAGCGCTTGAAGGCGCGGCAGCAGACTCAAGCGTTAGCGTCTGTGTGATAAGCGGCAACCCGCGCTACTTTGCCGCCGGTGCCGATCTCAACGAAATGGCGGAAAAAGACCTGCCCGCCACCTTTGATGATATTCGCCCGCGCTTATGGGCGCGTATCGATGCCTTTAACAAACCGCTGATTGCGGTAGTCAACGGCTACGCGCTGGGCGCGGGCTGCGAGCTGGCGCTGCTGTGTGACCTGGTGATTGCCGGGGATAACGCACGCTTTGGTCTGCCGGAAATCACCCTCGGCACCATGCCGGGGGCAGGCGGCACCCAGCGCCTGATTCGCAGCGTCGGGAAAGCGCTGGCCAGCCGCATGGTGCTGAGCGGTGAAAGCATTGATGCCCAGCGGGCACAGCAGGCGGGGCTGGTCAGCGATATCCACCCAGCCAACCTTTCTGACGAATACGCGCTGAAACTGGCGACGACGATTGCCCGTCACTCACCGCTGGCGCTGCGTGCCGCCAAACAGTCGTTACGTCTGGCACAGGAAGTGGGCTTGCAGGCCGGGCTAACCCAGGAGCGTCAGCTGTTTACGCTGCTCAGCGCCACCGAAGACCGTCGCGAAGGCATCGCTGCCTTTTTAGAAAAACGCACCCCAGCCTTCAAAGGACGTTAACCGTGGACGCATTCATTCTTAGCGATATCGACCAGGGCGTGATGACCATCACCCTGAACCGCCCGGACCGACTCAACAGCTTTAACGACGCCATGCACCAGCAGTTGTCCGAATGCCTGAAACAGGCCGAGCGCGACGAGACCATTCGCTGCCTGCTGGTCACCGGTGCCGGACGCGGTTTTTGCGCCGGACAAGATCTGAACGATCGTAACGTTGACCCGAGTGGCCCCGCACCGGATTTAGGCATGTCGGTGGAGCGTTTTTACAATCCGCTGGTGCGCCGCTTAGCCGCGCTGCCCAAGCCGGTGATTTGCGCGGTAAACGGCGTGGCGGCAGGTGCCGGTGCCACGCTGGCGCTGGGCTGCGATATCGTGCTGGCGGCGCGCTCCGCCAAATTTGTAATGGCTTTCAGCAAGCTCGGTCTGGTACCGGACTGCGGCGGTAGCTGGGTGTTGCCGCGCGTCACCACCCGCGCCCGCGCCATGGGGCTGATGCTGCTGGGTGACAGCTTAAGCGCCGAACAGGCCGCGCAGTGGGGCATGATCTGGCAACTGGTTGATGACGCAGAACTGAAAGACACCAGCCTGACGCTGGCGCGCCATCTGGCTTCCCAGCCCACCTACGGCTTAGGGCTTATCAAGAAAGCGTTGCAGCTGGCGGAAACCAATACCCTGGATGACCAGCTTGACGTCGAGCGCGATTTCCAGCGCCTTGCCGGGCGCAGCGACGACTACCGCGAGGGCGTCAGCGCCTTCCTTGGCAAACGTCCTCCACAGTTCAGCGGGAAATAAGCCATGACGCAAACACTCCACACCGTCGCCGTGATTGGCGGCGGTACCATGGGCGCAGGCATCGTTGAAGTCGCCGCCAGCGCCGGACATTCGGTGCTGCTGTATGACATTTCCGCCGACGCGATTACCTGCGCTATCGACGGAATCGCCCAGCGTCTGGATTCCCGCATCAGTCGCGGGAAAATCAGCGCCGAGCAAGCGCAGATGCTGCTGGCTCGCATTACGCCGGCAACTGAACTGAATCAACTTGCGGATGCGCAACTGGTGATCGAAGCCGCGTCCGAGCGTCTGGAGATCAAACAGACGCTGTTCAGCCAGTTGGCGGAGCTCTGCTCTCCGTCGACGCTGCTGACCAGCAATACCTCGTCGATTTCCATTACCGCCATTGCCGCTGGCATTAAACACCCCGAGCGCGTAGCGGGTCTGCATTTCTTTAACCCGGCACCGGTGATGAAGCTGGTCGAAGTGGTCAGCGGTCTGGCGACCTCAGCCGAAGTGGTTGAGCAACTGTGCCAGTGCGTAAGCGCCTGGGGTAAACAGCCGGTGCGCTGCCGTTCAACGCCGGGCTTTATCGTCAACCGCGTGGCGCGTCCGTTTTATGCCGAAGCCTGGCGGGCGCTGGAAGAGCAGGTGGCGACGCCGGAAGTGATTGACGCCGCATTACGTGACGGCGGCGGGTTCCCGATGGGGCCGCTGGCGCTGACCGATCTTATCGGCCAGGACGTGAATTTTGCGGTGACCTGTTCGGTATTTAACGCTTTCTGGCAGGACCGACGTTTTCTACCGTCGCTGCTGCAACAGGAGCTGGCTATCGCCGGGCGTCTGGGCAAGAAAAGCGGTCACGGCGTCTATCGCTGGCCTGTTGAAGCTCCGCCGGAACTGGCGCTGGCTGCGGTGCCAGCGCAATGCGGCGCAAAAAACATTAAGCGTGACGTTGTCACTGAATTGGACGATGTGCTGCTGCTGGAAACCACGGGTGAAACCGCGCTGGCCTTAAGCGTCCAGCATAATCGCCCGGTGGTGGTGTACGACTACGCGGCGGGCGGCACGGTGGTGCTGGCGAGTGCTGCCACCAATTCTCAAGCCGCCACCGATAAAGCGGTTTATTTCTTCCAGCAGCAGGGCAAAAAAGTGCTGCGCATTGCCGACTACCCCGGGCTTCTGGTGTGGCGCACGGTGGCGATGCTGGCGAACGAAGCGCTGGATGCGGTGCAAAAAGGCGTCGCCAGCGCCGAGGATATCGATACCGCTATGCGGTTGGGCGTCAACTACCCGCGCGGCCCGATTGCCTGGGGCGAAACGCTGGGCTGGGGGCGCGTCCTGCGCCTGCTGGAAAACCTACAACAGCACTATGGCGAAGAACGCTATCGCCCGAGTGCGCTGCTGCGCGAAAAAGCGCTACTGGAGATGCGTCATGAGTAATGAAGTCTGGCGCAACGCTCGCGCCATGTACGAGAACGATACCTGTGCCAAAACGCTGGGTATCAAGATTATCGAAATGGACGAAGGCTATGCGCAGATGACCATGGCGGTGTCACCGAATATGTTGAACGGCCATCAAACCTGCCACGGCGGACAGCTGTTTTCGCTCGCTGATACCGCATTCGCCTACGCCTGCAACAGTCAGGGGCTGGCGGCGGTGGCGTCTGCCGCCAGCATCGATTTCCTGCGCCCGGCCTTTGTTGGTGAGCTGCTGACCGCCACCGCGCGGGTCAAGCAGCAAGGCAAGCTGACCGGCGTCTATGACATTGAAATTATCAACCAGCAGCAAAAAATCGTGGCCCTGTTTCGCGGCAAATCGCACCGCATCGGCGGCACTATTACAGGAGAAGTCTAATGCGTGACGCGTTTATTTGTGACGGCATTCGTACCCCGATTGGTCGCTACGGCGGTGCGCTGGCCGGTGTGCGCGCCGACGATCTGGCGGCCATTCCGCTGCGGGAACTGCTAAGCCGTAACCCTGCGCTTGACGCCAGCGCCATCGACGATGTGATTTTCGGCTGCGCCAATCAGGCGGGGGAAGATAACCGCAACGTGGCGCATATGGCGACGCTGCTGGCGGGCTTTCCGCACAGCGTTGCCGGTACCACCATCAACCGCCTGTGCGGTTCCGGTCTGGACGCAATTGGCTTTGCCGCTCGGGCGATTAAAGCCGGTGATGCGGATCTGCTGATTGCCGGTGGCGTGGAGTCTATGTCCCGTGCGCCGTTTGTGATGGGCAAAGCCACCGCACCGTTTCAGCGTCAGGCGGAGATGTTCGACACCACCATCGGCTGGCGTTTTGTGAACCCGCTCATGCAGCAACAATTTGGAACTGACAGCATGCCGGAAACGGCGGAGAATGTAGCTGAATTGTTAAATATAAGCCGCGAAGACCAGGACGCCTTTGCTTATCGCAGCCAGCAGCGTACCGCCAAAGCTCAGCGCGACGGTATTCTGGCGCAGGAAATTGTGCCGGTGCAGATTATCGGCAAGAAAGGGGCGGTCAGCGCGGTGCGCGATGATGAACATCCGCGTGCGGAAACCACCCTCGAACAGCTTTCTCAACTGAAAACCCCGTTTCGCAAAGGCGGCGTGATCACCGCCGGGAACGCCTCCGGCGTGAACGACGGCGCGGCGGCGATGATTATTGCCAGCGCAGAACAGGCCAAGGCGCAGGGGCTGACGCCGCGAGCGCGCATCGTGGCGATGGCAACGGCAGGCGTCGAGCCGAAGTTTATGGGGCTGGGGCCGGTACCCGCGGTGCGTAAAGTGCTGGAGCGTGCCGGGCTGAATATTAACGATATGGATGTGATTGAGCTGAACGAAGCGTTTGCCGCTCAGGCGTTAGGCGTGATGCGCCAGCTCGGTCTGGCAGATGACTCTGAACACGTGAATCCCAACGGTGGCGCCATCGCCTTAGGCCACCCGTTAGGAATGAGCGGCGTGCGCTTAGCGCTGGCTGCAACGCTGGAACTGGAACGACGCAATGGACGCTATGCGCTGTGTACGATGTGTATTGGCGTGGGCCAGGGCATTGCCCTGATCCTCGAGCGAGTGTGAGCTAATTGACCTGCGGATACCCTACAAAATGACAACTACAACAACATTAGATCCGATTGAAACTGCATCGCGTGACGAATTACAGGCTCTGCAAACCGAACGTCTGAAGTGGACGTTAAAACACGCCTATGAAAATGTGCCGATGTATCGCCGTAAGTTCGATGCGGCGGGGGTTCATCCGGATGATTTCCGTGAGCTGAGTGACCTAAGCAAGTTTCCCTGCACCACCAAACAGGACCTGCGTGATAACTATCCGTTCGACACCTTCGCGGTGCCGATGGAGCAGGTAGTGCGTATCCATGCGTCGTCTGGCACCACCGGCAAACCGACCGTCGTCGGCTATACGCAAAACGACATCGACACCTGGGCCAATATTGTTGCGCGCTCTCTGCGTGCGGCGGGCGGCACGGCGAAAGACAAAATCCACGTCGCCTACGGCTATGGCCTGTTTACCGGCGGCCTGGGCGCG
Source organism: Citrobacter sp. C348 (assembly GCF_047467975.1). Taxonomy (NCBI): domain Bacteria; kingdom Pseudomonadati; phylum Pseudomonadota; class Gammaproteobacteria; order Enterobacterales; family Enterobacteriaceae; genus Citrobacter; species Citrobacter sp. C348. The sequence goes on along the minus strand of NZ_JASJUJ010000003.1, from coordinate 246,122 downwards.
CATTACGGCGCGGAACGTTTAGGGGCCACGGTGATCCCGATGTCCGGCGGACAAACTGAGAAACAGGCGCAGCTGATTCGTGATTTCAAGCCTGACATGATCATGGTGACGCCGTCTTACTGCCTGAACCTGATTGAAGAACTCGAACGCCAGATGGGCGGCGACGCGCGCGGCTGCTCGCTGCGTACCGGCGTGTTTGGTGCCGAGCCGTGGACGGCGGGAATGCGCGCCGAAATTGAACGTCGCCTCGGCATTACCGCGCTGGATATTTACGGCCTGTCCGAAGTGATGGGGCCGGGCGTGGCGATGGAGTGCATTGAAACCGGCGATGGCCCGACTATCTGGGAAGACCATTTCTTCCCGGAAGTGGTCAACCCGGAAGACGGCACGCCGCTGGCCGACGGTGAGCATGGCGAATTACTGTTCACCACCCTGACCAAAGAAGCGTTGCCGGTGATCCGCTACCGCACCCGCGACCTGACGCGCCTGCTGCCGGGCACCGCCCGCACCATGCGCCGGATGGATCGCATCAGCGGGCGCAGCGATGACATGCTGATTATTCGCGGCGTTAACGTCTTCCCGTCGCAGCTGGAAGAAGAGATCCTCAAGATTGAGCATCTGGCGCCGCATTATCAGCTGGAAGTGGATCGTCGCGGGCATCTTGATTCACTTTCCGTGCGCGTGGAGCTAAAAGAGAGCGGTCTGGCGCTGGACCATGAGCAGCGCTGCCAGATTTGCCACCATCTGCGTCACCGTATTAAGTCGATGGTTGGAATTTCTACCGACGTCAGCATCGTTAACTGCGGCAGCATTCCACGCTCCGAAGGCAAAGCGTGCCGGGTGTTTGATTTGCGTAAAGTCGCAGCAAACGGTTAAGACCCGTAGGCCTGATACGCGCAGCGCCATCAGGCGAAAGCGCACAGATTGCCGGATGGCGGCGTTGCCTTATCCGGCCTACCAATTCCCGCCGTTTCGCGGAATTATTCCTGTGCTATGATTCAAAAAGGATATAAATAACAACAGAATGAATCATATGGACAAACTCGACAGCTTTATTCAGCAGGCGGTGACCGCGATGCCCATTAGCGGCACCTCGCTTATCGCTTCGTTATACGGTGACTGCTTATCCCAGCGCGGCGGCGAAGTGTGGCTCGGCAGCGTGGCGGCATTGCTTGAAGGACTCGGCTTTGGTGAACGCTTTGTGCGCACCGCGCTGTTTCGCCTTAATAAAGAAGAGTGGCTGGACGTGGTGCGCATTGGCCGGCGCAGCTTCTACCGCCTGAGTGATAAAGGCCTGCGCCTGACACGACGCGCCGAAAGCAAAATTTATCGCGCCAGTGCCCCGGAATGGGACGGCACCTGGCTGTTGTTACTTTCTGAAGGGCTAGAAAAAAATACCCTTAATGAAGTCAAAAAGCAGCTGATTTGGCAGGGGTTCGGCGTCCTTGCGCCAAGCCTGCTGGCCTCGCCGTCGCAAAAGCTGGCGGATGTGCAGTCGCTACTACACGAAGCGGGCGTGGCGGAAAATGTGATTGTATTTGAAGCACATTCACCGCTGGCCATTTCTCGCGCTGCGCTGCGTGAGCGTGTGGAAGAGTGCTGGCAGTTGACCGAACAGAACGCCATGTACGAGGCGTTTATCACATTGTTCCGCCCGCTGTTGCCGCTACTGCGTGACGCCGAGGCGGATGAGCTGACGCCGGAACGCTGCTTCCAGATCCGTCTGCTGCTGATCCATTTCTATCGTCGGGTGGTACTGAAAGATCCGCTGTTACCAGAGGAACTGCTGCCCGCCCACTGGCTGGGTCAGACCGCACGCCAGCTGTGTATCAATATCTATCAACGCGTCGCGCCCGGTGCTCAGGCTTTTGTCAGTGAAAAAGGCGAAAGTTCAGTGGGCGAACTGCCCGCGCCGGGGCCGCTCTATTATCAACGCTTTGGTGGATTAGCCGAGGCGTAACAGGAGAAGCCATGCCGATTTACCAGATGGACGGAATGATCCCCGTCGTACCTAACGAAAGCTATGTTCATCCAACCGCCGTACTGATTGGCGATGTGATCCTCGGCAAAGGGGTTTACGTGGGTCCTAACGCTAGCCTGCGCGGCGATTTTGGTCGTATCGTGGTGAAAGATGGCGCGAATATTCAAGATAACTGCGTAATGCACGGTTTCCCGGGCCAGGACACGGTGGTGGAAGAAGACGGGCATATCGGCCACGGTGCCATTCTGCACGGTTGCGTAATTGGCCGTAATGCGCTGGTCGGTATGAGCGCGGTGATTATCGATGGGGCGACCATTGGTGAAAACAGTATTGTCGGTGCGTCGGCGTTTGTAAAAGCCCGGGCTGAGATGCCCGCCAACCATCTGATTGTCGGTAGTCCGGCAAAAGCGATTCGCACCCTAACCGAGCAGGAACTGACGTGGAAGAAGCAGGGCACCCGTGAATATCAGGTACTGGTGGAACGCTGTCAGCACACGCTTTCTGAAGTGCAACCGCTGACCGAAGCGGAACCCAACAGAAAACGGCTGGAGTTTGATGAAGATCTGAAGCCGAAATCAGCGAGTTAGCTCGGGGCAAGCGGGCGTCGGGTTACCGGCGTTGTCATCGGGGAGACAACGCCGGGCACAATGTTCTTATCAGAACTGATAGCTGGCGGTGACGCTGACGTTACGCGGTTCACCATAGACGATAGAGCCGTCAATGTTGGTGTCGTAAGTCTTATCGAACAGGTTGTTCAGGTTGCCCTGCAGGGAGAAGTTTTTTGTCACCTGGTAACGGGTGAATAAATCTACCAATGCGTAGCTACCCTGTTCGGCACGGAACGTCCCGTACGGCGTCACGGTATCGCTGTAAACGCGATTCTGCCAGTTAACACCACCGCCGACGGTCAGCTCCGGTATCGCTGGCAGACGATAACGGGTGAACAGTTTCACCGTAGTACGTGGCAGGTTTGGGTTCACCGCCTTGCCTTCGTTATCTTCGGCAACGTAGCGCGTTGCGCCAAACGTCATCTGCCAGTTATCGGTGATTGCACCGTTCACTTCGAATTCAACCCCTTTGCTGACCGTACCATTGCTCGACTTATAGGCCGTTTCGCCATTGCTTCCAGCAATTGGCGTACCGGTAGACTGTGCCAGGTTATCCTGCTCGATACGGAATACCGCAAGGGTGGTAGTCAGGCGACTGTTCATCCAGTCCGACTTTAACCCCATCTCATAGTTGTTACCGGTGATCGGGGAGAGGTATTTACCCGAACTGTCACGTTTGTTCTGTGGCTGGAAGATAGAGGTATAGCTGGCGTAAGTTGACCAGTTATCATCAATGTCATACACCAGACCGGCATACGGTGTGGTGTGATTTTTTTCCATGCTGTAGGTCAGGGTGTCGATACGCCAGTTGGTATAACGCGCGCCGAGGATCAAGTGCAGCGGGTCGGCCAGCGAAACACGCGTCGCCGCGTAGAGCGATTTCATGTGGGTGGTATCGTCCTGGGCCAGCGATTGTGGACGCCAGTTAGTCTCAGGAATATTACCGTCGAAGTTATTGAAATTCCCCACTTCGTTCGGATACACGTTATCCCAGGCATTGACATAACGGTTGTTTTGTTTGCTATAGCTGCCGCCGAGCATCAGGTTATGTTGACGACCAAACAGGTCGTAGCCACCGTCGGCGAACAGATCAACCGCATCGATCTTACGCTTGCCGCTGTTCCACCCCGTACCGCCGACGTTGTCGAAGCCAGGTCCATAATTAGCATAAGGGCCGACCAGCATACCGGTGTTTTTGTCGACATAGGCATCGATGTACATTGTTTTGCTGTCGAACTTAACCTCAGAGTGGGTAGCGTTCAGGGTTGTCTGCCAGGTATCGGCAAAACGCTGTTTCAGCGTGACAAAGACTTTGTTGATGTCTTTGTCATTGTAGGCCCAGTCCGGAGCCGTGCTGCGCGAACGGTCATAGCTGTTTTTGCTGCCGTCGGTATTCCAGCGCGGCAGGCCACCCCAGGTTGGGCTGTTAACGTCAATACGCTGGTATTCATAACCGGCAGACAGGCTGGTGGTGTCACCCAGATCCGCATCGACAATCCCGGAGAAGAACATTTTTTCGCTGTTGTAGCGGTCAAGCCAGGAGTCGTTATTCTGATATCCGGCGACGATGCGAGCGCGCACATTGCCATCTTCGGTTAACGGACTCTGTAAATCAGTGACATAGCGCTGTTTATTCCAGCTGCCGTATTCTGCCGACACATTACCGGTGAACTCGCGGCTGGTGGCGTGTTTACGAATCATGTTAATGGAGGCCGAAGGATTGCCCGTTCCGGTCATCAAACCGTTCGCTCCGCGCACCACTTCTACGCGTTCAAACAAGGCGGTGTCGGAAAGTGCATCGCCGAGGTTCCAGCGGGATTCAAAATAGGTCGGGATCCCGTCGACCATATAGTTATCAATCTCAAATCCGCGGGAAAAATAGCTGTTACGATCGGAGTCAGCCTGGCTTTTACTGATACCGAGCGTATTGTCCATCACATCACCGAGAGTCTGTAACTGCTGATCTTCCATGCGCTGCTGGCTAACGATAGTGACCGACTGAGGTATATCGCGCTGGGTCATCTGCATTTTGGTGCCCGCCGTCGTCGACTTCACGCTGTAATCCTGTTCTTCGCCGGATGCCGAGCCTGCGGTGGCTGAACCATCAACGATCACCGTATCTTCGTTGGCGGCGAAGCCTGAAGCGGGAATAAAAGCCATGGCAATACAGACAGCAAGCAAGGAAGGGGCAAGTGCGGGTTGACGCTGAGAATCCCGGTTGTATGTTGTGAAAGACATCAATAAGTCCTTGATAATTATTAATATTAAGTTCTAATCACCGTTGCGGGCGATGAACCCTTTTGTTGTTAACTATTAAATTTGTATGTAAATGCAAATGCGAAATATACGCATTCATATTCAACGTGTAAACAGATGCTACAGAGATAAATGAAATATTGTTTCAGTACTATGTCTGAGCAATAGCGGCGGTAAATGGTTATAAGAACAGCGGAGGGGGAGCTTTTTGCTTAAAAAATCGGGGGTTAAAGTTGAAAGAGCGTGAGTAACTCGCTCATACTCTATACTCGCAGAGTCGCTCGGCGTAGCATGGCACAACGCATGGGCTGTTAATGAAAAAGGAAAACGTCGTGGCAGAAGAAACTATATTCAGCAAAATTATTCGTCGTGAAATTCCCTCAGACATCGTGTATCAGGACGAACTGGTAACCGCGTTTCGTGATATTTCACCTCAGGCACCCACGCATATCCTGATCATTCCCAACGTTCTGATCCCAACCGTTAACGATGTAACGGCAGAACATGAACAGGCGCTGGGCCGAATGATCACCGTGGCGGCCAAAATCGCCGAGCAGGAAGGTATTGCCGAAGATGGCTACCGTTTGATCATGAATACCAATCGGCACGGTGGGCAAGAGGTGTATCACATCCACATGCATCTGCTAGGGGGCCGTGTGTTGGGGCCAATGCTTGCACATAAAGGTCTATGATAATGACCAGAGGATGCATCGCGCTGACGCTGGGCTTACTGTTGCTGGCTGGCTGTCGTTCACACCCCGAAATTCCGGTCAGTGATGAACAGTCTCTGGTGATGGAATCAACAATACTGGCCGCGGGTATAACAGCAGAACAACCTGCGTTAACCACGTCTGATATTCAGCCTTCAGCATCCTCACGACTCTATAACGAAAGGCAAGAACCCGTCACCGTTCATTATCGGTTTTACTGGTATGACGCCAGAGGGCTGGAAATGCACCCTCTGGAGGCGCCACGTAGCGTTACGATTCCGGCACGTTCGTCGGTGACATTGTATGGCAGCGCCAATTTTCTGGGGGCGCACAAGGTTAGACTTTATCTTTATTTGTAAGAGGTGAATCTTGATGATCAAATTGAATCGCTACGCCGTGGTTGCTGCGCTGGCGATATTTCTCTCTGGTTGTGTGGCGCAACGTGAGCCTGCACCGGTAGATGAAGTAAAACCGGTACCGGAACAGCCCGCGCAGCCGCAACAGCCTGTGCCGGTTGTACCTACAGTGCCGACCATTCCGCAGCAGCCGGGTCCGATTGAACATGAGGATCAAACGGCGCAGCCCGCTCCGCGAGTACGTCATTATGACTGGAACGGGGCGATGCAGCCGATGGTGGGCAAAATGCTGCAGGCGGATGGCGTAAAAGCCGGGGGCGTTCTGCTGGTCGACAGCGTGAACAACCGCACTAACGGTTCACTTAATGCAGGGGAAGCCACCGAGACGCTGCGCAATGCGCTGGCGAATAACGGGAAATTTACCCTGGTTTCGGCGCAGCAACTGGCGATAGCGAAGCAGCAACTCGGTTTATCACCGCACGACAGCTTAGGCACGCGCAGCAAAGCGATTGGCATTGCCCGTAACGTCGGTGCCCAGTATGTGCTGTATTCCAGCGCATCCGGTAACGTCAATACGCCATCACTGCAAATGCAATTAATGCTGGTACAAACGGGTGAGATAATCTGGTCAGGTAAAGGTGCCGTTCAGCAACAATAAGCCATTGACGCGCGATGAGGTGTTGTCGCGCTATTTCCCGCAGTATCGTCCCGTCGCAGCTGGTAAGCTTGGCTTGAGCGGCGGGAGCTGCGTCATTGAACATCATTCCCATCGCCTCGTACTGCGCCGTCATCACGATCCTGACGCGCCAGAGTCGCATTTTTTACGCCACTATCATGCGCTAAAACGCCTGCCGGACAGTCTGGCTCCTGAACCTCATTTTTATACGCGCGGGTGGATGGCCATCGACTATTTTCACGGTAGAGTCGATTCCAGATTACCGGAAGCCGACGAACTCGCGCGCTTACTGTATCATCTTCACCAACAACCCCATTTTGGCTGGCGAGTGAGTCTGCTGCCGTTGCTGGAACAGTACTGGCAGTGTTGTGATCCGACGCGTCGCACATCGCGCTGGTTACGTGTGCTAAAGCGTCTGAGAAAACGACGGGAACCTCATCCCTTGCGTTTGGGGCCTTTGCATATGGATGTCCACGGCGACAACATTGTGCATACGGTGTCAGGTCTGCGGTTGATTGACTGGGAGTATGCCGGGGACGGCGATATCGGCCTCGAGTTGGCGGCAGTGTGGGTCGCTGACGAGTCGCAACATCGCGAGTTGGTTAACGCCTATGCCCGCCATGCGCATATTGACCCAAACGTTTTGTGGCGGCAGATCAGACAGTGGCAACCCTGGATGCTGATGCTGAAGGCGGGGTGGTTTGAGTATCGCTGGCAACAGACTGGCGATCGACAATTTATCAGGCTGGCCGATGACACCTGGCGGCAGCTAACCATGAAAGGATAAGGAGAGCAGTGTGGGTCCAGTAATGTTGGATGTTGAAGGGTATGAGCTGGACGCGGAAGAGCGTGAGATTTTGGCGCACCCGTTGGTGGGTGGTTTAATCCTCTTTACCCGCAATTACCACGACCCGGAACAGTTACGTGAATTAGTGCGTCAGATCCGCGCGGCGTCACGTAATCATCTGGTGGTGGCGGTGGATCAAGAAGGCGGGCGCGTGCAGCGTTTTCGCGAAGGCTTTACCCGCCTGCCAGCGGCACAATCCTTTGCCGCACTGCACGGTCTGGAAGAGGGTGGAAAGCTGGCTGAAAACGCCGGATGGCTGATGGCCAGCGAGATGATTGCGATGGACATCGATATCAGTTTTGCCCCCGTTTTGGATGTCGGCCATATCAGTGCCGCGATTGGCGAGCGTTCGTATCATGCCGATCCGCTAAAAGCGCTGGCGATGGCGACGCGCTTTATCGACGGTATGCACGCGGCAGGCATGAAAACCACCGGGAAACATTTCCCTGGACATGGGGCAGTGACGGCGGATTCGCACAAAGAAACGCCCACCGATCCGCGACCGGAAGCTGAAATTCGCGCTAACGATATGTCGGTGTTCCAGGCGCTTATTACAGAAAACAAACTCGACGCGATTATGCCTGCGCACGTGATTTATAGCGAAGTAGACTCCCGCCCGGCGAGTGGTTCACCGCACTGGCTAAAAACGGTCCTGCGTCAGGAGCTTGGCTTTGACGGCGTGATTTTCTCTGACGATCTGTCGATGGAAGGTGCGGCAATCATGGGAAGCTACGCGGAGCGTGGGCAGGCATCGCTGGATGCAGGTTGCGATATGATCCTGGTCTGCAATAATCGTAAAGGGGCAGTCAGTGTGTTAGATAATCTGTCGCCGATCAATGCAGAACGTGTTACACGTTTGTATCATAAAGGTTCATTTTCGCGTCAGGAACTGATGGACTCGGATCGCTGGAAAACAATCAGCGCCCAGCTCAACCAGCTTCATGAACGCTGGCAGGAAGAGAAAGCAGGTCATTAACGCAAGTTTGCGAGGATGCGATGATTATCTATTTACACGGTTTTGACTCTAACAGTCCGGGCAACCACGAGAAAGTGTTGCAACTACAGTTTATTGACCCGGATGTCAGGCTGATTAGCTACAGTACACGGCATCCAAAACATGATATGCAGCATCTGCTGAAAGAAGTAGATAAAATGTTGCAACTTAATGTCGATGACCGACCGCTGATCTGCGGTGTGGGTCTGGGAGGTTATTGGGCGGAACGGATTGGTTTCCTGTGTGATATTCGCCAGGTGGTATTTAATCCTAACCTGTTCCCGTATGAGAACATGGAAGGCAAAATCGACAGGCCGGAAGAGTACGCTGACATCGCTACAAAATGCGTGACCAATTTCCGTGAGAAGAACCGTGACCGCTGCCTGGTCATTCTGTCACGGCATGATGAAGCGCTGAACAGTCAGCGTTCGTCCGAAGAACTGCATCACTACTATGAAATTGTCTGGGACGAAGATCAGACCCATAAATTTAAAAATATCTCCCCGCATTTGCAGCGAATCAAAGCCTTTAAAACGTTGGGTTAGTCACTCACTCACGTTTAACAAAACCAGCCTGCGGGCTGGTTTTTTTGTCATTAAAGTTCCAGTTGTCTATCTTTTCAGCATCAAAACTTGATGCACATCAAATTTGGTATGACCAATGCACCGTTCGTGTTATTCTCAGTCTCGAAGAAGATTTTCATTATCGTAACGTGTTGTTAATTAAAGGCTATGCCTATAACTTTTAATTAACAATTGGTTAATAAAATTTAAGGGGGTCACGTTGACTACACCATTGAAAAGGATCGTGATTGTCGGCGGCGGTGCTGGCGGACTGGAAATGGCGACGCAGCTCGGTAAAAAGCTGGGACGCAAGAAGAAGGCCAAAATTACGCTGGTCGACAGAAATCACAGCCATCTGTGGAAACCGTTGCTGCATGAAGTGGCAACCGGATCGCTGGATGAAGGTGTTGATGCACTGAGCTATCTGGCGCATGCCCGTAACCATGGTTTTGAATTCCAGCTGGGTTCGGTGATGGATATCGATCGCGAAGCGAAGACCATTACTATCGCTGAGCTGCGCGATGAGAAAGGCGAACTGTTGGTGCCTGAGCGCAAAGTGGCATATGACACGCTGGTGATGGCATTGGGCAGTACCTCCAATGATTTCAACACGCCGGGCGTCAAAGATCATTGCATCTTCCTTGATAACCCGCATCAGGCCCGCCGTTTCCATCAGGAAATGCTGAACCTGTTCCTGAAATATTCGGCGAATTTGGGCGCCAACGGCAAAGTGAATATCGCTATTGTCGGCGGTGGTGCGACGGGCGTTGAGCTGTCGGCTGAACTGCATAATGCGGTGAAACAGCTGCACAGCTACGGCTACAAAGGGTTAACCAACGAAGCGCTGAACGTGACGCTGGTTGAAGCTGGTGAGCGTATTCTGCCTGCGTTGCCGCCGCGTATTTCCAGCGCGGCGCATAATGAGCTGACCAAGCTGGGCGTGCGTGTGCTGACGCAGACGATGGTGACCAGCGCTGACGAAGGCGGTCTGCATACCAAAGACGGCGAATACATTGAAGCCGATCTGATGGTCTGGGCGGCAGGTATCAAAGCGCCAGACTTTATGAAGGATATTGGCGGTCTGGAAACGAACCGTATTAATCAGCTGGTGGTTGAACCGACTCTGCAGACGTCGCGCGACCCTGACGTGTATGCGATTGGTGACTGTGCCTCCTGCGCGCGTCCGGAAGGGGGCTTTGTCCCGCCGCGCGCCCAGGCTGCACACCAGATGGCATCGTGCGCAATGAGCAACATTCTGGCGCAGATGAATGGCAAGCCGCTGAAGGCGTATCAGTATAAAGATCATGGCTCGCTGGTTTCACTGTCTAACTTCTCTACCGTTGGTAGCCTGATGGGCAACCTGACGCGCGGTTCGATGATGGTGGAAGGGCGCATTGCGCGCTTTGTTTACATCTCGCTGTACCGTATGCACCAGATTGCGCTGCACGGTTATTTCAAAACCGGCCTGATGATGCTGGTGGGTAGCATCAACCGTGTAATTCGCCCGCGCCTGAAACTGCACTAATATCGATGTGTGATGCCGGATGACGCTGTTCATCCGGCTCCTGCCTTAAGAGTTCTCTGAATCCTGCTGCTTTGCTTCCTTGTTCCGCTATTTTCATCCGTAATCTGATTGGCATTTTTCATCTCCTGTTGCAAAGTTGTTGCTAATAGCAAAAAAGGAGGAAGTCCCGTGAATAAATCAATGTTGGCGGGTATAGGGATTGGCGTAGCTGCTGCGCTGGGTGTGGCAGCGGTGGCCAGTCTTAACGTGTTTGAGCGTGGCCCACAATATGCACATGTTGTCTCTGCGACCCCGATTAAAGAAACGGTAAAAACGCCGCGTCAGGAATGCCGTAACGTGACGGTTACCCACCGTAAGCCGGTGCAGGATGAAAATCGTATTGCGGGTTCAGTGCTGGGTGCTGTTGCGGGTGGGGTTATCGGTCATCAGTTTGGTGGCGGACGCGGTAAAGATATTGCCACCGTTGCAGGGGCATTAGGTGGCGGTTATGCCGGTAACCAGATCCAGGGTTCGATGCAGGAAAACGATACCTACACCAGTACGCAGCAGCGCTGTAAAACAGTGTATGACAAATCGGAAAAAATGCTGGGTTACGACGTGACCTACAAAATTGGCGATCAGCAGGGCAAAATCCGCATGGATAAAGACCCTGGCTCGCAAATCCCACTGGATAACAACGGCCAGTTGGTGCTGAATAACAACGCGTAAAATAGTCTTGCTCTGTACATTAATTAGCCCCCCATTCGCTCAGGCTGGGGGGCTTTTTTTATCAGATGGTTAATGCGGAGTTCAGGCCAGAGGCGCGGTTTCTTCTTTCAGCAGTTCAGGCCACAGACGCAGCGTGGTCCGGGTTATCTGCATCAGTTTCTCAAAAGTTGCCCCTTCGCGGGCGCTGATCGACATACCTTGTAAAATACAGTTCAGAAATTCGGCCAGTTTCTGCGGATCGCAGTGTGCCGGAATTTCGCCATGTTGCTGGCGCTGGCGAAGAAACTGGGTCAGCGTTTGCTCCTGCATGGCATGGCGGGATTTCACCGTGTGCGCAATATCGCGGGAAGAGGCGGCAAGCGTTGCGGAGGTATTAATCATAAAACATCCTGCCGGCGTGTCTTTGCTGGTGAAGCAGCTGGCGATTGCCGTGAAATAGTCTTCCAGCGCACAGGTGAGGCTTTTTTCTTCGCAAAAGAGTTGGGCTTCGTGCTTTGCAGCGAAGCAGGTGATGTAGCGGTCCAACACGGCACGAAATAACCCTTCCTTATTGGTGAATTCCGCATACAGCGTGGGCGCTTTGGCACCGGTTGCTTCCACGAGATCGGCGAGCGAGGTCGCTTCATATCCGTGCTGCCAGAAGAGTGTCATGGCCTTATCAAGCGCGGCTTCCCTGTCGAACACTTTTGGTCGGCCACGGCTTTTTTTTGCACAACCTGTCGTTTCAGTTGTCATGGTGCCGTCGTACCTGGTTGGGTTTATTGAACAATCATTATAAAAATATTTTCCCACACTCTCCAGTGTATTCACGATAAAAATAATTTGTTTCTATTGATATGAAAAATAAGACCTTTGCATTTTATATAACGATCGTTATAAAAAAACATTGACGTGTGACATGGATCACATCTATGATTTCCCTATCGATCGTTAAGTTAATCTTTTCGACAGACATTCATCTGCATAAGGTCACTATTATGAAAAACGTAAAAACGCTGCTACTTGCTACGGTTCTGAGCTCACTTTCATTTGCCAGCTTTGCCGCTGTAGAAGTTCAGGCCACGCCTGAAGGCCAACAGAAGGTAGGGATTATCTCTGCGAATGCGGGGACTAACTTAGGTTCTCTGGAAGATCAACTGGCACAGAAAGCAGATGAGATGGGGGCGAAATCGTTCCGTATTACCTCTGTGACCGGTCCTAACACTCTTCATGGTACAGCGGTAATCTACAAATAAGTTTTAACCCATCGCAATGCCACTGCGAGTTAACTAAAAAAACCCCCGCGGAATAACATCCAGCGGGGGTTTTTTATGGGCAACTGTTTACAGTGACTGCTGACTGACGTCGTGATGACGCGTTACGTCTACCGGCATCCCGGAACGCAGTTCCATAGCGTGTTCCATGACGGAGGCATCCGTTTGTGCCGCATTCTTAAACGTCTTCATCGACGCGTTCAGTACGATCGGCAGCACCTGCGGATCGTCATCAATATTTTCCGACAGCGGCTGATGCACTTCTACGAGGCGCACGCCGTTGGGTTCAACAGAGGCTTTGATTGGCGTGTTGATAATATTGACCTTGGTACCTGGCGTAACCTGACGGAATAAGGTTTCAATATCACCGTCGCGCAGGCGAATACAGCCAGAGCTGACGCGCATACCGATACCAAAATCAGCGTTGGTACCATGAAGTAAATAGACTCCACCGTAAGCCGCCAGGCGGATGGCATGATGGCCCATCGGGTTTTCCGGACCCGCAGGGACGACGGCAGGCAGGTCGATACCATTGGCTTTGTAACGGGCGCGGATATTGGCCGTTGGGGTCCAGGTCGGGTTGGCACGTTTATCAGAGATACTGGTTACCATGGTGGGAGTCAGGGTATCTCCGCCCAGTTGACCAATACCAATCGGATACACGGTCACCGAATTTTTACCTGGGTGATAATAGTACAGACGCAACTCGGCAAGATTAATCACAATCCCTTCGCGCGGGGCATCCGGTAGCAGGGTTTGCAGCGGAATGGTTAATACGCTACCGGCTCTTGGCACGAAAGGGTCGACGCCAGGGTTAGCCTGTAGCAGCGCTAAAAAACCCACATTGTACTTTTTCGCAATGGCTTCCAGTGAACCGCCGTTATCTTCGACAACGTGTACGGTATTTTCACCCACCAGTCTGCTTCCTGGCGGAGGCAGCGGCCAGGTGTTCGCCTGGGCCGGAAGCGCCAGCGCAAGAGACGCGGCAAGCGTAAAATACGTCAGCCAGCGAGAGAATTGCTTATTGTTTAACATTGCCATAAGTCCATTGTTTTTACGTGGTTTTTATCATGTAAAAGTAAACAGGAATTATGGCGGTTTGCTGTGTCGGGAAGTGCAGGGAAGTGCAAAGAGTTTGTAAATTCATCGGCCGGGTGAATATTGTACTCACCCGGCCTGATGGTTACGCTACGGCGTTTTCTTCCAGTTGGCGCATAAACTGACGCACCCACTCCATACGCGTTTTACGCTCGGCCAAGTCCTGAATAAACTTCAGCCGAGTGGGACCGTCCAGGCGGAAGTGCTGTGGTTGTTTTTGCAGCAAACCGATCAGCCACACCGGGTTGACGTGGTTTTTCTCAGCAAATTCAATGGTACCGCCTTTTTCATTGCCCTCGAGCTTTCTGATGCCCAGTTTTTGCGCCTGCTGGCGCAGACGGGCAATATCCAGCAGCGTGCGGGCTGGGTCGGGCAGCAGGCCAAAGCGGTCGATCAGCTCAACCTTGATCTCTTCCAGTTCGTTTTCGCCTTTGGCACTGGCAATGCGTTTGTAGAACGACAGCCGCGTGTTCACATCGGGAATAAAATCATCCGGCAGCAGCGACGGCATGCGCAGTTCTACTTCGGTCTGCTGACTGGTGAGATCCTCCAGCGATGGCTCACGCCCTTCTTTGAGCGCATCCACCGCGTTCTCCAGCAGTTCCATATACAGCGAGAAACCGATGGTTTCCATGGATCCGCTCTGATCTTCACCCAGCAGTTCGCCTGCCCCGCGAATCTCGAGGTCGTGGGTCGCCAGCGCAAAACCTGCACCCAAATCTTCCAGTGAGGCAATGGCTTCGAGGCGTTTTTGTGCGTCGGTGGTCATGGCTTTCGGGTGCGGTGTCAGCAGCCAGGCGTAGGCCTGGTGATGCGAGCGTCCCACGCGACCACGTAGCTGATGCAGCTGCGCCAGACCGAAGTGGTCCGCACGTTCGATGATAATCGTGTTGGCAGTCGGAATGTCGATCCCGGTTTCGATAATGGTGGTACACACCAGCACGTTAAATCGCTGGTGATGGAAATCGTTCATCACGCGTTCCAGCTCGCGCTCGCGCATCTGTCCATGCCCGATGGCAATACGCGCTTCCGGCACCAGTTCTGCCAGCCTGTCGGCAGTTTTCTGGATGTTCTCAACGTCGTTGAACAGATAATAGACCTGACCACCACGCAGCACTTCACGCAGAATGGCTTCGCGTACCACCAGATTGTCATACTCGCGCACAAAGGTTTTGACCGCCAGACGGCGGGCGGGCGGCGTGGCAATGATCGACAGATCGCGCATACCGCTCATCGCCATATTCAGCGTGCGAGGGATCGGCGTTGCGGTTAGCGTCAGAATATCCACGTCAGCGCGCATCGCTTTGATTCGCTCTTTATGCCGCACGCCGAAGCGGTGTTCTTCATCGACGATTAGCAGACCCAAATCTTTAAGCTTCACATCACTTTGCAGCAGCTTGTGGGTACCGATAAGAATATCGATTTTACCTTCAGCGACCTGTTCCAGGATCTGTGCTTGCTCTTTGGCGCTGCGAAAACGAGATAACATCTCAATACGCACCGGCCAGTTGGCAAAGCGGTCGCGGAAGTTGTCGAAGTGCTGCTGAGCGAGCAGGGTGGTCGGCACCAGTACGGCGACCTGTTTGTGGTTCTCGACGGCGAGGAAGGCGGCGCGCATCGCCACTTCGGTTTTACCGAAGCCCACGTCGCCACACACCAGTCGGTCCATCGCCAGCGGCTGACACATGTCGCTGAGCACTGCGTTAATGGCCTGCGCCTGATCGGGCGTGGTTTCAAACGGGAAGCTGTCGCAAAACAGTTGATACTGCTCGCGGTCATGCTTAAAGGCAAAGCCTTCTTTCGCCGCACGCTGAGCGTAGATATCCAGCAGCTCTGCTGCCACATCGCGCACTTTCTCGGCCGCTTTCTGCCGCGCGCGCGACCAGGCGTCGCCGCCGAGTTTATGCAGCGGCGCATTTTCTTCTGCACCACCGGCGTAACGGCTGATTAAATGTAATGACGACACCGGTACATACAGTTTGGCGTCGTTGGCATAGGTGAGCATCAGGTATTCAGCGGTGATACCGCCTGCTTCCAGCGTGGTCATGCCAGCGTAGCGACCTACGCCGTGCTCCAGATGCACCACCGGCTGACCGGGATGCAACTCCGCCAGGTTGCGGATGAGAGTATCCGGATTGATGGTGCGACGTGACTCCTGACGACGGCGCGCCACGCGCTCGCCGAGCAGATCGCTTTCGCAGATCAGCGCCAGATTTCGTTGGCTATCAATAAACCCATGTTCCGCTGAGCCAATCATCAGATAACGGCCGCTATCGACTGCTTCATCGAGGCGCAAGATGCGCTTCGGCGCAATCTTGATACGGGCGAGCAGTTCGCCGAGTGCTTCGCGGCGGCCTTCACTTTCTACCGAGAAAATCACCGGGCCGGTAAAGGCTTCAAGGAACTTACGTAATGCATCCAACGGTGCTTTTTGCTGCGCCTGGACGGCCAGGTCCGGCAGCTTCTGGAAGCCCAGGTTGGTATTCGCCGCTTTTTTCGGCAGGCTTTCGGTTTTAAGCTGTACGCGCGGCCAGCGCTTCAGTTCAGAGAACAGCTCATCCACCCGCAACCACAGTGATTCCGGCGGCAGAAGTGGACGCATCGGGTCAACGCCCCGATTCTCAAAGCGCGACAGCGTGTCGGCCTGAAAGCGCTCGGCGCTGGTTTCTAGATCGCCGGTATTCACCAGCAGCGTATTGGCCGGGAAGTAGCTGAATAGCGGCGGCAACGGCTCGCTGAAAAACAGCGGCTGCCAGTATTCGATCCCGGCAGGAAGCGTACCTTTACTGACCTGCTGATAAATATGTTCCGCGTCGCGTTTTACCTCAAAGGTGTCGCGCCACTGGCTGCGAAACAGTTCGATAGCCGTTTTATCGGTGGGGAATTCGTGCGCGGGCAGCAGATTAATGGCGTCGACTTCTTCCAGCGTGCGCTGGGTATCGGTATCAAACAGACGCAAGCTGTCAATTTCATCATCAAAAAAATCAAGACGATAGGGAAACTCGCTGCCCATCGGGAATAGATCTAGCAGTGCACCGCGCGTGGCATATTCACCGTGTTCCATAACTTGATCAACGTGGCGATAACCGGCACTTTCCAGCTGTTCACGCAGCGCGTCACGCGATAAACGCTGACCTTTTTTCATCACCAGCGCGTGACCGTGCAGATAGCTGTGCGGACACACGCGTTGCATCAGCGTGTTGACCGGTACGATCAGCACGCCGCGCTGCATGGACGGCAGTTGATATAGCGTGGAGAGCCGCGAGGAGATGATTTCCTGATGCGGTGAAAAACTGTCGTACGGGAGCGTTTCCCAGTCCGCGAGGTTCATCACCATCTGGTCGGTAAACTGGCGAATTTCGTCATGCAGGCGCAGGGCATTTTGCATGTCAGGTGCGATGAGTACCACGGGGCCGGCGTGGTGTTCGGCAATGTCTGCCACCAGCGTGGCACAGGCGGCACCGGTAAGTTCACCTAACTGGCGCTGATCGCCAGCTTTCGCCGGGAGCGTGTAACGATGTTGTTCAGGCATTAGGTTGTCAGGATCTCGTTTAGATATACGTCTGATAAGCAATGTTCTTATTATCCGCAAACGTTTCTCATAAGCAAATTGATTCGCCCCCTGATGGGGGCAAAAAGCGCGTCAAGGTTAGCGCGAGGCGGCCGATAAAGAGGGTGGGGAAAACAGCAGGTCGGCAACGGTTTTTTGTGAAATTTTGCGTACCAGCAGGCCAAACAAAGTACACAGCAGCAAACAGACAAACGGATAAATCAGCAGCAGGGCCAGTTCTGCATGCGCAGACCATTTAGCATGATTGATGACGGGAATCAGCGTTAAGCTGAACAGTTCGACCAAAATTCGGTGGGTTGTGTAGATGGCGATTGTGTTAGAGCCGATCACGCTTAATGGGCTGGCCGCACGCATACCGAAGCGTTGCTCGAACTGATAAAACAGCTTCATGATCAGCACAATGGAAACCAATGAAAGCAGCAGCGAAACGTTGGCCAGCCATGCGATGACCGCCAGAATCATCGTCAACGAGCACAGGATCGGGTGGCGGCGCAGCGGAACCTCTTTAATCCCTGACATCAGCGTGCTGCCAAACCATGCCCCGAGACTGTAATACGCCAGATTACGTATCACGCTATTCATTCCCCACCACGGCGTCGGAAAAAAATTGACCGCCACACTGAGCAATACGAACAGAGCCAGCAGCGGCAGCGCCCAGCGGCTGAAAAGTTTGCACAGAATGAAGTAGACGATCAGCGCATACAGATACCATAAACTGGTGCTGGCGGTCAGCATGCCCCAGGAAAAGTCGCCGACGGAACCGGCATACGCGGCGTTGGCGGCCTGGCTCAGATCGCGCTCTGGTGCCAGCCAGTGATTGAGCATGGTGAGTGCCAGCCATTGCACCATTCCCCACAGCAGCAGTACCCAGGCAATATTCCAGATCCGTTTATCTACGCAGGTCGTCCAGCCCACGCCATCGATGTATCGACGGATCAGATATCCCGAAATAAAGAAAAACACCGGCATGCGAAACGGAGCCAGGTAAAGATTGAGGTAAATCCAGCACTTGGTCAGCAGTTCTGACAGCGGATGCTGAAAACTGGTGAGATGGGGGTAAAAGGTAATCACGGAATGGTAAATGACCACCAGGCAAATACATAACCCTTTGATTTGGTTAATCCATAGCTCTTTTTTTATCATTACGTCGACGTATCCGTAGTGTTAAACATAACCTGCTATCCTGCGGATGGCAGGCGTCGCTGTAATGCGTAACCGTCTGCATTTTTGTTTTTTCAGATAAAGATCAGGTATTAGGCCTGATGAGCAGGTGGTTCACTTTAGCGAATTGATTTGTTTATGCTTTTCAGAATAATGCTGACGAACACTTACGGTTCAGTCATTTACCCATTCCGCTTTCGCTTATATACTCGTGACTTTGCTAACAGCAACCAGACGGATTTCATGTATCAACCTGTCGCTCTATTCATCGGCCTGCGTTATATGCGTGGGCGTGCAGCAGATCGCTTCGGTCGTTTTGTTTCCTGGCTTTCCACCATTGGCATTACTCTTGGGGTAATGGCGCTGGTCACGGTATTGTCGGTGATGAACGGTTTCGAGCGTGAGCTGCAAAATAATATTCTTGGCCTGATGCCTCAGGCCATTCTCTCGTCAGAGCAGGGTTCTCTGAACCCGCAACAGCTGCCGGAAAACGCGGTGAAGCTGAGCGGTGTCAATCGTATTGCCCCGCTGACAACCGGTGATGTGGTTCTGCAAAGCGCGCGCAGCGTAGCGGTTGGCGTGATGCTGGGCATCGACCCGACGCAAAAAGATCCGCTTACGCCGTATTTGGTCAATGTGAAGCAAACCGATCTCGAGCCGGGTAAGTATAATGTCATCCTTGGCGAGCAGCTTGCCGGTCAGTTGGGCGTGAGTCGTGGCGATCAAATCCGCGTTATGGTGCCGTCAGCCAGCCAGTTCACGCCGATGGGACGTCTGCCAAGCCAGCGTTTGTTTACGGTAATTGGCACCTTTGCCGCCAACAGTGAAGTCGATGGCTATCAGATGTTGACCAATATTCAGGATGCGTCACGCCTGATGCGCTACCCGGCGGGCAATATTACCGGCTGGCGTTTGTGGCTGAATGAACCGCTGAAGGTCGACACGTTGAGCCAGCAAACGCTGCCGCAAGGCACCAAATGGCAGGACTGGCGCGAGCGCAAAGGGGAATTATTCCAGGCTGTGCGGATGGAAAAAAACATGATGGGGCTGCTGTTGAGCCTGATCGTGGCGGTCGCGGCGTTTAACATTATTACCTCGTTGGGCCTGATGGTCATGGAGAAGCAAGGCGAAGTGGCGATTTTACAAACCCAGGGACTTACGCCGCGGCAAATCATGATGGTGTTTATGGTGCAGGGGGCCAGCGCCGGGATTATTGGCGCGCTACTGGGTGCCGCGTTGGGGGCATTACTTGCCAGCCAACTGAACAACCTGATGCCGATCATTGGGGCATTGCTGGATGGCGCTGCGCTGCCGGTTGCCATTGAGCCGTTACAGGTTGTCGTCATTGCGCTGGTGGCCATGGCCATTGCGCTGCTGTCTACGCTTTATCCTTCCTGGCGCGCCGCCGCCACTCAACCCGCTGAGGCTTTACGTTATGAATAAGATCCTGTTGCAATGCGACAACCTGTGCAAACGCTATCAGGAAGGCACCGTGCAAACTGATGTGCTGCACGATGTCAGTTTTAGCGTCGGTGAGGGTGAAACGGTGGCGATTGTCGGCAGCTCTGGATCCGGTAAGAGTACGTTGCTGCATCTGCTGGGCGGACTGGATACGCCAACGTCGGGCGACGTTATTTTTAGCGGACAGCCGATGAGTAAACTCTCTTCGACGGCAAAAGCGGAACTGCGTAATCAAAAGCTCGGCTTTATTTACCAGTTTCACCATCTGCTGCCGGACTTTACCGCGCTGGAAAACGTGGCGATGCCGCTACTTATTGGCAAGAAAAAACCGGCTGAAATTACCGAGCGTGCACGCAATATGCTGAAAGCGGTAGGGTTGGATCATCGTGCCAGCCATCGCCCGTCTGAGCTGTCGGGCGGTGAGCGCCAGCGCGTGGCGATTGCTCGTGCGCTGGTCAATAACCCGCGTCTGGTGCTGGCGGATGAACCCACCGGTAACCTTGATGCACGCAACGCGGACAGTATTTTTGAGCTTCTGGGGGAGCTGAATCGCTCTCAGGGGACGGCATTTCTGGTGGTGACCCACGATCTGCAATTGGCGAAGCGCATGAGCCGCCAGCTTGAAATGCGTGATGGTCGCCTGACGGCCGAACTGAGCCTGATGGGAGCTGAGTAATGGCAGCGCCTTTATCGTTATTGATTGGCTTACGCTTTAGCCGTGGTCGGCGGCGTGGGGGCATGGTTTCACTGATCTCTGTGATTTCTACCATCGGTATCGCCCTGGGAGTGGCGGTATTGATTGTTGGTTTGAGTGCGATGAACGGTTTTGAGCGCGAGTTGAACAACCGCATTTTGGCCGTTGTCCCGCACGGTGAGATCGAAGCGGTTAACCAGCCGTGGAACAACTGGCAGGAAGCGCTGGATAAAGTACAGAAGGTGCCGGGCATTGCTGCTGCGGCGCCCTATATCAACTTTACCGGGCTGGTGGAAAGTGGCGCAAATTTACGCGCGGTGCAGGTGAAAGGGGTCGATCCCAAACAGGAACAACGTTTGAGTGCGCTGCCCACATTTGTACAGAACCATGCCTGGGATAATTTCAAAGCCGGTGAGCAGCAGATAATCATAGGTAAAGGGATTGCGGATGCGCTGAAGGTGAAGCAGGGTGACTGGGTGTCAATCATGATCCCTAACGCCAGTGCCGATCACAAGCTGATGCAGCCCAAACGCGTTCGGTTACACGTCATCGGTATTTTGCAGTTGAGCGGTCAGCTCGACCACAGCTTTGCGATGATCCCAATGGAAGATGCGCAGCAGTATCTGGATATGGGCTCCAGCGTGTCGGGTATTGCGCTGAAAGTTAACGACGTCTTCAATGCCAATAAGCTGGTCAGAGATGCCGGTGAGGTAACCAATAACTACGTTTATATTAAAAGCTGGATTGGTACTTACGGCTATATGTATCGTGATATTCAGATGATCCGCGCCATTATGTACCTGGCGATGGTGCTGGTGATTGGTGTCGCCTGTTTTAATATTGTTTCGACGTTAGTGATGGCGGTAAAAGACAAGAGCGGCGATATTGCGGTATTAAGAACATTGGGCGCGAAAGACGGGCTGATCCGTGCCATTTTTGTCTGGTATGGCTTGCTGGCAGGACTGTTTGGTAGCCTGATTGGCGTGGTGATTGGTATCGTCGTTTCGCTGCAACTGACGCCGATTATTAACGGTATTGAGGCGCTTATTGGCCATCAGTTCCTGTCCGGTGATATCTATTTTATTGACTTCCTGCCATCGGAATTACATTGGCTGGACGTTATTTATGTGCTGGTTACAGCATTATTGCTGAGCCTGTTGGCGAGTTGGTATCCGGCGCGTCGCGCCAGTAATATTGATCCGGCAAGAGTACTTAGCGGTCAGTAACAGTACCCTATACAATAGCGGCATCAAGGAGCGGAGATGTATTACGGATTTGACATCGGTGGGACAAAAATTGCGTTAGGCGTCTTCGATAATCAACGTCGTTTGCAATGGGAAACACGTGTTCCTACGCCGCGCGATAGCTATGACGCTTTCCTCGATGCGGTGTGCAACCTGGTGATGGAAGCCGACCAGCGATTTGGCGTTAAAGGGTCGGTGGGAATTGGTATTCCCGGTATGCCAGAAACCGAAGACGGTACTCTGTATGCCGCTAACGTTCCTGCGGCCAGTGGAAAACCTTTGCGCGCCGATCTCAGCGCTCGCCTTGACCGCGATGTACGTCTGGACAACGACGCCAACTGTTTTGCCCTCTCCGAAGCCTGGGATGATGAATTC
This sequence comes from Citrobacter sp. C348, assembly GCF_047467975.1. Taxonomy (NCBI): domain Bacteria; kingdom Pseudomonadati; phylum Pseudomonadota; class Gammaproteobacteria; order Enterobacterales; family Enterobacteriaceae; genus Citrobacter; species Citrobacter sp. C348. Next base: position 224,041 of record NZ_JASJUJ010000003.1, on the reverse strand, counting down.
ACCCAGTACCCGTTAGTGATGGGGTTAATCCTCGGCACGGGGGTTGGCGGCGGCCTGGTGCTGAACGGCAAATCCATCACCGGACGCAGCTATATTACTGGTGAGTTTGGTCACATACGCCTGCCGGTAGATGCGTTAACGCTAATGGGATTTGACTTCCCGCTGCGTCGCTGTGGATGCGGTCAGTTAGGCTGCATCGAGAGCTACCTTTCCGGTGGCGGATTTGCCTGGCTGTATCAGCATTACACCCATCAACCGCTGGACGCCCGTGAAATTATCGCGCTCTGGGAGCAGGGTGATGAACAGGCGCTTGCCCACGTCGAACGCTATCTCGATTTGCTGGCGGTATGTCTGGGGAATATTCTGACTATCGTTGATCCGGATTTAGTGGTCATTGGCGGTGGTTTGTCGAATTTTACCGCGATAACGGCGCAACTGGCAGACCGTTTGCCACGCCATTTATTGCCGGTTGCCCGCGTGCCGCGTATTGAACGGGCACGCCATGGTGATGCGGGTGGAATGCGTGGAGCTGCTTTCCTACATCTTACCGATTAATACAAAGAGGTTGTTATGCTGTCGCGTCGGGGTCATCGGTTAAGCCGTTTTCGTAAAAATAAACGCCATATGCGCGATCGCCTGCGTCAACGGATCTTTTTCAGAGACAGAGTGGTGCCTGAATTGATGGAAAAACCAAGAGTATTAGTCCTGACGGGGGCGGGGATCTCCGCCGAATCAGGTATTCGTACCTTCCGCGCTGCGGATGGTCTCTGGGAAGAACATCGGGTGGAGGACGTGGCGACTCCGGAAGGATTTTCGCGTAACCCGGGACTTGTGCAGTCGTTTTATAACGCACGTCGTCTTCAGCTACAACAGCCTGAAATCCAACCCAACGCGGCGCACATTGCGCTGGCAAAACTTGAAGCAGAGCTGGGCGACCGCTTTTTGCTGGTGACGCAGAATATCGATAACCTGCATGAGCGCGCCGGTAACCAGAACGTTATCCATATGCACGGTGAACTGCTCAAAGTGCGCTGTTCGCAAAGCGGACAGATCCTGGACTGGACGGGAGATGTGACCCCGGAAGATAAGTGCCATTGCTGCCAGTTTCCTGCACCGTTGCGCCCGCACGTCGTGTGGTTTGGCGAAATGCCCTTGGGGATGGATGAAATCTATATGGCGCTGGCGATGGCGGATGTGTTCATCGCGATCGGTACGTCCGGGCATGTTTATCCGGCGGCCGGATTTGTGCACGAAGCGCGCCTGCAAGGGGCGCATACGGTGGAACTTAACCTTGAGCCGAGCCAGGTAGGCAGCGAGTTCGAAGAAAAATATTACGGTCCGGCAAGCCAGGTGGTGCCCGAGTTTGTTGAGAAGTTATTGAAAGGGTTGTGATTTTTTTTGCCGGATGGCGTAGGCCCGATAAGCGTAGCGCCATCGGGCCATCGGGCAATGATTCGCCGGATGGCGACGCTGGCGCGTCTTATCCGGCCTACGGGGACGGCAATTAGCGTCCTGCTTTCAGCTTCTGATAGTACTCTTCATAAATCGCACTGGCGGAACCGACGTCGTTCTGCCATTCACCTTTGTTGATGGTTTCAGCATCCGGATACAGCGTTTTATCGTTAGCCACTTCCGGGCTTAACAGCTTACGTGCCGCCAGGTTTGGCGTCGGGTAACCGATGGTTTCGGCCACTTCTTTCGCCACGTCCGGGCGCAGCAGGAAGTTAATCAGCTTCAGTGCACCTTCTTTGTTTTTGGCGTTCGCCGGAATAGACAGGCTGTCCATCCAGAAAATGCCGCCTTCTTTCGGCCATACCACTTCCAGCGGCGTGCCCGCCTGACGCGCGACGAACGCTGATCCGTTCCACACCATACCGAGGTTGACTTCACCTTCCATATACGGGTTTGCCGGGTTGTCTGAGTTAAACGCCGCGACGTTAGGCATCAGTTTCTTCAGCTCGTTATACGCGGCTTCAATCTCTTTCGGGTCGGTGGTGTTACCGGAGTAGCCCAGCTTGCGCAGCGCTACCTGGAACACTTCGCGCGCATCATCGGTTAACAGCAGGCTGCCTTTGTATTCCGGTTTCCACAGATCGGCCCAGCTGGTCACGGTTTTCGGATCAATGACATCGCTGTTGACGCCAATAGCCGTTGCTCCCCAGATATACGGAATGGAGTAGTCGTTATTTGGGTCAAACGGCTTGTTGAGCATGTCCGGATCGAGATTGTTGAAGTTGGTGAGCTTGGTCTTATCAATCTTCTGGATCATGCCTTCTTTGCGCATTTTATCCACGTAGTAGGTGGAGGGAACCACCAGATCGTAGGCGCCGTCTTTATACGTTTTGAGTTTGGCATACATGGTTTCGTTCGACTCGTAGGTCGAATAGATAACCTTAATACCGGTCTCTTTCGTGAACTGCTCCAGCAGTCCTGGCGGAACGTATTCGGTCCAGTTGTAGAAATAGAGCGTGTTGTTGTCGGAGGCTGTGGCGGTGTTCATACCCAGTGCCAGAGCACCCGCGGCGAGCAGGTGGCGTGACCATTGTTTCATCATTTAACGTCCCCTGAATAACATACCCGTCGTCTTTCAAGCCGCATTTTTGTTGGCTACGCTAGTTCACCCCAGTCACATCGTTATCTATGTTCCTGGGGACTCACGAGCTTGCCGCCTCAATGCAACTCGAAATCCATAGGGTATGGGCCTGTTAGCGGCCTTTAGTTTTATCACGTGCAATAAGCTGGCTGGCGATAACCATGACCAGCGACAGAACCAACAAAATGGTGGCCAGCGCATTAACTTCTGGTGACACGCCGACTTTAACCATTGAGTAGATTTTTAACGGCAGAATTTCATAACCTGGTCCAGTGACGAACGATGAAACAACCACGTCATCCATCGACAGGGTAAAGCTCAGTAACCAGCCCGCAGCGACCGCTGGCATTGCCAGCGGCAGAATGATTTTGCGCAGAATAGTGACTTCGCTGGCTCCCAGGTCTTTTGCGGCTTCCAGCATTCGCACATCGAATCCTTTCAGGCGTGAGTACACTGTCACCACCACAAAAGGCAAACAGAAGGTGATATGCGAGAACAGCAACGACCAGAACCCCAGTTGAATACCGATCAGCATAAACAGCACCAGCAGTGAAATCGCCATCACGATATCCGGCGACATCATCACCACGAACAGCATACCGCTGACAAACGGTTTACCGCGAAAACGGTAGCGGTAAAGCGCAACCGCCGTCAGTGAGCCGATCAGGGTGGCAAAGGTTGCGGATAACACGGCCATCGTCAGTGAATGCTGTGCCGCCTGCAGCAGGCTGTCGTTGTTCATCAGCAGGCCGTACCATTTGGTGGTAAAGCCTTGCCAGTTGATGCCAAAGCGCGAGCTGTTAAAGGAGTTCACAATCAAAATAATGATTGGAATGTACAGATACGCGTAGATGGCGGTCATGAAACCACCGCGAAGCAGTCGACCGATCATTCGAGTTCCACCTTTTTATTCAGCAAGCGGGAGGCGCGCCAGTAAACTAATAACATCAGTCCCATTACAACGGTCAGGGTAATGCTGGTAGCGGCGCCAAACGGCCAGTCACGAATGTTCAGGAACTGAACTTTTATCACGTTACCAATCAGCAGGTTTTTCGCGCCGCCCATTAGATCAGACACGTAAAATAACCCCATGGCTGGCAGCATCACCAGCAGGCAACCGGCGATAATTCCTGGCATGGTCAGCGGAATGATGATGCGGGTGAAGGTCTGAAATTTGCTGGCACCCAGATCGCGCGCGGCTTCCAGTAGCGGCTTATCGAGTTTCTCAATGCTGGAATAAAGCGGCATAACCATAAACGGCAGCAGGATGTAAACGAGGCCGATAATGACCGCGCTGGGGGTGAACATAATGCGAATGGGGGTATCAATGACCCCGAGCCACAGCAGAAACTCGTTGAGATAGCCTTTGGTACTGAGGAAAATTTTGAGTCCATAGATGCGAATAAGCGAGTTGGTCCAGAACGGAACAATCAGCAGGAACAGCAGCAGTGGACGCACTTTTTCCGGCAGTTTTACCAAAAACCAGGCAAATGGATAGCCGAGCACCAGGCAGGCGAACGTGGCAATCAGCGCCATATTGAGGGAGTGAATCAACACCTCAAAGTAGAGCGGATCGAGCAGGCGAGCATAGTTTTCCAGCGTAAAGACCATTTTGACGAAATTCGCATCGTCACGGGTCAAAAAGCTGGTGCCAATGATCATCAGGTTGGGCAGGAAGACAAATAACACAAGCCAACCGACAATGGTGACGATCACCACACTCTGGAATTTACTTGTGTTCTTCATCAGCCAGTACGACCTCCCAACTTTCTACCCAGTTAATGGCCATTTTCTGGTCCAGAGAGTGATCGAAGTCAGGATCGTCTTCGTTGAAGAATTCGCTAACCATCACCATCTTGCCATTTTCCAGTTCGACAACCGACTCCAGCGTCATGCCTTTGTAGTTGCGCTCACGCACGTAGCCGATAAGTCCTTCGATGTGGTTGTCATCGTTGATCTCATCTACGCGCAGATCTTCCGGACGCAGCAAAACATGCAGTTTTTGTCCCGGCGTAACGGCGAAATTCACGTAAATGTTGCACTCTCGACCTTCAACGTTAGCACGAACGCGTTGTTCATCCAGACGTTCAATAACCGTCGCGTTGAACATATTGATCTCACCGATAAACCCGGCGACGAACAGATTTTTAGGCTCTTCGTAAATTTCTCGCGGCGTGCCGTCCTGCTCAATTTTACCGTCACGCATCACCACGATACGGTCTGACATGGTCAGCGCTTCTTCCTGATCGTGAGTGACAAAGACAAAGGTGATACCGAGCTTACGCTGCAGCGCTTTCAGTTCGTTCTGCATCTGCTTACGCAGTTTATAGTCCAGCGCAGAGAGCGACTCATCTAACAATAGTAAACGGGGTTTGTTGACCACTGCGCGGGCAATCGCCACACGCTGCTGCTGTCCACCGGAGAGTTGATGGGGTTTACGCTGGGCAAACTCTTCCAGTTGCACCATGCGCAAAGCTTCGGTGACGCGAGGTTGAATGTCGGCTGCCGGGGTTTTCTGCATGCGTAAACCGAAGGCCACATTCTCGAACACGGTCATGTGGGGGAATAACGCATAACTTTGGAATACGGTGTTCACGTAGCGGTTTTCCGCAGGTACGTGAGTGATATCCTGGTTGTCCAGCATGATATGACCGGAATCAACCGTTTCAAGACCCGCAATCAGGCGAAGAACGGTTGTTTTACCGCAGCCAGAGGGGCCGAGCAGCGTGAGAAATTCGCCATTGTTGATGGTCAAATCCAGGTCGGAAATCACCTCTTTGCCATCGAAACTTTTGCGAATTCCCGCTAATTGCACCAGTGGAGAAAGCGAACGCGGTTGTTTATTCAATTTTTTACTCTGTCCCATGTAAACGCAACGGATGGCTGACCGCTGCGGGGTTTGTGGTTAACCACCTTGATGACTCTTAATGAGGGCGGTTATTCTACGGCAAACCATTGTAATCGCCAATCCTTGTTGCGAATTACTGACTTACCCTTATAGTCAGAAGGGGTGTCAGGGACAATTATTCTTACTTGCGGGGATAAAAATGACCTGACGCAATATTTGTCTTTTCTTGCTTATTGATAATGTTGTCACGAAAAGTGAGGGTGACTGCATGGATAAACTACTTGAGCGTTTTTTACACTACGTGTCGCTGGACACTCAGTCCAAATCGGGTGTGCGGCAGGTACCCAGCACCGAGGGACAGTGGAAGTTATTACAGCTGCTCAAACAACAGCTTGAAGAAATGGGGCTGGTTAACGTTTCATTAAGTGAGAAGGGAACGCTGATGGCAACGTTGCCCGCGAACGTTGCCGGTGATATTCCCGCCATTGGCTTTATTTCTCATGTCGATACCTCACCGGATTTCACGGGTAAAAACGTCAACCCGCAAATTGTTGAAAACTACCGTGGGGGCGATATTGCGTTAGGCATTGGTGATGAAGTTCTGTCTCCGGTGATGTTCCCGGTGTTACATCAACTTTTGGGGCAGACGTTGATCACCACCGACGGTAAAACCCTGCTGGGCGCGGACGACAAGGCTGGAGTGGCGGAGATAATGACCGCGCTGGCCGTGTTGAAGCATAAAAACATTCCCCATGGCGATATTCGCGTGGCCTTTACGCCCGATGAAGAGGTGGGTAAAGGGGCGAAGCACTTTGACGTTGCGGCATTTGATGCGAAGTGGGCTTACACCGTTGATGGCGGTGGCGTAGGCGAACTGGAGTTTGAAAACTTTAACGCGGCGTCGGTCAATATCAAAATCGTGGGCAACAATGTGCATCCGGGTACCGCAAAAGGGGTGATGGTGAATGCGCTGTCGCTGGCCGCCCGTATCCACGCAGAGGTTCCGGCAGATGAAAGCCCGGAAACGACAGAAGGTTACGAAGGTTTTTACCATCTGGCGAGCATGAAAGGCACCGTTGATCGGGCGGACATGCACTACATTATCCGCGATTTTGACCGTAAACAGTTTGAAGCGCGCAAACGTAAAATTATGGAGATCGCCAAAAAGGTTGGCAAAGGGTTACACCCGGACTGCTATATCGAACTGGTGATTGAAGATAGCTATTACAATATGCGCGAGAAAGTGATTGAGCACCCCCACGTGCTGGATATTGCCCAGCAGGCGATGCGTGATTGCGACATTGAGCCTGTGCTGAAACCTATTCGTGGCGGCACTGACGGTGCGCAGCTGTCGTTTATGGGATTACCGTGCCCGAATCTGTTCACCGGCGGCTACAACTATCATGGTAAACATGAGTTTGTGACGCTGGAAGGAATGGAAAAAGCGGTGCAGGTGATCGTGCGTATTGCTGAATTGGCCGCGAAACAAAAATAAAGTGTGTGTAGAGGCCGGATGGTGGCTTGCGCCTTATCCGGCCTACAGATATCTCATTCCGTGGGCCGGATAAGCGAAGCGCCATCCGGCGCAGTCACTACTAATTTACCCTTCGAAGAACCAGTATCCGCTGTTAACCAGCGCGGCCAGCATGGCGAGGAAAGACGGATCTTCCAGCGCATCTTCAAAGTTCTCGGCTGTCAGCACAATATGGCTGGCCAGCGCCTCGAGGGCAGGGCGATGCGGTGAGTTAATTTTTTCACCGTTGACGTAAACCTCGTCGCCGACACGGATGACGCGTAATCCGCCCAGACGTACCAGCACATCCCCTTGTTTCAGCGCGTCGTAGATTTCGTCGGGCTGATAAGGTGGCTCCGGCGGGGCGACATCCAGCTCATGACGCGACTGGGAAATAAACTCACCAAACCACTGTTTGAAATGTTCAGGTTGATTAATCAGCCCCAGCATCATTTCACGCAGTTTATCCATTTCTTGTGGCAGAACATCCGCCGGATGGTCGCGCGGCGGCAGGTCCGGGTCGCTGTAATAGGTGCTGCCCAGCTCACGTTGCAGAACGTAATCGGCGAATCCGCTGATTAACTCCCGGGCGTTCGGGGCGCGGAAACCGACAGAATAGTTCATCGCGTTTTCCAGCGCGTAGCCTTCGTGCGGGAATCCTGGTGGGATATACAGAATATCACCCGGCTCCAGCTCCTCATCAATGATGGCCTCGAACGGATCAACCTGCAGCAGGTCAGGGTGCGGGCAGTGTTGTTTTAGCTGGAGTTTTTCGCCTACGCGCCAGCGACGACGACCGGTGCCTTGAATGATAAACACATCGTACTGATCCAAGTGCGGACCAACGCCGCCGCCGGGTACGGAAAAGGAGATCATTAGGTCATCAATACGCCAGTCCGGTAATTCGCGAAACGGACGCATCAGCGCGGCGGTCGGTTCGTGCCAGTGGTTGACGGCCTGGACCAGCAGCGACCAGTTGTTCTCGCCAAGATGGTCATAGCTTTCGAATGGACCGTGGCTCACCTGCCATTTACCGTCCTGATGGCTGACCAGTCGGCTGTCTACTTCACTTTCCATCGCCAGTCCGGCCAGTTCATCAGGGGACAGCGGATCGATAAAGTTTGTAAAACCACGCTTTAAGACCACCGGGCGCTTTTGCCAGTGGCGTTCGAGAAAGTCGGGCCAGTTGAGGTTTAATTGGTATTCCATAATGCGCATCCGCAGACTGTTGGTTGCTCCGATTATAACGGATGCTTAACCGGATAAGTGATCCCGGTACATAAATATTACAAACAACTTACTCGTCTTTATGCCCCGGATGCTGACGGCCAAAAATGACCTCCATGCGCGCGCCGCCTAACAGGCTGTCGCCTGCGATAATTTGCCCGTCATACTGCTCGGTAATTTCGCGTGCTACCGCCAGTCCCACGCCTTGCCCGGGGCGTAAGGTATCCACACGCTGGCCGCGATCAAAAACCACTTCGCGCTTGGCTTGTGGAATGCCTGGACCGTCATCTTCCACCAGAATATGTAGGCGATCGTCGGACAGGTGAGCGGAGATCTCGACGAACTCCAGACAGTATTTACAGGCGTTATCCAGCACGTTACCCATGACCTCGACAAAATCATTCTGCTCGCCGACGAAACTGATTTCGGGTGAGATATCGAGGCTGATGGTGACGCCTTTACGCTGATACACCTTATTGAGGGCGGAGGTTAGCTTATCCAGCAGGGGAGCAACCGGGTGCAGTTCGCGGCTGAGCAGGGCGTTCCCACCACGCATGCTGGCGCGATGCAGGTAGTAGCCAATTTGCTGGGAAATTCGGCTAATTTGTTCCAGCATCACGGGTTCGGCATCCGTTACGCTCATCTTTTCATTGCGCATCGAGCGTAGCGTGCTTTGCAACACCGCCAGCGGTGTTTTCAGGCTGTGCGTGAGATCGGTTAAGGTGGTGCGGTATTTATCGTAACGCTCACGTTCACTTTTCAGCAGTCGGTTGAGGTTGCGTACCAGACTGGTTAGCTCCCGCGTGGTGGCGGGGTTGAGCATATCGCGGTGATGCTCCTCAAGTTCGCGGACCTCACGCGCCAGTGATTCGATTGGCCGTAAGCTCCACCAGGCAGCGACCCAGAGTAGCGGGATGACTAGCAACAGATTAGCTACCAGAACGTAGATAAACCAGCTCCAGACCATATACGAGCGCTTCAGCTCAATGGGGATAGTGTCGACAACGACAATGGTAAGCTGAGGCATGCGGGCGGTCTCAGGGTAGACGTTTACCGCCACCGAGTGGGTCATTTCGGCATCGTTATCATCTTCTCTGACTTCTTTAAGCTGCTGTTGCGCGGAGTGATCTTCGCGCAGTAACGTGCTGGTGGCATCGACATCGGCTTCTATTTCATGAAAACCATTCGTTTTTAACCAGTCCGGCTGAATACTGTGCGTCAGCCAGGGGACATCGCGTTGTGCCCACAACAATTTGCCATTTTCATCGTAGATCAGCGACATGGTGGGGCTTTGCATATCGAGATGTTCAGGCAGTTCGACCTGGAGCTTGCCGTCTTCCCATTTCGCGAGGGTGTAAAACAAGTTACTTTCACCGCGCAGAAGACGAAATGTGGTCTTATCAAAGCTTACGCTGTAACCCACCAGCGCGACCATGCCATAGGCCAGTGAAAGCACAAGGACAACGCCAGCGGTCGCCAGCAAAAAGCGTACACGCAGCGATAACGGGAAAAAATGACGCAATAATTTGTTCATTAGCGCAGTTCGAAGAGGTAGCCCTGTCCACGTACGGTGGTGATCACGTCATCCGGATATTGCGCCTGAATTTTTTTGCGCAGACGTCCCATCAGTACATCAATGGTGTGGCTTTCACGCAGTTCTGCATCCGGATAAAGTTGTAGCATCAGTGAGTCTTTGCTGACCACTTTACCGTTATTGCGGATCAGCGTTTCCATGATGGTGTATTCAAACGCGGTGAGTTTGATAACCTCATCATTCACTGATAATTCGCGGCGGGAAAGGTCAACCTGAAAAGGCGGCAGCGAGATAATTTGCGAGGCCAGGCCGCTGTTGCGGCGCATCAGTGCCTGCATGCGGGCGACCACCTCTTCAATATGGAAAGGTTTTGTCACGTAGTCATCAGCCCCAGCGCTGAGCACTTCCACTTTATCCTGCCAGCCTTCGCGGGCGGTCAACACCAGTATGGGGAGCGAAACGTCATTGCTGCGCCAGCGGCGGATCAGTGACAAGCCATCTTCATCGGGCAGACCTAAGTCGACGATCGCAATATCTGGCAGATGTTCGTTAAGGTAATAATCTGCTTCCTTTGCATCCTCAGCATCATCAACCTGGTGGCCTGCATCCTGTAACTGAACCTTCAGGTGGTGACGTAATAAGGCATTATCCTCAACAACCAGTACGCGCATCTTCGTTTCTCCCTAAATTGACGGTATGAATAGTTTAACGCTGATTATGTGGCTGTGGGGATAAACATTTAATAAACCGAGGGGAATGTCGGAAGGTGGCATGAACGCCACATCTGGCCTACGCGGGATAAATGTAGGCCAGATAAGCGTGAGCGCCATCTGGCGCAGGATTGATTACTTCAACTCATCAACCATGGTGATGGCGCGACCAATATAGTTGGCTGGCGTCATCGCTTTCAGGCGCGTTTTCTCGTCTTCTGGCAGGGCCAGTCCGTCGATAAACTGCTTCATGCCTTCGGCGTCAACGCGCTTGCCGCGGGTCAGCTCTTTCAGCTTCTCGTACGGTTTTTCAATGCCGTAACGACGCATAACGGTCTGAATCGGCTCGGCCAGCACTTCCCAGTTATGGTCCAGTTCATCCAGCAGATGGTCGCGGTTTACTTCCAGTTTGCTCACACCCTTCAGCGTGGACTGATAGGCGATCAACGCGTAGCCAATTCCCACGCCCAGGTTACGCAGCACGGTAGAATCCGTCAGATCACGCTGCCAGCGGGAAACCGGCAGTTTGCTTGCCAGGTGCTGCAGTACCGCATTAGACAGGCCCAGGTTGCCTTCGGAGTTTTCGAAGTCGATAGGGTTAACCTTGTGCGGCATGGTGGAAGAACCAATTTCACCGGCAATGGTTTTCTGTTTGAAGTGGTTCAGCGCCACATAGCCCCAGACGTCGCGGTCAAAATCGATCAGGATGGTGTTAAAACGCGCGACGCAATCGAACAGCTCAGCAATGTAGTCGTGTGGCTCAATCTGTGTGGTGTACGGGTTCCACTGAATACCCAGTGAGGTGACGAACTCTTCGCTGAACTGATGCCAGTCAACTTCCGGGTAAGCGGCGATGTGGGCATTATAGTTACCAACGGCACCGTTGATTTTACCGAGGATTTCCACCTGGTTTAACTGACGATACTGGCGTTCCATACGGTACGCAACGTTCGCCATTTCTTTGCCCAGCGTAGACGGTGTGGCGGGCTGACCGTGGGTACGGGAGAGCAGGGGAATGTCACGATACTGCACGGACAGGTCTTTCACTGCGTCGATAAGCTTGCGCCAGTAAGGCAGGATCACTTCATCGCGCGCAGTTTTCAGCATCAGCGCATGGGACAGGTTGTTGATATCTTCTGAGGTACAGGCGAAGTGGATAAACTCGGAAACAGCGTGCAGTTCCGGGATATCAGCGACTTTTTCTTTCAGGAAATACTCAACGGCCTTCACATCGTGGTTGGTCGTGCGTTCAATGGTTTTGATGCGCGCGGCATCTTCTTCATTGAAGTTAGCGACGATCGTATCAAGGAAACCGATTGCGTCGGCAGCAAAAGCAGGAACTTCCTTGATCGCTGCGTGCGCGGCCAGTTTTTGCAGCCAGCGTACTTCAACCTGTACACGGAATTTCAGCAAACCGTATTCGCTGAAAATCCCGCGCAGCGCGCTGACTTTATCGCCGTAGCGTCCATCGACAGGGGAAACGGCGGTCAGTGAGGATAATTCCATAGATCACAACTCCGGGGTTAAATGAGCAAGAATTTGTTTTGCCTGAGTGGTCAGGCGATTACGAGAAAACATGAGTTGCAGACGACCGCCACCGACCTGGTGCCAGAGTACGGCAGCACGAATGCCGGCCAGAAGCGACGCGCGGACTTTGGCCTGAACCTGCGGGCTCTGGAGGATAGCCGGGGACCCCGTGACCTGAATACGTGGGCCGAGCGGGCTGATGACGTCAACATAAATGCCTGCCATCGCGCTCATTAACGTTTCTGACTGCAAATCGAAATGGTCCAGCTGGCGCTGCAGGCCATTAATACGGTCCCCCAGCGTGTCCATTGCGCCCTTGGCGGCCGACAGCTTGCGCTCCAGCACCATCAGGCTCAGGGTATAGCGGGTGAGTTCCGCGTTCAGTCCCTGACGACTGCTGGCGTTCAGTACACCGAGCAGCGTTTCAAGGCCCAGACGCAGATTGGCTTCACTGCCACCAAACACGCCCAGCGTAGAATTGGGATTCATATCAATAACACTGTTGAGTGAAACGTGTAGTGCATCGGCATCACAGTGCCCCTGGTGCGCCAGTTGTTGCACCAGGCGAGCCGACTGGCAGATGCCTGCCAGAGCGAGGGTGATGTCATAATAATTCTTTGCCACGTTCACTGCTTCCTTGTATGAGATATGTAGATAAATTATACCGGCAGAGGCAGACGCTGCTCGATAATACCGCCACCGAGGCACACTTCGCCACGGTAAAAGACAGCCGACTGGCCTGGCGTTACCGCCGCAACCGGCTCGTCAAAAATCACTTCAATACGTTCGTCATCCAGCGCCTTAACGGTGCACGGAATATCGGTCTGACGATAGCGGGTTTTCACCGTACAGCGCATTGTGCCGGAGAAGGGTTCGCGATCGACCCAGTGCAGCTGTTGCGCGATCAGGCCAATGGACATCAGACGCGGGTGATCGTGACCCTGAGCGACAACCAGAATGTTGTTCTCAACGTCCTTATCGACCACATACCACGGATCTTCGCTTCCTTCTTTGGTTCCGCCGATACCCAGGCCTTTACGTTGGCCCAGCGTGTGATACATCAGACCCTGGTGCTGGCCGATCTCTTCGCCATCCACGGTGATGATTTTTCCTGGCTGAGCCGGAAGGTAACGACCGAGAAATTCGCGGAATTTACGTTCACCAATAAAGCAGATGCCGGTGGAGTCTTTTTTCTTCGCGGTAATCAGGCCCAGATCTTCGGCGATTTTGCGCACCTGCGGTTTTTCCAGTTCACCGACCGGGAACAAGCTTTGGGCGATCTGCTCGTGACCGAGCGTATAGAGGAAATAGCTTTGATCTTTATTGCCGTCGAGTCCACGCAGCAGGCGGCTTTTGCCGTCGACGTCCGCGCGGCGCACGTAGTGACCGGTGGCGATGAAATCGGCACCTAAATCTTCAGCGGCAAATTCGAGGAAGGCTTTAAACTTAATTTCTTTGTTGCACAGAATATCCGGGTTTGGCGTACGACCCGCTTTGTACTCTTCAAGGAACAACTCAAAGACGTTGTCCCAGTATTCTGCGGCAAAGTTAACGGTGTGCAGTTCAATGCCGAGTTTGTCGCAGACTGCCTGCGCATCTGCAAGATCGGCAGCAGCGGTACAGTATTCCTCACCGTCGTCCTCTTCCCAGTTCTTCATGAACAGGCCTTCAACCTGATAACCCTGTTGTTGCAACAGCCAGGCAGAAACGGAGGAATCGACACCGCCGGACATGCCGACGATCACTTTTTTTGGGCTTTCAGACATAGGAATACTCACGACATTGAACTTAAAGGCGGCATATTCTATCACGCAGCCCTTTACTTGACACCCTCTGTAAACGGCCAGTTAAATTCGCCGATCATGGCCAGCGGATACCGTTGCCCGCTCTGATAACAGCGAATACTCTCAGCAACCAGCGGCGAACGCAGGTTCGGTGCAGATAAAATCGCTTCCGCGCTGACCCAACGACAGCAATCTATATCGTTGTCATGCGGCTCAGTAGCGCACATATTGGCAAGCTCAATAGAAAACAGAAAACGCAAGAACGGGGTTCTGTCCGGGGCTATCCATTGATGCATGCGAATAAAATGCTGCGGCTGCGCGGTGATGCCGGTTTCTTCCCACAGTTCGCGTGCAGCGGCTTGTACCAGGGTTTCGTCCGCTTCCAGATGCCCGGCAGGCTGGTTCCATAACGCTTTGCCGTTGATGGTTTCCTCAACGACTAAAAACTTATCCTCGGCATGCACAATGCAGGCGACGGTGACGTGCGGTTTGAACATGGTTCACCTCTTATTCTTCTTTAAAGCCTTCAGACACATCTGGCCAGCTGATCTCACCCGTGGCTTTATCGATACTGATATAGGCCACCGGAGGGGAGGTTTGTGGATCGGCGGCACCCCGGCAAAATTCGGTTTGGTGGTCTTCGCGTACGATGATTTCAATCGCGTTTTTCGCATTCCAGCTCTCATAAAAAACACATTGATAGTCATAACGCAAACTGAGAGTGGCGACCCGCGTGGCTGTATCTGTAGAGAGTGGATTGATGTCGTCGCGATAGCGGTCACCGCTGTTTAAAGGTTGCAGCTGTGATTTTTTCAACCAGCCGCGCACGCTATGACGATTGGCGGTGTAATAGACCACATCAATAAAATCGTCTTTGGACTCTTCCTGAGCAGAAACCACGTCGCCGGGAACCAGGAACACGGAACTGTTGCGACACTGTGCATTTGGCATTGAATAGAATTCAGCGCGCGCGCTGCCGATGACCTGATAGTGGTTGCTGGCGGCGGGGGGCATTTTTTCGCGTTGCGACATCGCTTTATTAGCCCATGTCTGGCAGGCAGGGCTAACAGGAAGCGGGTTAGCTAACGGCGTGAGTCCGTCAGCGGTAACCCAACCGGTAGCGAAAGTGCCGTTTGCACCCCGGTAGCGGACGTAACGAAAAGGTTCGTCTTTGGACAGCATGCCTGTGCTTTCATAACGCTGTGAACTTCTGAGCACCTCTACAGTGTCGCTATTGACCAAAAACGCCGGGAGTTGGCATCCGCTGGCCGGTGCGGAATAGAAGTGCAGACGGGCATCGGCACTGACTTTCGCTGAGGCGTAAAGATAATTTGCCTCTCCCGCCGCGATCCCGGCGAGCGTTTCACAGTCCTGTTTTGCATAACAAAATGGTGAAACTCCGCACAACATGAGCGCTGCAACGAGCCGTTTATCCATATGTCGTGTTCTTCCCTGTTAATAGTTGCGTTAAAAATGGATACTACGGCTGCAGCTCACGCCATTCGCCGTTGGCGAGATTATCCAGCGTGTAATCACCCATGGCATAGCGGATTAACCGCAGCGTGGGGAAACCCACGTGCGCCGTCATGCGTCTCACCTGACGGTTACGCCCCTCATACAACGTGATTTTCAACCAACGAGTGGGAATACTTTTGCGCTCACGAATCGGTGGATTTCGCGGCCACAGCCAGTCAGGTTCGGCAACAACCTCAACGCCTGCCGGCAACGTTGGGCCATCATTGAGCGTCACGCCATTGCGCAGGGCATCCAGCGCCTCTGGCGTCGGCTCTCCTTCGACCTGCACGTAATAAATTTTTCCGGTGCGCTTACCCGGCTGCGTCAATCGGGCCTGTAATGCACCGTCATTGGTCAGTACCAACAGGCCTTCGCTGTCCCTGTCCAGGCGCCCCGCAGCATAGACGCCCTGGATAGGAATAAAATCTTTTAACGTGCTACGGCCCGCTTCGTCAGTAAATTGTGGCAAAACATCGTAGGGTTTATTGAACAAAACCACGCGTTTTGGCTGGTTTTCTTTACGCTGTTTAGTGACTTGTCGTGAGCTGAATCGCTCAACCCAGTGATTTCTAAAAGAAGTTTTTTGCATGGTATTTTCAGATTATATCAATTGCCGCATTATAGCCTAAGAACGAGTGTCTTTCATGGCGGCGAACAATAGGGTAGTATTGACACGCTCATTACAAATCATTAACAAAAAGTTGCTCTAACGCATCCGTGTAGCAGGACGCAAATGCACATGCAGCGTGATGACAGACGAGCAGAACCAGAAGCGCTCGAAGGAGAGGTGAATGGAAAGCAAAGTAGTTGTTCCGGCGGAAGGTAAGAAGATCACCCTGCAAAACGGC
Source organism: Citrobacter sp. C348 (assembly GCF_047467975.1). Classification (NCBI taxonomy): domain Bacteria; kingdom Pseudomonadati; phylum Pseudomonadota; class Gammaproteobacteria; order Enterobacterales; family Enterobacteriaceae; genus Citrobacter; species Citrobacter sp. C348. The sequence continues at coordinate 207,942 of NZ_JASJUJ010000003.1, read as the reverse complement.
AAACTCAACGTTCCTGAAAATCCGATTATCCCGTTCATTGAAGGCGACGGTATCGGCGTTGATGTAACCCCACCGATGATCAAAGTTGTCGATGCTGCTGTCGAGAAAGCCTATAAAGGCGAGCGTAAAATCTCCTGGATGGAAATCTACACCGGCGAGAAATCCACTCAGGTCTACGGCCAGGACGTCTGGCTGCCTGCTGAAACACTTGATCTGATTCGTGACTACCGTGTTGCTATTAAAGGCCCACTGACTACCCCAGTTGGCGGCGGTATTCGCTCACTGAACGTTGCACTGCGTCAGGAACTTGACCTGTACGTGTGCCTGCGTCCGGTTCGTTACTACCAGGGCACCCCAAGCCCGGTTAAACATCCTGAACTGACCGACATGGTCATCTTCCGTGAAAACTCTGAAGACATCTACGCTGGTATCGAGTGGAAGGCCGACTCTGCTGATGCAGAGAAAGTGATTAAATTCCTGCGCGAAGAGATGGGCGTGAAGAAAATTCGCTTCCCGGAACATTGCGGTATCGGTATCAAGCCGTGTTCCGAAGACGGGACGAAACGTCTGGTGCGTGCGGCGATTGAATACGCCATCGCCAACGATCGTGATTCTGTTACCCTGGTACATAAAGGTAACATCATGAAGTTCACCGAAGGCGCGTTCAAAGACTGGGGTTACCAGTTAGCGCGTGAAGAGTTTGGTGGTGAACTGATCGACGGCGGCCCGTGGGTGAAAATCAAGAACCCGAAAACCGGGAAAGAGATCGTTGTTAAGGACGTTATCGCCGATGCGTTCCTGCAGCAGATCCTGCTGCGTCCGGCAGAGTATGATGTTATCGCCTGTATGAACCTGAACGGTGACTACATCTCTGATGCCCTGGCAGCGCAGGTTGGCGGTATCGGTATCGCGCCGGGTGCAAACATCGGTGACGAATGTGCACTGTTTGAAGCCACCCACGGTACTGCACCGAAGTATGCGGGTCAGGATAAAGTGAACCCAGGTTCCATCATCCTGTCTGCTGAAATGATGCTGCGCCACATGGGTTGGGTCGAAGCGGCTGACCTGATCGTTAAAGGTATGAGCGGTGCGATCAACGCGAAAACCGTAACCTATGACTTCGAACGTCTGATGGATGGCGCTAAGCTGCTGAAATGTTCAGAGTTTGGTGACGCTATCATCGAAAACATGTAATCCAGATTCTGGGTTGTGTGAGAACGGGGGCCGATTGGCTCCCGTTTTTTTATACCTGTAAAATTCCTTCCCCAAAACTCTCGCCAAAACGTTTCCCCAAAACCAGGTTTGGCACTTATGTCAGCTTATCCGGTGCCAGGGGGGAAGAAACCGGACTGTTAGTTTAATTATCATTATATTAATGGATTGTTGTTCTCGACATCTTCCATGTATAAAAGTGTATCGTCGACAGAGTAGTAATACCGTTTGTTATCATTGACATCAGTAACCCATCGGAAAACGCCAGCACTAACAAGTGTTGTAATATATTCCCGAAATGTGGATTCCCCGGAAATATGTGCCTGGGCTGCTTTTTTTACTTGTTCAGGGTCCTTGGTTGTACTGACTTTTAATAAATCTCTTTTCCCTCTTATTAATATTACTTTATCATTCGCTGTAACAACTCTGATGTTATCAGTAGCTAGGTAGTAAATATAATGAGCAATATTCTGGCGTTTCAGTTCAGAGTAAAACCACGAAAAATTATGTTCCTTTCTCACTTGCTCAAACATCTTTTCAAGAACAGTAACCTGATCCATCAGGGTTATAACCTATTGTTAGTTATGAGAGCGTGTAGTGTGCACGATCAGTTTTGTCGCTTCAATCTGGTCTGATCTCTTGGTGTGGTGCGGATAGCGAGGTCATGGGACGATTAAGGGTTCTCCCAGTAGGGGGGCCTTGCTACGGGGCGGGAGCGGCGCGCAGCAAGGCTGGTTTTTGCATTTTTATCGTCCATCACTTTTAGTGTAATTTATTGATATTTAATGAGATAAATTTCATGGTGTCGAATATATGCGTTTTGTTCATCACTGACGCCGTTTTTAAAAGGTGCTCGCAGGATGCAAGTTTTTTCCTCGTGTGAACTATGGATTGTGAACTAAAAAACTTACAACTAAATGTTAGCCAACTGGCCACATTGTCTGATGTGCATCGTCAGACCATTGCGGTGACCGGTACCACTCATGGCGTGAATGTTCAGTCGAAGGGGAGACAGCCACAGATGTGGCTGTCGTTTTCATCCCTGGTTAGAAGTTGATGCGGAAACCTACGCTACCGGTTACCGGAGACTCGATATTCTCTCCTTTCTGGTAGTTTGCCTCAGCCCACACCCCTGCGTTTGGTGTCAACTGGGCACTCACCCCGACACCGTATTTACCTGTCGTACCTGAGATATCGTTGGTAAAGTTATAGCGGTTGTTGATCTGCACCTTGTTGTTGTCTGAAAACTCGTGGCTGACCGCAGCCTTGAGGTACGGTTTGACTGTTTTTCCGGCAACGTCAAGATTCATACCCAGATTCACGCCGGTCTCGGCCTGCAATATGCCGGGCTAAGATATAGCCCGGCCAAGAGTTGGAAAGCCAATTAGAACTGGTAGTTTAACGACACCCAGTAGTTGCGGCCCGGATTGACGTAGCCAGTCGTGGATTGTGCGGTCTGGAAATAGTCGCCCGCGTAGGTGCTGTTGCGGCCAACCTGATACAGTGTGACGTCGCTAAAGTCTTTATCCAGCACGTTATTTATCGCCGTATTCAGCGTCAGTTCTTTGGTCAGCTTATAGGACATGCCCATATCGAGAACGGTCCAGGCTTTTAAATTGGCCCCTTTATCATCGTATACGGCCTTTTGGACTGCACTAAGGTTGTCATAATTTTCGGTAAAGCGTGGGGCTTTACCACGATAGCGTGCGCTTAACCAGGCATTCATATCTTCGGTTGCCTGCCAGTTCAAACGGGCGTTAGCCATATGTTTGGGGGTATAGCTCAGCGGTGCGCCTTTGTTTTCGCCATCTTTTTGTTTGCTCTGGGTATAGGTGTAGTTGAGCGATAAGCTCAGCACGTCAGACCAAAGCGGGAAGGTGCTGGCGAATTCAACGCCGTCCGTTCTCGCCTTGCCGCTGTTGGTATAGCTGTTGGTATTGTCATCGATGGAATACGAGACAATTTTATTTTTGTATTCGGTGTAGAAGCCAGTAACGTTGGCGTTCAGCCCCGCGTCGTTCTCATAGTACAACCCGGTTTCATAGCTGGTGCTTTCTTCGGGTTTAAGGTCGGGGTTGCCGACCGTATTGACGGTTCCCTGAGCGGTCACACCGCTGATGCCGTTGTGCAACTGGCTGAGTGACGGGGCTTTGTATCCGGTTGTGACGCCACCTTTCAGGGTCCATTCTTCCGATACGTCCCACACCATGTAAGCTCGTGGGCTAAGGTGTCCGCCAAAGACATCGTTATGCTCATAGCGAGTGCCTGCGGTCAACGCCAGCGAGTCGAGAATATGCCACTCATCTTCCGCGTAGGTCGCCCAGGTTTTCTGGTGGAATGTCTCACCGGTATTGGCCAGCACCACCCCGTCTTTCATGCGGGCATCCCAGTATTCTCCGCCGAGAGTAAGCAGATGCGAATCACCCAATGGCGTCAGCAGGACCGAGTCCAGGATGACGTTGGTATTTTTCAATTCACGAGCGTCACCGGCCCGGCCCGCGTTTTCTGGCGTAAGCGCGGATGAGACCAGTTGGCGGCCTTTGTTCTCGGTTTCATTCCAGCCCACGGAGGATTTCCAGGTACCAAATGTTAATGCGGTATCGTGACCCAGCGTGACCTTATTACGTTCATAGCGCAGGGTTTTATCGTATCCGCCAGTGAGATTACCCAACTGCCCATCATCATTGTCGTAGCGCTGTCTGGCAGAGTCGAGATCCAGCCACAGCGTATTATTTGCGCCGGTTTTCCAGTCCAGACGGGTACCGATGTTGTAGTTTTCAGATTCCGTAGGATACGGCACGCGCGTCGATGTGGTATCGCTCAGAGAGGTGACGCTGGAGCCTTGTCGTTGTGTCGTGCTGCCGCGTACCTGCATGTCCAGCACGCCAGCAATTAGCGGGCCGCTTGACCAGAAGTTGGCAACCGTGCTGTTACCCCATTTATTGCTTTCTTGCAGGTTAACGCCGGTATTAATGGACGTGCTCCATTTGTCCGTACTTCTCTTGGTAATTATGTTAACGACACCGCCGATAGCATCTGAACCGTACAGCGTCGACATGGGGCCGCGGATCACTTCAATATGATCGATGGCCGCCAGCGGAGGCATAAAACTGGTGTTCATGGCAGAGAAGCCGTTGGGCGTCACGTCACTGCTGCCATTTTGACGAATACCGTCTATCAGGATCAGCGTATAGCTGGCAGGCATGCCGCGAATGCTGACCTCCAGACCGCCGGTTTTACCGGTGCTGCTTTCAACATCCACCCCTTCAACGGAGCGCAGGGCTTCACCTAAGTCATTATATTTATTGGTTTGTAATTCTTGTTGAGAAATAACCGACACGCTGGCAGCCGCGTTGGTGATCTTTTTTTCGTAACCCGACGCGGTCACGACCATGACATCATCGGCGAAGGCATAAGTACCGCTGAATCCAAGGCAGGACAGAACGACAGAGGCAACAGGTTTTAAACGCATAGTCAAACTTCCTTTGTTAAAAATTCAAAGGCAGTAAGATAATTGATGAAAATGATAATACAAATAATTATCATTACAAATTTACATAACTTGTCACTCTCTGTATATTTCTTGAATAAATATACATAAATTGTCACTAATTTTAGATAGGGAGTAATGACAAAACGCGTGAGTAGTTTTTACGGTAATTATTAATATTCATTTAATATGAGATTGAATAATAGAGAAGGAGATAAAAATCACGGCAGTGAATCACTGCACGTCGAGAGGTGAGAATTCGACAGTTGTATGATGTTTTTTTAAAATCGTCATACTTTTCTGCGCTGTATCATTTTTTTTGCCAAAGTGGTCCGCCATAATCCCTTCCCCAGGAGACCTCACAACGGGTATGTGCTGTTGTGCGGTATAAAAACAACGCAAAAGCGGGATAAGGTAATGATTAACGGCAAGCTGGCACGGTTGACGTGCGCACTGACTCTGGCATTTTCGACCTCTCTTTTCGCAGCACAACCGGCGGTGGAAGGGCAAACATTGAAACTGGCAATTGGACCCGAACCCACGGAGGGATTCGACCCGATGCTGGGCTGGAGTCACGGCAGCTATCTGCTCCTGCATGCACCTTTGTTAAAACAAAATGCTGATATGAGCTGGGGAAGCCTGCTGACGGAGAAGGTGGAGACCAGCGCTGATGGGAAAACCTGGACATTAACCTTAAAACCCGATCTTAAATTCTCTGATGGCTCCCCGCTCACGGCGGAAGATGTGGTATTTACCTTCAACAAAGCCGCGACAAGCGGTGGGAAAATCGACATGGGGAATTTCACCCATGCCCGCCTGAAAGACAATCGTACGGTAGAAATGATGCTACGCAGTCCGCAGAGTACGTTTGTGAACGTGCTGGGCTCGTTAGGCATTGTTCCAGCAAAACAATACGATGAAAAAACCTTTGCCAGAAATCCAATTGGCGCAGGCCCTTATCGGCTGGTGAGTTTTCAGCCGGGCCAACAGTTAATCGTCGAAGCAAATCCTTGGTACGCGGGTAAGAAAAATGATTTTAGCCGGCTGGTGTTTGTCTTCCTGGACGAAGATAACGCTTACGCGGCCGCACGCAGTGGTCAACTGGGGCTGGTGCGTATTGCGCCATCAATGGCCGTTGCACCTCAACAAGACAATTTGAAGCTGTGGGTTCGCAACAGCGTAGAGAACCGGGGGATCGTGTTCCCGATGGTCCCTGCGGGTAAAAAAGATGCTAATGGTTATCCGGTCGGTAACGATATAACGGCCGACGTCGCGATCAGACGGGCCATTAACTACGCCATCGATCGTAAGCAACTGGCTGAACAGGTTATGGAAGGCCACGCTATCCCGGCGTACAGCGCGGTGCAGGGACTGCCGTGGCAGGGACCGTCGGTTGCGTTTAAAGATGGCGACAGTGACAAAGCGCGTGCGCTTCTGGAACAGGCAGGCTGGAAAGTTGGCCCGGATGGTGTGCGTGTAAAAGACGGCAAAGCAGCCCGTCTGACCTTATGGTATGCGAGCGGCGACAGTACGCGTCGTGATTTAGCCGAAGCGGTGCGTGCCATGCTCGAACCTGTTGGCATTGCGGTGTCGCTGCAATCCGGAAGCTGGGAAACCGTTGAGCGCCACATGCATTCAAATCCCACGCTATTTGGCTGGGGGAGTTTAGATCCGATGGAGCTTTTCCATCACTATAGCGGGCAGGCCGCGGGCGTTGAGTATTACAACCCCGGCTATTACAGCAATCCTGCGGTTGAACAGCATCTCAAACAGGCCATTGATGCGCCGGACTGGCAAAAAGCGGTGCCTTTCTGGCAACAGGTGGAGTGGGATGGCAAGCAGGGTGCAGGCGTTCAGGGTGACGCTGCGTGGGCATGGTTGCTGAATATCCAGCATACTTATCTGGCTAATCCGTGCATTGACCTGGGCAAAGGGGCGCCGGAAATTCACGGCAGTTGGTCCGTGCTCAACAATCTTGATGAATGGACCTGGACCTGCCGTTGATGAAGTCTGTTGTGGGTCATTTTCTGCGGCTGATCGTATTGTTGGTGCTGGTCGCTGCTGGCACCTTCATCTTGCTCAGCTTCTCGCCGGTCGATCCGATTCGTGCCTATATTGGTAACGATCTCCTGCATGTTCCGCCAGAACAGTATGCGCGTATCGCTGCACGCTGGGGGCTGGATCAGCCGCTGTGGGAGCGTTTCGGGCACTGGTTTGCACGCGTCTTACAGGGTGATCTCGGATATTCGATGCTGTTTAATGCACCGGTCGCCAGCGTGATTAAAGAGCGTTTTGCGACCTCATTTGCTCTGCTCTGTGGCGCATGGTTGATGTCGGGGTTACTGGGTACGGCAATGGGGTTCGTTGCCGGGCGCTTCCTGAACCGCTGGCCGGATAAAATGATCTGCCGCCTCAGCTATCTGCTTTCATCGTTGCCAACCTTCTGGATAGGAATGCTGCTTCTGGCCGTGTTTGCGGTTCGCTGGCCGGTGCTCCCGGTCTGCTGCGCGTGGGAGCCTGGCAACAGTGGTGATATGGCTGGCTTCACTGAGCGTCTGCGTCATCTGATTCTTCCGGTATGCGCCCTCAGTTTATTGGGGTTAGGGCAAATTACGCTGCACACCCGAGAAAGTATCGCCAGCGTGATGAAAAGCGACTTCGTCCGCTTTGCTCGCTCGCAGGGAGACAAGGGATGGTCGCTGCTGCGCCACCAGGTCCTGCATCATGCGATAACGCCTGCGCTGTGCCTGCAATTTGCTTCGCTTGGCGAACTTTTTGGCGGCGCATTGCTGGCAGAAAAAGTCTTTGCGTATCCCGGACTGGGGCAGGCGACCATTGATGCCGGATTACGCGGCGATGTGCCGCTGCTGATGGGGATTGTCTTGTTCAGCACCGTGCTGGTGTTCATCGGCAACTCGCTCTCTTCCTGGTTAGTCCATGTGCTAAATCGCGCGGTGGAGCGTCCAGATGCTCTATAACCCAACCCCAACGTTGATTCGCCTTCTACTGTCTGCGGGCGGTTTACTCTTCATCGCCATTTATGGCAACGCTACGCTGGATAACGCACTGAGCGTTAATCTGCTGGCCCGCCATCTGCCACCGGATGCGCTGCACTGGTTTGGCACCGATAATCTCGGGCGTGATTTATGGGTGCGCTGCTTTCAGGGGGCGTTAACCAGCCTGCAAATTGGTATCGGCGCGGCGATGTGTAGCGGGGTAATTGCTTTATTGATGGCGGCGGTTTCGCGTTTGCATCCGCGCATGGATGTTCTGATGCGCTTAGTCACCGACGCGATGTTGTCGATGCCGCATCTGCTGCTGCTGATTTTGATCTGCTTTACTCTCGGCGGTGGTAAAAGTGGGGTGGTGTTGGCGGTTGCGCTGACCCATTGGCCGCGTCTGGCCTTGATCCTGCGCGCGGAGGCGGAACGCGTCGCACACAGTGACTACCTGATGCTGACCCGACGGCTGGGACACGGGCATTTTTACTGCTGGCGTCATCACTACTTACCTGCGCTATTGCCACAATGGTTGACCGGGACGTTGTTGATGTTTCCGCACGCGGTGTTACATAGCGCGGCGTTAAGTTTTCTTGGTTTCGGGCTGGCGCCGCATGAGCCGTCGCTGGGTCTGTTGCTGGCGGATGCGCTGCGATTTATCAGCCACGGCAACTGGTGGCTGGTGCTGTTTCCGGGGTTAATGCTGTTCAGCCTGGTGATGTTATTTGATCAGTTTGCCCGGGCGGTACATCGTTTGTGGTTGAGAGGTGACGCATGTTGAGTTTACAGCAGGTCTCGCTGGACGTGGCGCGCTATCGTTGGTACGGCGCGAGAAAGTGGTCATCGCTACTCCAGGATATTTCTTTTGATATTTCCCCCGGTCAAATGGTGGCATTAGTCGGCGGCAGCGGGGAAGGTAAGAGTCTGCTGTTGCAGTGTCTGCTCGATCTGTTACCAGACAATCTGCGCGTTCAGGGCGCGATAACCCTCGATGGAAAAACGCTGGATCGTAATGACATCCGTGCATGTCGCGGCAATACCTTTAGTTATGTACCGCAAGGGGTTCAGGCGCTTAATCCACTGCTGACCATTGAAAAGCATTTGAAAAGAGCGAGTCAACTCTCCGGTCATCCCTGGGACGCGGGGAAGGTAACGCAACTTCTTGAACGGAGCCAACTGGACAACAGCGTATTAGGTGCTTTCCCGCGCCAACTGTCCGGTGGGATGGCAAAACGTGTACTGGCGTGCCATGCGTCACTCAGTCAGGCGCGCTATATCCTTGCTGACGAAATTACCGCCTGGCTGGATGCGCCTTTGGCGAATCAACTGCTGGGGCATTTACGAGGCCTTTGCGAGCAGGGCTGTGGTGTGCTGTGGGTAACCCACGATCTCACGCTGGCTGCACGCCATGCGGACCGGATTGTTGCCCTGCATCAGGGACGGGTATCGGATAACGTGAGTCGGGAACAGCTGCTGCGTGGCGATATCAGCGAACATTTGCAGCGGCAATGGCGGGCGTTACCTGAGAGAAACCAACTATTTGGAGAGCTGAATGCTGTGCTGTCGTGATGTTGTTATACGCCAGGGCGGTAAGGTGCTGTGGCAAAACCTGACGTTCTCGCTGGCTGTCGGGGAGCGCATGGGGATTTGCGCTCCTAGCGGGACCGGGAAAACCACGTTGGGACGCGTGCTGGCTGGCTGGCAAAAACCAACCTCCGGTGAGATTTTAGTCGATGATAAACCGTTACCGGTCGGGCAATATTGCCCGGTACAACTGGTGCCGCAACATCCTGAATTGACGTTCAACCCCTGGCGAAGTACGGGTGATTCGGTGCGGGATGCCTGGCAGCCGGATGCCTCAACGCTCGCCCGTTTACATATCAATCCCGAGTGGTTAACCCGCCGACCCGGGCAGCTTTCTGGTGGTGAACTGGCGCGTATTGCGCTACTGCGCGCGCTTGATCCGCGCACGCGTTTTCTTATCGCCGATGAAATTACCGCCCAGCTTGACCCTTCGATTCAACGAGACATATGGGCGCTGCTTCTTGAAGAATGCCAGCGTCGACCGCTAGGTATGCTTATTATCAGCCATCAGCAGGCATTGCTTGATCAGATTTGTTCGCGAATGCTGCATAATCGTTGATTACAATGTTACGTTATATTATAACAGTTCACTCGCAACCATATTGAGGGTGAAATTTTGGCTATTCGTTTGGAAAAACTGGCGGTTGTTTTGGGGATGCTGTTAGCCAGCGGTCAGGCGCTGGCGCATGGGCACCATTCTCATGGCGCACCGATGACAGAAATAGAGCAAAAAGCGTCAGAGGGTGTTTTTGATAATAGCCATGTGATGGACAGGGCACTGAGCGACTGGGATGGCGTGTGGCAGTCCGTGTATCCTTATTTGCAGAGCGGCGAACTGGATCCGGTATTCAAGCAGAAGGCCGAGAAAGGTAAAAGTAAAACGGCGGAGGAGATTAAAGCCTATTACCGCACAGGCTATGCCACTAACGTGGACACTATCGGCATCGAGAACGGCGTGATGGAGTTTCATACGGGTAATAAGGTCGCGTCGTGTAAATATGACTACGCCGGATACAAAATATTGACCTATACGTCCGGCAAGAAAGGTGTGCGGTATCTGTTTGAGTGCAAAGAGTCAAATAGTCAGGCGCCGAAATACGTGCAATTTAGCGATCATATTATTGCGCCACGCAAATCAAGCCATTATCACATCTTTATGGGAAACACGTCACAGGCAGCGCTGCTTGAAGAGATGGACAACTGGCCGACCTATTATCCGTATCAGCTCAAAGCGGAAGCGGTGATTGACGAGATGCTGCATCATTAATTCCCATTCGATTGTATTTAAACCCGCCGATAACGGCGGGTTGATAAATTACGGATATTATTTTCCGGAAGCCAGCGTGTTATAGCTGGTCATCAGGTTGCGGTAGTCAGGAATATGGTTGGAGAACAGCGTGCCCAGCCCTTCAACGTCATTACGCCAGTCACGGTGTAATTCACAGGCCAGACCGAACCAGGTCATCAACTGCACGCCGGCAGACGACATACGGTTCCAGGCGGAGTCGCGGGTCAGTGGGTTAAAGGTACCGGACGCATCGGTAACCACAAACACGTCGAACCCAGCTTCAATGGCCGACAGCGCAGGGAAGGCGACGCACACTTCGGTAACGACTCCGGCGATGATCAGCTGTTTTTTACCCGTGGCTTTAATCGCGTTGACAAAATCGTCGTTGTCCCAGGCGTTAATCTGCCCTGGACGGGCGATGTAAGGGGCGTCAGGAAACAGCGCTTTCAGCTCAGGGACCAGTGGACCATTAGGACCGGTTTCAAAGCTGGTGGTCAGAATGGTGGGGAGTTTGAAGTACTTTGCCAGATCGGCCAGCGCCAGCACGTTGTTTTTAAACTTGTCGGGATCAATATCACGGACCAGCGACAGTAAACCTGCCTGGTGATCGACCAACAGTACGGCAGCCTGATCTTTATCCACACGTTTATAGGTAATCGTCATTTTTCTTTCTCCAGGTGATGAGAGTGGGCCTCGAGGGCGAAATCTATTGATAAACAGTAGTGGCTATCGCGGGTATTGGGTAGTCGCAAAAATGAGTTTCATCGTTGCAAATCTGGAACGAAAAATATTCTGCAACAGAGTGCTCTATTCATAAGCTTCTCTTTCCATCAGGTGATGCATTCGTTAGCATATTGTCTCGCAGCAAGTGCATGTGTTTTATCAGGAAGAGGTTAACGTGTTCGCAGAGTATGGAGTTCTGAATTACTGGACGTATCTGGTGGGGGCTATTTTTATTGTACTGGTACCGGGGCCCAATACGATTTTTGTGCTGAAGAACAGCGTCGGGCGAGGGGTGAAGGGCGGTTACCTTGCCGCCTGCGGGGTATTTATCGGTGATGCTGTGCTGATGTTTTTGGCCTACGCAGGTGTTGCGGCATTGATCAAAACAACGCCCGTTTTGTTTAATATCGTGCGTTATCTGGGGGCTTTTTATCTGTTGTATCTCGGGGCGAAGATCCTGTATGCCACGTTAAAGTCGAAGGCCACGGAGAGTGCGACCGAAGAAACGCCCTTTGGTGCGATTTTCAAACGTGCATTAATTTTGAGTCTGACTAATCCAAAAGCCATTCTGTTTTATGTGTCGTTTTTCGTTCAATTTATTGACGTCAATGCAGCACATTCAGGGCTGTCGTTCTTTATTTTGGCCATTACGCTTGAAATCGTGAGCTTCTTCTACCTGAGCTTTCTTATTTTCTCCGGTGCTTTTGTTACACAGTATATTCGCACCAAGAAGAAACTGGCGAAGGTGGGCAATTCCCTTATTGGTTTAATTTTTGTGGGATTTGCAGCCCGTCTGGCGACGCTTCAGTCTTAACGCCATTAGCCCGCTCCTGGCAGCGGGCTTTGTGTTTTCCCCTATGATTTTCATTGCCCATCAGTAAGAATACTAACCAATAAATGGTATTTTAAATGTATATTTTGAGGCGTACCCTGTTCACAGCAGCGATTCAATAAGGTTCGCTGGTTGTCGACTGGAAAAGGGAAGAAAGATGCTTCAAATTCCACAGAATCACATTCATACACGCTCAACGCCGTTCTGGAACAAAGACACTGCGCCTGCCGGAATTTTCGAACGCCACCTTGATAAAGGAACCCGGGCGGGGGTTTATCCTCGACTGTCGGTTATGCAGGGGGCGGTCAAATATCTCGGATTCGCAGATGAGCACAGCCCGGAACCTGTAGAGGTGATGATTATTGAAGCCGGTCAGTTTGGCGTTTTCCCACCGGAAAAATGGCATAACATCGAAGTGATGACCGACGACACCTACTTTAATATCGATTTTTTCGTTGCGCCTGAGGTTCTGATGGAGAGTGCTAATCAACGAAAAGTCGTGCGTACCGGCAAGGAGTGAATCATGAGTAAAGCAACCTATACCGTCACCGTAACCAATAACAGCAATGGCGTTTCTGTTGATTATGAAACGGAAGCGCCAATGACGCTGTTGGTACCCGACGTGGCAGCCGAAGTGGTCAAAGATCTGGTGAATACCGTACGTTCGTACGATACAGAAAATGAGCACGACGTCTGCGGCTGGTAACGCCAGAACTACTGTTACTTTATGATTTATATGAGAAACCGCAGCGTGCTGCGGTTTTTTTATTGACTGACGAACCGTGACGTGTTGTTGAAAAAGTCCGAAAAAAGAATTCTTAAGAAAACCTTAAGAACATCGCATTCATTGCTAATAGGCAACCATTCACAGGGGTTATGATCGGTACACAGTAACATTACAGAACATCTTGCTTATGAAATTGAACACCCAGCTTACATTACCTACGCTCATTCTTGGACTGGTCATCGTCGCGATCCCGTTCACCGCAAACTGGAATCTTCCTCTGTTAAACGGCACCGTCGTCAGATGGATTGAAAATGGGCAGGCGCTGTGGCTACTGTTTGGCGCGGTATTTACTCTCGGCTATATCCGGCCTTTATCTCGTCCTGAAGGCGAGAAGCAATTTTGGTTGTGGGCGGCAGTGTGGTGGCTGGTTTTACTGGGCAGAAGCACCAGCTGGGGCCGTGATTATTTCCCTGAGCATCCTAAACTCCTGTTCAGAACCATCTCAGTCGTGTTAATTGCCATGATTATTCTGCCAGTGTTACTGTCGAAGCGCTTACGGCAGGATATTGCACGTCGTGTACGCAATGAACCGCTGCCGATTTGGCTGCTGGCAATCACCACCTGTGCATTTTTGATATCTGACACCGTAGAACATCATCGTCTGCTGGCACCACTGTTTCTGCATAATGCCCATTACGGCGATCTTATTGAAGAGCTGTATGAACTGCCGTTTATGGTGGGATTATTTCTGATGAACCTTGGTTTTATGCGGCAAGATAAGAAGGAAGAATACGCATTTGTTCGTGTGGGCAAGCAGCTGCTAGCTAAGTGATCGAAATAACAGCCTGAGCCTTGAACAAAAGACTCAGGCTGTGCGTACTCTTATTTACGCAATAGCCTCACATAAACGTGACTTCATCTCGCTATACGATTGCGCAGCATGCTTCTCCGCCCAATTTTGATCGGTGATGTGTTCGATATTTACCGCGCAATACTTGGTTTCCGGCGTTTTCGAGATAGGATCAAGATTATCCTGGGTTAACTCGTTACATGCGCCAATCCACCACTGATACGTCATATACACCGTTCCGCTATTGATGCGTTCAGAGACATCGGCACGGCTGATGACTTTCCCACGACGGGAACTCACCCACACCAGGTCACGATGACGGATCCCCTGTTTGGCGGCATCCTGAGTATTGATTTGCACATAGCCCGGTTCATCTGCCAGCGCCTGCAGTGCCGCGCAATTGCCGGTCATGGAACGACAGGAGTAATGCCCCACTTCGCGTACGGTACAGAGCACCATCGGGTATTTTTCATCCGGTACTTCGGCAGGGGCTCGCCACTGAGCGGCAAACAGCTTGCCCTTACCGTTGGCGGTATCAAACCGACTATTCTGATAGAGATACGGGGTGCCAGGGTGATCGAGATCCGGGCAAGGCCACTGAATATGGCCCATATCGCCCATTTTCTCATACGTTACCCCATAGAATAGCGGACAGAGTTCGCGCATCTCATCCCAGATTTGCTGGTTGTTTTGATACTGCATTGGGTAACCCATTTCCATCGCCAGCAGACTGATAATTTCCCAGTCGCGCTTCACATCCCCGGTGGGTTCGATGGCCTTCTCAAAACGTTGAAAACCACGATCGGCGCAGGTAAAGACGCCACCGTGTTCGCCCCATGAGGTTGCGGGCAGGATAACGTCGGCCATTTCCGCCGTCTTGGTCATGAATATGTCCTGCACCACGATAAAATCGAGCGCGTTGAAGCCTTCTCGAACCAGGCCCAAATCGGCTTCGGTTTGCAGCGGATCTTCCCCCATGATGTAGTAGGCTTTAACTTTGCCTTCAATCGCCAGATGCGGGACTTCGGTGATCCGTGTGCCCACCTTGTCATCCATCTGGTTGACGTCAATCCCCCAGGCTTGAGCAAATTTCGCTCTCACTGCGGGATCGGTAACGTCCTGATAGCCCGGAAATTGATTGGGAAGCACGCCCATGTCGCATGCGCCCTGAACGTTATTCTGCCCGCGTACCGGGCCGACGCCGACGTTAGGTCGACCCAGATTGCCGGTCAGCAAGGCCAGACTCGACAACCCACGCACGACGTCGACAGCCTGGCCGAACTGCGTCACGCCCATTCCCCACATCACCGTCGCTGACGGTGCGGCGGCAAAGGTGCGCATCGCCTGGCGTACCTGTTGAGCGGGCACCCCGGTGAGGTGTTCAACGGTTTCAGGCGCATAGTCCTTTACGGTTTCCCAATAGCTTTCCAGGCCTTCGGCATGCTTTTGTACGTATTCACGATCGTAGAGCTGTTCTTCAATCAGCACGTGTCCAAAGGCGTTGACCAGCGCCATGTTACAGCCATTTTTCAACTGCAGGTGCTGGTCTGCAATACGCGCGGTTTCAATGCGGCGAGGATCGCAGACAATGATTTTCGCCCCGTTCTGACGGGCTTTGATGACCCGGCGGGCAACTATCGGATGAGAGTCTGCGCAGTTATAGCCAAAGATGAGCAGGCATTTGGAATTTTCAATGTCGCTGATGGAGTTGCTCATTGCGCCATTGCCTAAGGTTTCCTGCAATCCGGCAACGGAAGGGCCATGGCATACGCGAGCACAGCAATCGACGTTGTTGGTGTTGAGCACGCCACGCGCGAACTTTTGCATCACATAGTTGGTTTCATTTCCCGTCCCTCGGGAAGAACCCGTAGTCATGATGGCGCGGGGGCCATAGGCATTTTTGATGTCGGATAGACGTTTTGCGGTGTAGCGAATAGCTTCATCCCAGCTGACGGGCGTGAACTTTCCCCCTTTTTCATAACGGATCAGCGGGCGAGTCAGACGGGGAGTCAGAAGGCGCGTGTCGTTAAGAAAATCCCAACCGTAGTAGCCTTTCAGACATAGCTGGTTTTGGTTGGTCACCCCTTCAGCGGCTTCGGCGCGGATGATTTTGTTATTTTCAACAACAAGCTTGAGCTTGCACCCGGCCCCACAGTATGGGCATACACTGGTGATTTTTTTCATCAATAACAGACCTGTTAAATGCTGAAATAGCGCGAATTGTAGACGCAACCACGTGAACAGGTCACGGGCTACGGTGTATCGTAGTGACGGGCTGTTAAAGCATAAAGTGTGCCAGAATTGAAAACGTAGTCACGGTAGGGTTTGGCTCAGAAATTAAACGTAAAGTCACTGACGATACGACATTAATGACGATAAACGTCAGAAAAGATCGCCATTTAGGATGGTTTAACCTCATGAATCATCGGAAAAAGATGAAAATACAAAGTGATGGCGATCACAAATTTTAATTTTTCGGGTCTATGCTATGCTTTTAAACAGCGAGTCAATCGTTCACGTAAAAACATAAGCGAGGAAACAAATGGGTATACTTTCATGGATTATTTTCGGTCTGATCGCTGGGATTTTGGCAAAATGGATTATGCCAGGTAAAGACGGCGGCGGATTCTTTATGACCATTATTTTAGGGGTTATCGGTGCAGTCGTTGGTGGTTGGATCAGTACATTGCTTGGCTTTGGCAAAGTGGATGGTTTCAACTTTGGCAGCTTTGTCGTGGCGATTATCGGCGCGCTCGTTGTTCTGTTTATCTACAGAAAAGTCAAAAGCTAAATCAAAACAGATATTGAAATAGAGGCCACTTCATGTGGCCTTTATTTTTTTACCACCAGCCCAATTCGGTGCCGAGTACCACAATAATGGCGACACCAATCATGATGAGCGTTGTTTTTTTCATGGCTATGCTCCCGGTGCGGCGTAGCCGCCAATAAAGAACCAGGATAAAAAAACAACGGCGGAAATGAAGATAATGACAGGGAAAATAATACCAATCCGCATGGTTTCACCAGCCAACGTTATGTAAAGATGAACCAGA
Source organism: Citrobacter sp. C348 (assembly GCF_047467975.1). Taxonomy (NCBI): domain Bacteria; kingdom Pseudomonadati; phylum Pseudomonadota; class Gammaproteobacteria; order Enterobacterales; family Enterobacteriaceae; genus Citrobacter; species Citrobacter sp. C348. The sequence goes on along the minus strand of NZ_JASJUJ010000003.1, from coordinate 191,184 downwards.
ATAACAGGGCTTAATGCGTGAAAAAAGCAGTTTTGCCCGCGCGTTTTTTGTCTTGATACATCGCGCTGTCTGCATCATGAAGCGCACAGTTTAAGTCGGTTTCTCGCGGATCGACTTCAATCACGCCCAGGCTGGCGCCAGGATAAAACAGGCGGATAGTGCCTAGCTGATAGTCGCCGCAGAGTTGTTGTTGCAACTGGTCTTTAACCCTCTGCATGCGCGTGAGTTGATCTTCTTCACTTTTTTGTGACAGACCCGCGACGAGAAATTCGTCGCCGCCCAGTCGGCCGAGAATATCATTTTCGCTGCATCCACGACGTAAACGTTGCCCAATCTGGATCAAAAGTTGGTCACCAACTTCATGGCCAAAACGATCATTGATCAGCTTGAAATCGTCTAAATCGATATAGGCGACGATAATTTTTTGCTGCAAATGACGGGCCAGCGAAAAGAGGGTTTCCATATTTTCGAAAATGGCCCGACGATTCGGTAATCCGGTGAGTGCATCGGTGTAGGAGTGTGCAATGAGTGCTGCATTCGCTTGACGTAATTGCGCCACCAGAGACTCTTTTTGAATCGACTGGGCAATCAGGCCCGCAAACAGATGCAGGACCTGCTCTCCGCGTTGGCTCAGGGCTTGTTGCTGCCGGCTGGTGGCGCAAAGCGTGCCGTAAAACGTCCCATCCGGAAGGTGGACAGGCGTGCTCAAAAAGGTGGTAATTTCCAGTGCGCGTGCGGCGGCACAGTCTGGCCAGCGAGCGGGGACATTATCACTGTACAGGCAGTTTTCTTCGATTGCGCGCTTGCACAACGTTTCATCCCACGGGACAGAGAGTCCTTCGGGGATCTGCATCTGTCGGCTGTTACGGGCATACAGAATATGCTGCAGGCGGGCATCTAAATCGACTTTGGTTAAATAGGTCGACTCCATGTCAGTCACCATTTCCAGCATCTCCAGAAGTTGCCGAACCAGACTCTCAACCGATTGCTCGGTGGCTAATGATTGTGAGACTCTGGCGAGGATCATGTCCGACATGAGAGGTAAATACTCCTGAGTAGTAACAACGACGGTGATGCCTGCATGATAAAACAACACAGTGAAAGATGAAACAAACCGAACTGTATGAAATGTAAGCAGGGAATAAAAACGTATCAGTAAAACATGGAGATACGCGGACAGTCGGCGTAATCTGCCGCAATAACTTTATTATCAGGAGTGGCTATGAAGTCTGTGTTTATCGTGTTGTCAGGCATGCTGATGCTGGCGGGATGTACAACGCAACCGGATGCGCCAATGCCACCGAAAGTGGGTATGGCGAATCCGGCATCCGTTTATTGTCAGCAAAAAGGAGGTTTGCTGATTGCGGTACAAACGCCGCAAGGGGTACGTTCTGACTGCAAGCTCCCCGGAGGGGAAGTGATTGACGAATGGACGCTTTGGCGCAGAGATCACCCGGCTAAAACGCAGTGAGAGCCTGCTACCATTGACGTAGCCACTCAGCCAGTACGAGGGCGTGGTTTTGCTGCGTATTTTTTGCCGCATACAGTAGCGTGACGGCCTGTTGACGCGCGATGTCAGCAAGCCGTTTCCCTTCCGGCTGCTGTTGAGCAAGTTCGGCGCGGTATTGATCTGCGAAATGTTCAAAATCAATAAGTTCAGCGTGAAATGCTTTACGTAATTCAGTCGAGGGCGTGAGAGCTTTATTCCACTCATCGCAGGCCAGGTCGGTTTTTTTTACCCCGCGTGGCCACAGTCTGTCGACCAGAACGCGATAACCATCATTTTGTTCAGCCGGATCATACACGCGTTTACACTGAATATTCATTTATCACTCCGCTCCGTTAAGTCACCGAATGGAGACATTTTATTATCTGCACTGCGGCGTATTAATATCGCAAAACGTGACCATTATAGCATTTTGTCGCGACTGGCTCCCAATTTAAGGGATTGTGAAAACAACAAAATATCGGTAGGGTGAGGCTCCTTATGTTGTCCCTTATTGTCTGGACACAAGGAAACTCTCATGGACATTTCCCCTGTAAAAAACACGCTTCGCATTGCGCTGGTCGGCGACTACAACCCCGACATTGTCGCGCATCAGGCGATTCCCCTTGCCATTGATGACGCTGCCGCGGTGCTGGAATTAATGGCGGATTACGACTGGCTAACGACCTCGGATATTAATAGCGATGAGGATCTGGTCGGCTATGACGCTATCTGGGTGGTGCCCGGTAGCCCGTATCAGCACACTGAAGGTGCGCTGACGGCGATTCGTTACGCCCGTGAAAACAGTATTCCCTTCCTCGGCACCTGCGGTGGTTTTCAGCATGCCATCCTCGAATATGCCCGCAACGTGCTGGGTTGGCACGATGCCGCACACGCAGAAACGGATACCGAAGGTCGCATGGTAATTGCCCCGTTGAGCTGCTCGCTGGTCGAAAAAACGGATGATATCGAACTGCGGGCGAATACGCTGATCGCCAGAGCCTACAATCAGGAGGTGATTTCCGAAGGTTATCACTGCAACTACGGCGTATCGCAAGCCTTTGCCGACGAACTTGAGCGCGGGGATTTACGCGTGACAGGCTGGGATGAGGCGGGAGATATTCGTGCCATTGAACTGGTGACGCATCCTTTTTATGTCGCCACGCTCTTTCAACATGAACGTGGTGCCTTGACGGGGAAACCTGTGCCGTTGGTTCAGGCGATGCTGTACGCAGCGCGCGGATAAAAAAGTCGGGCAGGACTGTAATGAGCCTGCCCCGTACATTATGGTGAGGTTATCTCACGGTTGCGTCCGGCATACAGGCCAAACACCGCCATCAGTGTCGCTAGCAGGGCGATGCCAATCAACGGTATCTGCCAGTTACCGTTAAGGTCATGAATTTTTCCCATTAACGGCGGACCACATGCCGCCAGCAAGTACCCCACAGACTGCGCCATACCGGATAGCGCAGCCGCCTGGTGCGCAGAACTGGCACGAAGCCCGATGAACGTCAGTCCGAGGATCATCGTCGCGCCAGAGCCAAAGCCAAATAAAATCGTCCACAACACGGCCTGGTTGGGTAGCAGCCAGAATCCTGCGGCTGCAATTGCGCACATTAATGAGACCAAAGCGGCAATGGCGCGTTGATCCTTCAATTTAAACAAGATTAAAGGGATCAGTAAGCCGGGTGCGGCAGTAGCGAGTTGCAGCAAACCGTGCAGCGAACCCGCCTGTGCCTCGCTGTAGCCATGGCTAATCAAAATAGCGGGCAACCAGCCGATAATCACGTAATAGACGAGTGAGTTGATCCCCAAAAACAGCGTCACCTGCCAGGCGAGGCTGGAGCGCCAGATCCCTCGGGAATGCAACACGCGCGAGTTACTCATCGTGGCATGGCTCGTCTGGCGATACTGCGGTAGCCAGATAACCAGCGCCAGCAGCGGAAAAACCATCAACATCATCAGCGCACCGCGCCAGCCGAATCCGTTAAGCGCCAGCGGCACCACGATGGCTGAGCCAATGGCGGCCGCAGCTCCCATCGTCAACGAGTACGCCCCGGTAAGTTTTGCGACATGTTGTGAAAAATCTCGCTTAATCAGTCCCGGAAGCAGCACGTTGCCTAATGCTATCCCACAGCCAATGAGGGTGGTTCCAGCAAATAAGAATGGCGGCGAGGGCAATGAACGTATGGCAATACCGGCGCAAATCAGCAGCATGGCGGCAAACAGACTGCGCTCAATACCCCATCGACGGGCAACGCCCGCCGCCAGGGGGGACACTAACGCAAAGGCCAGCAGCGGCAGGGTAGTCAGGAGCCCCGTCTGGGCGGTCGTCAGCGCGTAATCTGCGCGAATGGCATCCAGCAGCGGCGCTGCACCGGTAAAGGTAACGCGAAGCGTGGTGGCGATCATCAGGATACCCGCAATCAGCAACACACCTTGCTTGCCGCGGGGGGAAGGGGAACAGGTCATCTTTTTCTCTTATCGTCAGGCGAGGCGATACCTTACCGTTTTTACACCATGGATGAATCAAGCTAAAATGACAGATTATCGCTAAAATCGGACAACGTTATGCTGGGACTGAGGCTGGACGGGTATGAACCGGATCGCTATCACGATGCTGCTGTGGCTTTTTGTATTCAGGCTCAGGAAGATGAACTCTTCAGCCCGCTGCATCAGCACCGTAAAGGCCAGCTGATCCTGGCATTGCATGGCGCTATTACCTGTGAAGTTGAACACGCCATGTGGATGGTGCCACCCCAGTACGCGGTGTGGATCCCGGGTGAGATCCCTCACAGCAATCACGTCACCGTTGGCGCTGAGCTGTGTTTTTTGTTTATTGAACCGCAGGCGGTGGTGATGCCTGAACGTTGCTGCACGCTGAAAATCTCGCCACTCTGCCGGGAACTGATACTTTCACTGGCGACCAGAACCGATGCCCAGCGGCTGGAGCCGTCAACGCAGCGGCTGACGCAGGTCTTGTTTGATGAACTTCCGCAGCAACCGCAGGAGCAAATGCAGCTGCCGGTTTCCGATCATCCGAAAATTCGCAGGATGGTCGCAACGATGGCGCAGGAGCCCGCGCAATGGCAGACCTTGGGCCAGTGGGCTAGCGTGTTTGCGATGAGCGAACGCAATCTTGCCCGGCTGGTGGTGAAAGAGACCGGGCTGAGTTTTCGCCGCTGGCGTCAGCAACTACAGTTGATTCTGGCATTACAGGCGCTGGTTGATGGTCGTAACGTCCAGCAGGTCGCCCACATGCTGGGTTACGATTCAACAACCGCCTTTATCACCATGTTCAAAAAAGGCCTGGGTCAAACCCCAGGCCGTTATCTGACGGGGCTGGCTACTGTTTCCCCACAATCAGCGAAACCAGACCCGCGGCGATGAGCGGCCCCACAGGGACGCCGCGAAACAGCGCAACACCCAGTACCGTACCGACCAGCAACCCGGCGACTAACTGCGGCTGACTGCCCATCAGCGTGACGCCACGTCCACCCAGCCAGGAGACGAATACGCCGATAGCAATGGCGACCAGTGACTTCCAGTTTACGAAGGAGTGAATGAGCGTGGAGGGCGGTAGCGTTCCGCTGGCGATCGGTGCCATCACGCCAATCGTCAGGATAATAATCCCGACAGTCAGGCCCTGTTTTTCAATCCACGGGAAAAAGGTGTTCAGCGGGGTGACACGGACAATGATCAGCACCAGGATTGAAACGGCGACAGTGGTGTTGTGGCTGACAAAGCCCAGAGCTGCCAGTCCGAGCAGGATCAGCAGAGTGACATCAAACATCGTAGTTTCCTTGCCAAAAAAGATAAGCCTGCTTACTGTACGCGCAAATGCGTGGTGGAACAGGCTTTTTTTAGTGATATATACGCTATTTGGGCGAACGCATAACCGTGCGTTTCTGTGCCGGTAACGGGGCGTTATAGCGTGTTATTGCGTGCGGCGAAACGTGACTAACTCCGGTTGCGCAATACGCAGGTAATCCTGGGTGTCCATAATGACCGACTTTTCCAGCATCCCGGCGTTAAAGGCAATCTCATCAAAACGCTCGAACAAGAGTGGATCGGCGACCAGCTTGAGCTGAGGATGGAAGCTGAAGGGAGGAATGGCGCCAAAGACGCATCCCGTCAGTTCATCCACTTCAGCAGGGCTTGCCAGGGAGGCCCTCAAGCCGCCAAGATGGCTGGCGAGTTGGCTCAGATCAGCCTGTTGATCGGCAGAAAGAATAGCAAGCACATGCTGATTGACGCCATTGCCTTTCACTTTACACACCAGGGCTTTTGCGCCCTGACCCAAGGCTGTGCCACGAATCTCTGATACCGCTTCGCATTTGCCGACGGCGTCGTGGCTGACCACGCGGTACGTTGCGCCGTGTTCCGACAATAACGCGACCAAACGTTGATGGGTTACATTACCTGTATTTACTTCCGTCATGTCTTACTCCTGATACAACAATAAAAATCCTGCGCAGAAAAAGTATCACGAACGAGGGTGCTTTTTCTGTTTGTTGAGATACAGCTGGGCGTCAGAGGCTTTGTAAGCATCGTTAATGGTGTCACCCGGCTGCATATTATAAATACCGGCGGAAAAGCTAACGGAGGTCCCCGGCGCAATAATGTGTAAGTTCTCGTCGATCCGTTCCAGCAACTGAGGAGTGAGCTCGGTAGGATAATCGATCAGAATCATGCAGAACTCATCGCCCCCGAGCCGAATGGCATAATCACTTTTGCGGATCGCGTTTTGAATCGCTTTGGCCAGAATAGTGATAATACGATCGCCTTCCTGGTGTCCCAGCGTGTCATTAATGGTTTTTAGCTTGTCACAATCAATAGCGATAAATGTCACCCGCGTTCCGGCGTTGACCAGTTGCTGCAAACGTTGCTCAAGCGTTGGCGTTAAGATTTTACGGTTGTACAACCCGGTCATCGCATCGCTGATATTTTCGCGCCGGACGTTATGATACAAACGAAAGTGGGTTCTGACCAAATTCAGCAGTAGCGCGGTTGCCAGCAGGTAAAAAGCGAAAATTTTCCAGGAAGAGACAATAAAGTACATTAAATCAAGGGAGAGTGTGATCCGTATTCCGCCGGGAATATCATTAACATATTGCACATACTGGAACAGGTTTGATTCACTCTGGTTGATGACGATCTCTTTTCCTGAACTGACGTCAGACAACGTGACGTTCAGATAACGCCAGACGAGGGGACGATCGCTGGTATAAAAAATATGCCGCAGATTGTCCTTGTTCACATCCACCATCACGACGCCTTTGAGTTTACCGACGTAATAGACCGGGGTGATAAAGCTCATGACTTTTTCTTGCGTCAGGTCATCCTCATAAATACTGGAAATGACGGTGCGGCCGGTAAAAACATCATCGATATCGTTCTGGTGAATTCCCAGCGTGCCTTTTTGCAAAAAAGACCAATGATTCATCGTGAACTGATTAGAGTTAATCAGGTTGTAGAAATAGATATAGTTATTATTTAAATCAATGTAATAACGAAATTTATACTCCAGTGTGGCTAATCCGTGGCCGTAATCGACCAGTTCACGATTGACGTTGACCGCCTGGTCGAAAGCGGGCAACAAGAATATGTCATCAAGTTGTTCAATACAGTTTGCTGAGTGGGTCTGTAAAGTACCGCGTAACGGCAGGTAGCTATGTGAGGTGAGATTCAGCCCGTACGTGCCGTTAACGTGCTCAAATGCCTGGCACAGTGCTTTTCGTTGTTCAGCAGAAACAGGGGCTTTGGGCGATGAAAAACGGCGCATTAAATGGGCGGCAATACTCTGATTAGTGTATTTATCATACAGGAAAGAAGAGTCGGCTTTCTCAATGACATAACGCATATAGGCGTTCATTGCCCGATCGCTGGCAATCAGTTCGTACACCAGAAAAGAAGAGGTCAAAACAATAACGCTTACGGAGATAAAGTGCCGGAGCGCTTTATGATGAAATTTCATAATGTTTTTCAGCCCTGTAAGTCCGATACTTCAGTTTATCACACGCTAAACGTCCACTCTAACGGTATGGGAATGACCCATTGTTGGCTATTTTTGTAATAAAAATCATTCGTACTCTTCACCTTTAATCTTTAATGTTGTATTTATAATGCAACTTATAGAAAAGGAGACAGGCCGATGAGTACGATGGAAAAAGCAGGCCATACATTTCTGGCCAGCCTGGGGAAAACCCGCCTGCGCCCGGGGGGTATAGAAGCCACAGAATGGCTGTTCAGCCAGTCGCAATTGACGTCAGACAGTCAGGTGCTTGAAGTGGCGTGTAACATGGCGACCACGGCGATTGAACTGGTGCAACGCTTTGGCTGCACTGTATACGCCATTGATATGGATAAAAGTGCGCTGGTTAAGGCGAGAAATAACGTCGCTGTCCATGGGCTGGAAAATCACATTCATGTCATGGCCGCTAATGCGAATACTATTCCTTTCGCCGACAACAGTTTTGACGTGGTGATTAATGAAGCCATGCTCACGATGTACGGTGATAAGGCTAAGACGAAGTTGATTGCGGAATACCATCGGGTACTGAAACCTGGTGGGCGCTTGTTAACCCATGACATTATGTTTACGGCGCAAAAACTGGGAGAGGGCGATCAAAACCAGCTTCAGCAGGTTGTGAAGTCAAATGTGAGTCCACTGACGCAGCAAGGCTGGCGCGATCTATTTCTGGGCGCGGGATTTGAACAGGTGCTACAGCAAAATGGTGAAATGTCGCTAATGTCGCCGCAGGGGTTAATTCGTGATGAGGGATTTAACGGCGCCCTTAAAATTGCTTATAACGGACTACGCACGCATGAGAATCGCCAGCGTTTTCTAAAGATGTTCCGTTTTTTCCGCGCACAGCGTCACCAACTCAACTATATCGCCTGCTGTTCCGTAAAGGGTAAATAAAAAGGATAAAGGGATGAATCTGGATAAAATGAAACATCAGCACGTTGATATTCTCGAAAAAATATCTTTTCTACGTACGTTAAGCCAGTCCGGGGTATCCTCCAATGCGCAGCAAATTGCGGCGGCGATCGTGAGCATGAGTGCGATCATTAAAACGCATCTGTCAGCGGAAGATCAGTTTCTTTATCCTCAAATTGAACAGGATGGGAATAGTAAACTCAGACAGGTCAGTACCCAATTTCAACGTGAAATGGCGGATATTGTTGGTGAGTATGATGCGTTTTCGCGCCGCTGGAATATTGCCAGCAAGCTGATGGGTAATGACGAGGCGTTCAGACGCGACGCCAATACCGTATTACGCAAAGTGTTTGAGCGTATGCAGCGGGAAAATAAAGATTTCTATCCGCTGGTAGAAAGGATGTAATGTGCGTTCAGAACATAACTGAGTAAAGGGCTACTGGAATGTCAGAAAAACACTGGTCGAGAATGGAATATCTTCACCAGACAGTGACGAATCCCAATATTGTGATCAAAGGGACGCACAGTTATTACAGCGACTGCTGGGATAAAGGCTTTGAGGCTTCAGTCGTGCGATATTTACTCGGCGACGAGGTTAGCAGAGAGTGGGAACCGCTCGGGCATCTGGATAAGTTGATCATCGGTAATTTCGTCTGTATTGGTGCCGAGAGCGTGATTGTTATGGGGGGAAACAGTACCCACCGGTTGGACTGGATAAGTCTTTATCCCTTTATGGCGTCCATCAACGATGCCTACCAGTTTCGCGGAGACACGGTTCTCAAGGATGGCTGCTGGTTAGGTATGCGCGCGATGATTATGCCAGGCGTGACGGTTGGGGAAGGCGCTGTCGTGGCTGCGGGTGCCGTCGTGACCAAAGATGTGCCTCCGTATGCGATTGTCGGCGGGAATCCGGCGAAGATCATAAGATATCGACTTCCCGAAGAGGATATTAAACGATTGCTGGCGCTGGATTTGTATCAACTGGCGGAAGAGACGCTGGTGGCGTTGCAACCGCTGTTGTCATCTGGCGATATTTCAGCGTTGGAGTTGAGCGTTGCCCGGCAGAGACAAGTGTAAACGGCGAATTGGGCGTAGAGTGGGCGTGTCTTGTTGAAAAATCAGCCAGAAACAGTACGTAACTGGCCGATCTTCAATGGTTCATCTCAACTTGTGGCACTCTGCTTATGAAACAGTTCCCGGAACACCGGATAGATATCATCCTGGTCACGAATATGCTGCATGGCAAAGTTATCAAAGGTCGATTGCAGATGCTCGTACTCACGCCATAAGGTCTGGTGCGCGCGGCGAGTGATTTCGATATAGCTATAATATCGCACCACCGGCAGCAGTTTTTTCGCCAGAATCTCATGGCACAACGGTGAGTCATCCGCCCAGTTATCGCCATCTGATGCCTGCGCTGCATAGATATTCCATTGGGCAGGATCGTAACGATCTTTCACCACTTCATCCATCAACTTCAGCGCGCTGGAGACGATGGTGCCCCCGGTTTCCTGAGAGTAGAAGAACTCATGCTCGTCCACCTCTTTTGCCTGGGTATGGTGGCGAATGTAAACCACTTCCACGTTTTTGTAGGTACGGCTTAAGAACAGATACAGCAGAATGTAAAACCGCTTGGCCATATCTTTCGTTGACTGATCCATCGAGCCGGAAACGTCCATCAGACAGAACATCACCGCCTGGCTGGAAGGATCGGGTCGTTTCTCATAATTTTTATAGCGTAAATCAAAGGTGTCGATAAACGGGACGCGTTCAATTTTTGCCCGCAGTTCAGCAATTTCTTTGCGTAGGCGTTCTTCCTCCAGCAACTGCGCCGGTTCTGTATTGGCGATGGTCTCCAGGTCAGCTTCAAGCGCGTGCAGCTCCCGACGTTTACCTGCCGTCATCGCCGTGCGGCGCGCCAGTGAGTTTTGCAGGGAACGCACCACGCTGATATTGGCTGGCACCCCATTGGAGGTGAAGCCCGCACGGTGGGTTTTGTATTCCGTTAACTGACGTTGCTGATTTTGCTTCAGATTCGGCAGTGCCAAATCTTCAAACAGCAGATCCAGATACTCATCTTTAGAAATTTGAAACACGAACTCATCCTGGCCTTCTCCATCCTGGCTGGCCTGGCCTTGCCCGCTTCCTGAACCCCCGCCGCCGCCCTGAGGGCGTTCTATACGGTCGTTCTGCACAAAATGGTCGTTACCCGGATGTACGCGATGGCGCAGGCCTCCACGCCCCTGATGGAACATCGGTTCGCTAATATCATCGGTTGGGATAGAGACAGACTCGCCACTATCGACATCAGTCACCGAACGCTTATTAATGGCCTCGGAGATCGACTGTTTAATTTGTGATTTATAACGGCGCAAGAAGCGCTGGCGGTTAACCGTGCTCTTGTTTTTACCGTTAAGACGTCGGTCTATGAACCAGGTCATATGCCCCCCGTACTGCCAACTGTTCGCCATGTCTGTAAGTGCCGGATGGCGCTGGCGCTTATCCGGCCTACGGAACATTGTTTTGCATGCCCGGTAAGCGCATGCGCCACCGGGCACTTATGTTAAGACGATTTACGTACGCGCAAATACCACTCGCACAGTAAACGCACCTGTTTACGCGTGTAGCCTTTTTCCATCATGCGGTCGACAAAATCGTCGTGCTTTTTCTGCTCGTCAGTTGAGGTTTTAGCGTTAAACGAAATGACCGGCAGCAACTCCTCGGTGTTGGAGAACATTTTCTTCTCAATAACCGTGCGCAGTTTTTCGTAACTGGTCCAGTTTGGATTACGACCGCTGTTATTCGCTCTGGCGCGCAGAACAAAGTTGACGATCTCGTTACGGAAATCTTTCGGGTTGCTGATACCCGCCGGTTTTTCAATTTTTTCCAGTTCTGAATTCAGCGACTCGCGGTCAAACAGCTGACCGGTGTCCGGGTCACGGTATTCCTGATCCTGGATCCAAAAATCCGCATAGGTGACATAACGGTCAAAAATGTTCTGTCCATACTCGGAGTAGGATTCCAGATAGGCGGTCTGGATCTCTTTGCCAATAAATTCAGCGTATTTCGGGATCAGATAACCTTTCAGGAACTCGAGATAACGTTCGGACTGCTCCTGCGGGAACTGCTCGCGCTCAATCTGCTGTTCCAGAACATAGAACAGGTGCACCGGGTTGGCCGCCACTTCTACATGGTCAAAGTTAAACACGCGGGAGAGGATCTTAAACGCGAAGCGCGTTGACAGACCGTTCATCCCCTCATCGACTCCGGCGTAATCCCGGTACTCCTGATAGGATTTCGCTTTCGGATCGGTGTCTTTCAAGCTCTCGCCATCGTAAACGCGCATCTTCGAGTAGATGCTCGAGTTTTCTGGTTCTTTCAGGCGAGAAAGAATGGTAAAGCGAGACAGCGTTTCCAGCGTACCCGGTGCGCACGGCGCGTGGGTCAATTCACTGTGATTAAGCAATTTCTCGTAGATCTTGATCTCTTCGGAAATGCGTAAGCAATATGGAACCTTCACGATGTATACGCGGTCGAGGAAGGCTTCGTTATTTTTGTTGTTACGGAACGTCACCCATTCAGATTCGTTTGAGTGGGCAAGAATGATGCCATTAAACGGCAGGGCAGAAATACCTTCTGTCCCGTTGTAGTTACCTTCCTGCGTTGCGGTCAGCAGAGGATGCAGCACTTTAATCGGTGCTTTAAACATCTCCACGAACTCCATAATCCCCTGGTTAGCCCGGCACAGTGCGCCGGAATAGCCGTAGGCATCCGGATCGTTCTGGGCGTGGTGTTCGAGTTTACGAATATCCACTTTGCCGACCAGCGCGGAAATATCCTGGTTGTTCTCATCGCCCGGTTCCGTTTTGGCGATAGCGATTTGCTCCAGAATAGACGGCCACACTTTAACCACGCGGAATTTGGTGATGTCTCCACCAAAATCATGCAGACGCTTCGCGGCCCATGGCGACATAATGGTGCCAAGATAGCGACGTGGGATCCCGTACTCTTTCTCCAGGATTTGTGCATCTTCCTGCGGATTAAACAGGCACAACGGGTGATCGTTAACCGGGCTGCGTTCACCGTTGGCGCTCAGGACATAAATCGGTACCCTCTGCATCAGCGACTTCAGTCGCTCAGCAAGAGAGGATTTTCCTCCCCCTACAGGCCCCAGCAGATACAGGATCTGCTTCTTCTCTTCCAGCCCCTGCGCCGCGTGCTTCAGATAGGAGACAATCTGTTCAATCGCGTCTTCCATGCCGTAAAACTCTTCAAACGCGGGATAACGTGCAATAACCCGGTTAGAGAAGAGTCGAGAAAGTCGAGGTTCATGGGCAGTATCGACCATGACAGGCTCACCAATAGCCATTAATAGCCGCTCTGCCGCGTTGGCATAAGCACTGCGATCTTGCCGACAAGTGGTAAGAAACTCCTGCAGCGTGAACTCTTCGTCCTTGGCAGCTTCATAACGCTGGCGATAGTGATCGAATATATTCATGGTATGCCGTCCTTTCGTTTTTTAGCACATGTTAAGAGCCGTTCATATGAATAGTAGAGGCCCCTGAAGAGGTAAACTGAACGACGTCGCTGCTGGAAAAATAAGCAACTCTCATGCCATTTTGATGGTCAGAAGATCAACGTATTCAGTGATACACCTTCTAAAATTAAGCGTAGATGGCATTTGCAAAACTTGCCTGCGCGCGCAAACGAATTTCAATGGCATATCAATAACTCATCGGCAAAAAATAGACCTGTTATGTAAATAAATAGGACTGAATTCATACCTTGTTCATCAGGCTGCAAGTAAAATGTCATCACTCGCTGAGAAATTAGAGGGTTACATAACGAGATGAATACGTAAAATAGTTGGGCTGTCACGCAATGACGGTTACACTTTGGGTGCTTTACATTTGAATAAGGAATTATGGACTGTGACCAAACTCAAACTTCTGGCACTTGGCGTGCTTATTGCCACTTCTTCCAGCGTAGCACAAGCAGAAAGCGACCTGTCGCTGGGCGCGGGCGTTGGTGTGGTCGAGAACGCTTATAAACAATACGATAACGACGTTTACCCGGTACCTGTAGTGACCTATGACAGCGAGAACTTCTGGTTCCGTGGGCTGGGGGGCGGTTACTACCTGTGGAATGACAATACCGATAAGTTGTCTGTCATGGCTTACTGGTCACCGATGTACTTTAAACCGGGTGACAGCGATAACAGCCAATTGCGTCAACTGGATAAACGTAAGAGCACTATGATGGCCGGTCTGTCTTACGTCCACAATACCCAATACGGTTTCCTGCGCACCAGCCTTGCGGGAGACGCGCTGGACAACAGTAATGGTATCGTCTGGGATCTGGCGTGGTTATATCGTTACACTAACGGTGGCCTGACGCTGACGCCGGGGATCGGTATCGAGTGGAACAGCGAAAACCAAAACGAATACTATTATGGTGTATCGCGTCATGAATCCTCTCGCAGCGGCCTGCGCAGCTACGATCCAAATAGCAGTTGGAGCCCGTACCTGGAGCTGAGCGCAAATTATAACTTCATCGGCAACTGGAGTGCGTACGCGACGGCGCGTTATACCCACCTGTCTGATGAAGTGACCGACAGTCCGATGGTAGACAAATCCTGGACGGGTCTGATCTCTACGGGTATTACCTACAAGTTCTGATAACTGAACATACTGAACAGAAGCCCGTATTACAGCGGGCTTTTTTGTGTCTGCTGGCAGGCCTGGCAACAAATAGCCCAAACGATGATGGTGCAATTTGTGCACCATTACAGGACACATGCGCACTGTTTTGCTTTACTGTGGTGCAAAATACAGGAGAGTGCAATGACAGATAAACAGGTGATGTTTACCGGGCAGGCCACGCTTCCTGCTATCGGGCAGGGGACGTGGTATATGGGTGAAAACGCCCATTACCGGGGAGCTGAAGTGGCGGCGCTGCGTGCTGGACTGGATCTGGGTTTGCGCCTTATTGATACTGCAGAAATGTACGCTGATGGTGCAGCGGAAGAGATTGTCGGCGAGGCGTTATTGGGGCGACGCGATGACGCTTTTCTGGTATCAAAAGTCTATCCCTGGAATGCCGGGGGCCAGAAAGCTATCGCGGCCTGCGAAGCGAGCCTGCGGCGACTAAAAACCGGTTACCTGGATCTCTACTTACTGCATTGGACGGGTAATTTTTCATTTGCAGAGACGGTTGAGGCGATGGAAAGATTGATCGCGCAAGGGAAAATCCGCCGCTGGGGCGTTTCTAACCTCGACTATGAAGACATGCAGGCGCTATGGCAGGTTACTGGTGGACAGCAGTGTGCCACGAATCAGGTGCTGTATCATCTGGCGTCACGCGGCATTGAGTTTGATTTGCTGCCATGGTGTCAGCGACGGCAGATACCGGTCATGGCCTACAGCCCGTTGGCCCAGGCGGGGCGTTTACGCAGTGATTTGCTCACTAATCCGGTGGTGAGTGAGATTGCGCACGCGCACAAGGCCAGCGCCGCGCAGATTTTATTGGCGTGGGTTATTCGACAACCGGGGGTGATAGCCATTCCGAAGGCGGCAAATGTCGCTCACGTTGAGCAGAATGCCGCAGCGCTAAATATGACGCTTTCTGACGAGGAGTTGATGTTGTTAGACTCGGTTTTTCCAGCGCCAGCAGGTAAAACACCGCTAGATATGGCCTGATAAAACGCCAGTTGCCATCAGGCAACTGGCAAAATCTTAGCGCTTAGCAACACGAATTGTTTGTGCCAGGCGAGAAGGTTTCTCAGCGGTGGTTTTCTGCGGTGCGGTCGCGTAAGCGGTTTCTACGCAGACAAATGTTTTGTACCCGTCGTCCGGCATGTCACCCATGCTGACAGACAGGGCCGGCCCTGGGTTCCAGCCGACAACGTTCAGATGGTGATGGTGTACGACGTCGATGTTGCGGTTCAGTGAATCGTCATGGATGACGCTGCACGCTTCCGGGTTCAGATACACGCGGTCGGTGCGGTCCGGGAACGTCTGGATACCGTCAGCCAGGACATCTTCTTTCGCATCGTTAACTTTATCGATCAGGCGGTCACCCAGGCCGCTTACTTTCACCGCTGCAATGTCACCAACGTTAAAATAGGTGTGCAGCGCGGAGGTGGTTTCGAACTCACCGTGGGCTTCCAGTTCAATTTCACAGGTAGCGCTCACTTTGAAACGCGCTAACAGCGTAAACTCATGCGGCCAAAGCTGACGCGTTTCAGCACTGCTTTGCAGTTCAAACGTCAGAACCACACCGTTGTCATCTTCGTTGTGCGCTTTCAGCGTCCACGGCAGATTACGGGCAAAACCGTGCGAGGGAAGCCCTGGCTGTGCCGCCGGGCCAAACCATGGCCAGCAAATAGGGACGCCACCACGCAGCGCTACGCCCGTTTTAAACGGCGTATTGTTGCTTAACCACAGGACCTCATCTTCGCCGGTCGGTTTCCATGACAGAAGATGCGCGCCCTGTAGGGCGAAAGAGGCTTTAACCTGCGGGTGATCGACCACCACGACCTCCAGTTCATCCAACTGACGACGGGAGAGGACAGGGGAAATTTGTTCGATTATCGGAAGTGCAAAAATTTTATTAATCATGATGCAATCCTTGATGTTGAAAAGCATAAAAAAAGGCGACCGAGGTCGCCTTTTTGGATCAGATTTTCATCTCAACTTATTTGGAGATGTGAGCAATCAGATCCAGAACTTTGTTTGAGTAGCCGGTTTCGTTGTCGTACCAGGAGACCAGTTTCACGAAGTTGTCGTTCAGTGCGATACCTGCTTTAGCATCGAACACGGAAGTGCAAACTTCACCGTTGAAATCGGTAGATACAACGTCGTCTTCGGTGTAACCCAGAACGCCTTTCATCGGGCCTTCGGAAGCAGCTTTGATTGCTTTCTTAATTTCTTCGTAAGAAGCAGCTTTTTCCAGACGAACGGTCAGGTCAACAACGGATACGTTCGGAGTAGGAACGCGGAACGCCATACCAGTCAGTTTGCCATTCAGTTCTGGCAGTACTTTACCTACTGCTTTAGCAGCACCGGTAGAGGACGGGATGATGTTCTGTGCTGCGCCACGACCGCCGCGCCAGTCTTTGTGAGACGGGCCATCAACGGTTTTCTGAGTCGCGGTGGTCGCGTGAACGGTAGTCATCAGACCTTCGATAATACCGAAGTTGTCGTTGATAACTTTAGCCAGCGGAGCCAGGCAGTTAGTGGTGCAGGAAGCGTTAGAAACGATGTCCTGACCTTCGTATTTGTCAAAGTTAGCGCCTTTAACAAACATCGGAGTGTTGTCTTTGGACGGGCCAGTCAGAACCACTTTTTTCGCGCCAGCAGTGATGTGCTTACGAGCGGTTTCGTCTGTCAGGAACAGGCCAGTAGCTTCAGCAACTACGTCAACACCAACTTCGTCCCATTTCAGGTTAGCCGGATCACGTTCAGCGGTAACACGGATTTTTTTACCGTTTACGATCAGATGACCGTCTTTCACTTCAACGGTACCGTTGAAACGGCCGTGAGTGGAGTCATATTTCAGCATGTAAGCCATGTAGTCAGCGTCTAACAGGTCGTTGATTGCAACGATCTCGATGTCAGAACGTTCTTGAGCAGCACGGAAAACAATGCGACCGATACGGCCAAAACCGTTGATACCTACTTTGATAGTCATATATTCCACCAGCTATTTGTTAGTGAATAAAAGGTTGCCTGTAAAATTACAAAAACCTTACGCAGCGTCAAGCGGAATCGTGTCAATCATTGCGACAAATCAATCTGCTGCCTAAGCTTTGCGCAACTGACTCGCCTCACTCTTCCTTTGGGCTTGAAACCACATGGGGGCGGCGGCCCGAATTTTAAAGGGCAATCAAGATAAAAACGTGATTGCTATCACGATTTATAGGCTGCCATTTCGCAATGATCAAGTTTAGAACAAAAGTTCGCCCTGCGGTGTTAATGTTTTGTTAGAATCTGTCTCGCAATGTGAGTTTAGATAAAGTGAGATGTGAGCAAATGGCTAATCAACCTTCTCCAGAAGACCTAAAGAAAAATTTATCCGAAATGCAGTTCTACGTGACACAAAATCATGGGACAGAACCGCCATTTACCGGGCGTTTGCTGCATAACAAGCGGGACGGTATTTATCACTGCTTGATCTGTGACAAACCGCTGTTTCGTTCTGATACAAAATATGATTCTGGCTGCGGCTGGCCTAGCTTTTACGAGCCTGTCAGTGAAGAGGCGATTCGTTACATTAAGGATACGTCACATGGCATGCAGCGCATTGAAATTCGTTGCGGCAACTGTGATGCGCACCTGGGACATGTCTTCCCGGATGGTCCAAAACCTACCGGTGAACGCTACTGCGTCAACTCAGCGTCTTTGAACTTTACCGACGATGAAAACGGTGAGCAGATTAAAGGCTGAAGAAACGATTCAGCAAATTATTCTACGGGAGTGGGTTTAAGATGAATCTTGATGAGATGATTAACAGCATGACGCCGGAAGTTTATCAGCGCTTATCGACGGCCGTTGAGCTGGGAAAATGGCCGGATGGCGTCGCGCTGACGGCAGAACAAAAAGAGAACAGCATGCAACTGGTGATGTTATGGCAGGCGCGTAACAATATCGATGCGCAGCATATGACTATCGACACCAACGGTGAGATGGTCATGAAGAGTAAGCAGCAGCTGAAAGTTGAATTTGGGATAACGCCTGAGCCGATTGCGACGTTCAAATCCTGATTGTGGAAACAACATGAATTCGCAGGTCCGGCACGGCTTACCGTAACGGACCTGCAAAGTCTTACTTCTTGTTCATCATCGCCTTAAGGTCGGCAAACGGGTTGTATTTCGCCTCGCCGACGTCTTTCTGCGCATCTTCGCCCGCTACCACGGTAGAACCATACTGATCCACTTCGGTGTATTTCGAGTGCTCATGATCGTGGCAATACAGGCATAACATCTCCCAGTTGCTGCCATCTTCCGGGTTATTGGAATGGTCATGATCGATATGGTGTACCGTCAGCTCGCGCAGGTTGGAATACACGAACTCGCGCGAACAGCGCCCGCAGACCCAGGGGAACAGTTTAAGCGCCTTTTCCCGGTATCCGACTTCCAGACGGGCGTAATTTTTAGGGATAAAAGCCATAAAACCTCGTGCTCCTGTAGAATATGAAAAGCTGCGCCAACGTCAGGCGCAGCAGATGGCGATAATCATAACCTATTGTGCACGACGTGGGGATCAGTGTTTAATCCCTAACGACTCAGCCAGTTGTTTAGCCAACTGGTTTTTATCGTCCGCGCCATACTCCCAGAACATGGCCCCGCCTAACCCCTTGCTCTTGATGTAGTCCGCTTTGATAGCCACCGAACGTGGGTTCTCGTAAGAAAGGGCAAACAGCGCTTTGCCGTCAGCCGACTGCACCGACAGCCATGGCACTTTCGCTTCATCATCCCAGTGCTGGGTAAAGCGTTTTTGCGGATCGTTGATGAGCTTCGCCACAATGTCGTTGTATTTCAAATAGGTATCTTTGGTCAGATCCACGCCCAGTGATTTGAACAGTTCAATTTGCTGGGCGCTGAAGTAGGGCTGGGTGACCGGATTTTTCTGCGCATCGGGTTTGCTCCAGTCAATCCCTGGCTCGACGGCGCGTTTAGGCACCCGGCCATAGAAACCAATTCCCAGGTTCATCTGGCTCGGTTTTAATCCTGCGGCAAGATAGTTATTAACCACAAAATCGGCGCTGTATTTATCCGCCGCCGCCACCGTTGGCCACTGCGTCGAGTCATACAGGTTGGAGTTGAAGTACTGGGTGCCGTACGCCATGTCGTAGGTCATCAGGTTGATGTAATCGAGCGACGGAGCAATCGCTTTCACATCCACCCAGCTTTTCGGGCTATCTGCGTTTGCGCCCACGGCAATGGTGACCAGTTTTTGCTGGCCCATTGCGCTACGCAGTTCTTTCAGCAGTGCGGTAAAGTTATCCCGATCGGCGGGTTGGCTTTCGACCAGCCCCCATGCACCATTTACCGGATACTCCCAGTCGAGATCGATACCATCCAGGCCGTATTTCTTCACAATCTCCTGTACGGACCGAATAAACACTGCTCGCGTTTCTTTGGTTGCCGCCGCACCTGAGAATCCGCGCGCGCCCCAGCCACCCACAGAAAGCAGCACTTTCAGGTTAGGGTTTTGCTTACGCAATGTGGGGATCTTCTGCAAATCAGCCTGCACTTTCGGCGACAGCCAAATCTGATGCAGCTTGCTGGCATCTTTTAATGCGTCGTTGGTTTCGTCTTTTTCATTGTTGTAGACCAGACCAAAGGAGTAATTGAGATGGGTAATCTGGCGGACGTCCAGTTTATCAATATCGCCACCGGGACCGGCAGTAACATCGCCACCGCCGTTAAAGTAACCGACAGACATCAAGGTATTAGCGGACACAACGCTCGCGCAGAGCAGGGGTAATGCTGCCAACAAAGGCAAAAGTTTCATCGGTGTTCCTCTTTGACATTTAAACAAGCAAACACGCCACGATAATGGCGTGGCGAAAAAAACAGCTCTCGCAGACTAGCAGTTTACAAAAAGGAAAAATGCGAAGGGGTTCACGGCATGTTTAGCGAAGCGGCTTCCATGGTCCTTTGAAATTTGGGATATGTTCACTTTTATTTGTGATCTGAGTTGTGAAATGCAGATCATTATCTGTGTTTTAAAGATTTTGTGTTGACCTTAAAGATGGCGTGGTTAAGTATTGGTTCCACTGATGCAAAACTAAACACAAAGGAAGATGCAATGAAAGCACTGGCAAGATTTGGTAAGGCCTTTGGCGGCTATAAGATGATTGACGTGCCGGAACCAGTATGTGGCCCGGATGACGTAGTGATTGAAATCAAAGCGGCGGCTATCTGCGGTGCGGATATGAAACACTACAACGTTGACAGCGGTTCCGATCAGTTCAATTCCGTTCGCGGTCACGAATTTGCCGGCAACATTGTGCGGGTGGGGGAAAAGGTTAAGGACTGGAAAGTTGGCCAGCGGGTGGTTTCTGACAACAGCGGACACGTCTGCGGCGTTTGTCCGGCCTGTGAACAAGGTGATTTTCTGTGTTGTACAGAAAAAGTGAATTTGGGTCTGGATAACAATACCTGGGGCGGTGGATTTTCAAAATACTGTCTGGTACCGGGTGAGATCCTCAAAATTCACCGTCACGCGCTGTGGGAAATCCCGCAGGGTGTTGATTATGAAGAAGCTGCGGTGCTGGACCCTATCTGCAACGCTTATAAATCTATCGCTCAGCAATCAAAATTCCTTCCCGGTCAGGATGTGGTGGTCTTCGGTACCGGTCCATTAGGCCTCTTCTCGGTCCAGATGGCGCGCATTATGGGGGCCGTCAATATCGTGATGGTCGGGCTGGAAGAGGACGTTGCGGTGCGTTTCCCAATCGCCAAAGAGCTGGGCGCGACGGCGGTAGTCAACGGTTCGACCGAAGATGTGGTCGCGCGCTGCCAGGAAATCTGCGGGAAAGACAATCTGGGGCTGGTCATCGAATGCTCCGGTGCCAATATCGCCCTCAAACAATCGATCGAAATGCTGCGTCCAAACGGTGAAGTCGTCCGCGTAGGTATGGGTTTTAAACCTCTCGATTTCTCCATCAACGACATCACCGCGTGGAACAAAAGCATCATTGGTCATATGGCCTATGACTCCACGTCCTGGCGCAACGCCATCCGCCTGCTGGCCAGCGGCGCGATCAACGTTAAACCGATGATCACTCACCGTATTGGCCTCTCACAATGGCGCGAAGGCTTTGACGCCATGGTCGATAAAACCGCGATTAAAGTGATCATGACTTACGACTTTGATGAATAACTCCATTTATTAAAGGAAGGTTCCCGGATGGAACAAATAGCAAAACCGCACTGTGGCGCCAGGCTGGACAGGCTGCCTGACTGTCGCTGGCACTCATCGATGTTTGCCATGGTCGCCTTTGGATTACTGGTGTGCTGGAGTAATGCCGTCGGCGGATTAATTCTCGCGCAGTTAAAAGAACTGGGCTGGACCGATAATTCCACCACTGCTACGTTTTCTGCAATTACCACGGCGGGTATGTTTCTTGGCGCGCTTGCCGGGGGAATTATCGGGGATAAAACCGGGCGCAAAAATGCCTTTATCCTGTATGAAACGATTCATATTATTGCCATGGTCGTGGGGGCGTTTTCGCCAAATATGACCTTCCTGATCGCCTGCCGTTTTGTCATGGGGGTGGGATTAGGCGCGCTTCTGGTGACCTTATTTGCCGGGTTCACCGAATATATGCCTGGCAGAAATCGCGGTACCTGGTCCAGTAGGGTCTCGTTTATCGGTAACTGGTCTTATCCGCTGTGCTCGCTGATTGCAATGGGGCTGACGCCGTTAATCAGTGCTGAATGGAACTGGCGCGTGCAACTGCTGATCCCGGCGGTGCTGTCGCTGATTGCAACCGCTATTGCCTGGCGCTGGTTCCCCGAGTCGCCTCGCTGGCTGGAGTCTCGTGGACGTTACGCGGAAGCCGAAAAAGTGATGCGGGCAATAGAGGAGGGCGTGGTTCAGCAGACGGGTAAACCGCTGCCGCCGGTAGTGATAGAAGATGACGGCAAGCCCCCACGCTCTGTCCCATATTCGGCTCTATTAACCGGCGTATTACTCAAGCGCGTTATTTTAGGTTCCTTCGTTCTGATTGCCATGAATGTCGTGCAGTACACCTTAATTAACTGGCTACCGACGATATTTATGACTCAGGGTATTAACCTGAAAGATTCCATTGTTTTAAATACCATGAGTATGTTCGGTGCGCCGTTTGGAATATTTATCGCCATGCTGGTGATGGATAAAATTCCCAGAAAGACCATGGGTGTGGGGTTATTAGTTTTAATTGCTGTGCTGGGGTATATCTACTCGCTGCAAACCAGCATGCTGCTAATTACGTTAATTGGCTTCTTCCTGATTACGTTTGTGTATATGTATGTTTGCTACGCTTCGGCGGTGTATGTTCCGGAAATATGGCCGACCGAAGCAAAACTGCGTGGCTCCGGACTGGCAAATGCGGTAGGGCGCATCAGCGGTATCGCCGCACCTTACGCGGTAGCCGTACTGCTTAACGGTTACGGTGTGACGGGGGTATTTGTGCTGCTGGGGGCGGTATCCATTATTGTCGCCATCGCCATTGCTACTATCGGAATTGAAACCAAAGGCGTCTCTGTCGAAAGTCTCGGTATTGATGCAGCTACCAGCAAATAATATTGATGGGAAAGAAAATGCAAAATTCAAAAGCAATATTAAAAACGCCCGGCACGATGAAGATTATCACCGCCGATATGCCGATACCGAAAGAGCATGAAGTGCTGATTAAAATTGAATACGTCGGTATTTGTGGCTCAGATGTTCATGGTTTCGAATCGGGTCCTTTTATTCCGCCAAAAGACCCCAACCAGGAAATTGGCCTCGGGCATGAATGCGCGGGTACCGTGGTGGCGGTAGGGAACCGCGTATCCAAATTCAAACCCGGCGACCGGGTCAATATCGAGCCTGGCGTGCCGTGCGGTCACTGTCGTTATTGTCTGGAAGGTAAATACAACATCTGCCCGGACGTTGATTTTATGGCTACCCAGCCAAATTATCGCGGTGCGCTAACCCACTATCTGTGTCACCCGGAGAGCTTCACCTACAAGCTGCCCGATAATATGGACACCCTGGAAGGGGCGCTGGTAGAGCCTGCAGCGGTAGGGATGCATGCCGCGATGCTGACGGATGTTAAACCAGGTAAGAAAATCGTTATTCTGGGGGCGGGCTGTATCGGCTTAATGACTCTGCAAGCCTGTAAATGCCTGGGCGCAACCGATATTGCCGTCGTTGATGTGCTGGAAAAACGCCTGGCTATGGCCGAGCAGCTTGGGGCGACGACCGTCATCAACGGAGCTAAAGAGGACACGGTTGTCCGCTGCCTGCAGTTCTCTGGCGATATGGGGGCCGACATTGTTTTTGAAACCGCAGGCTCGGCGATCACCGTCAAGCAGGCCCCGTATCTGGTGATGCGCGGCGGCAAAATCATGATTGTCGGCACGGTACCCGGTGATTCGGCGATTAATTTCCTCAAAATTAACCGTGAAGTCTCGATTCAGACCGTTTTCCGCTATGCCAACCGCTATCCGGTCACCATTGAGGCCATCTCCTCCGGTCGTTTCGATGTGAAGTCGATGGTGACGCATATTTACGATTATGCAGATGTTCAGCGCGCGTTTGATGAATCCGTTAATAACAAACGCGACATTATTAAAGGCGTTATTAAAGTTAACCATTAATTAATTGAAAAGGGAGAAATAACCATGCTAGCAGATATTAAATATTGGGAAAATGATGCTCAGGATAAACATTACGCTATTGCCCACTTTAACGTGTGGAATGCGGAAATGTTAATGGGGGTAATTGATGCGGCGGAAGAGGCAAAATCGCCGGTCATTATCTCATTCGGCACCGGGTTTGTCGGTAATACCTCGTTTGAAGATTTTTCGCATATGATGGTTTCCATGGCGAAAAAGGCGACGGTACCGGTGATTACCCACTGGGATCACGGGCGCAGCATGGAGATTATCCATAACGCCTGGACCCACGGCATGAATTCGCTGATGCGCGATGCTTCCGCTTTTGATTTCGAAGAAAATATTCGCCTGACCAAAGAGGCGGTCGATTTCTTTCACCCGCTGGGTATTCCGGTCGAAGCCGAGCTGGGGCACGTGGGTAATGAAACGGTCTACGAAGAAGCGCTGGCAGGCTATCACTACACCGACCCAAGCCAGGCGGCTGAGTTCGTTGAACGTACCGGCTGCGACTCGCTGGCGGTAGCGATTGGTAACCAGCACGGCGTCTATACCTCCGAACCGAAACTGAACTTTGATGTGGTTAAACGCGTACGTCAGGCGGTATCTGTGCCGCTGGTGCTGCACGGCGCTTCCGGCATCAGCGATGCGGATATTAAGAAAGCCATTTCATTAGGCATTTCGAAAATCAATATCCACACTGAACTGTGCCAGGCCGCAATGGTCGCGGTGCAGGAGAATCAGGACCAGCCGTTCCTGCACGTCGAACGTGAAGTACGTAAAGCGGTAAAAGAGCGCGCGCTGGAGAAAATCAAACTGTTTGGTTCAGACGGTAAAGCGGAATGACAATATGGATAGAGTCGAGGTTATTTGTATAGGGGCGGCGATTGTTGATATTCCCTTGCAGCCGGTGAGTAAAAATATCTTTGATGTAGATTCTTATCCGTTAGAACGTATTGCCATGACCACCGGGGGAGACGCGATTAATGAAGCGACGATTATTTCCCGTCTCGGTCATCGCACCGCGTTAATCAGTCGGGTGGGGGATGACGCAGCAGGCTATTTTATTATTGACCACTGCCGTCGGGAGAATATTGATATTCAGAGTCTGAAACAGGATGCGGATATTGATACCTCCATTAACGTGGGTTTAGTCACAGCCGATGGTGAACGCACCTTTGTCACCAATCGCAACGGCAGCCTGTGGAAACTGAATATTAATGATGTTGATTTTGACCGTTTCTCGCAGGCAAAGCTGCTGTCGCTGGCAAGCATCTTTAATAGTCCCTTGCTGGACGGCAAAGCGTTAACGGCTATTTTCACTCAGGCGAAAGCGCATAAGCTCATTATCTGCGCAGACATGATTAAGCCACGGCTTAATGAAACGCTGGATGATATTCGCGAAGCGCTGAGCTACGTGGATTATCTGTTTCCCAATTTCGACGAGGCGAAACTGCTCACCGGGAAAGAGACGCTGGATGAAATCGCCGACAGTTTCCTGAGCTGCGGTGTGAAAACGGTAGTCATTAAGACCGGCAAGAGAGGCTGCTTTATTAAGCGTGCTGATATGAAAATGGAGGTCCCGGCGGTGTCGGGAATTACGGCCATCGACACCATCGGCGCGGGCGATAATTTCGCTTCGGGGTTTATCTCCGCGCTGCTTGAAGGCAAACCGCTTCGCGACTGCGCGCTGTTTGCCAACGCGACGGCGGCGATATCGGTACTCAGCGTGGGTGCCACGACGGGCGTGAAAAATAGAAAGCTGGTTGAACAACTTCTCGACGAATACGAAGGGTAATAGCGGCAGATGAAAATGATTCCTTTAGGCAGTACGGATATTACGCTCTCCCGCATGGGGCTGGGCACCTGGGCCATCGGCGGCGGTCCGGCATGGAATGGCGATCTTGATTTGCAGGTGTGTATCGACACCATTCTTGAAGCGCACCGTTGCGGCATTAATCTGATTGATACCGCGCCGGGCTACAACTTCGGTAATAGTGAAGCCATTGTTGGTCAGGCGCTGAAAAAGCTGCCGCGCAGCGAGATCGTTGTTGAAACCAAATGCGGCATTGTCTGGGAGCGGCAAGGCAGCTTGTTTAACAAAGTGGGCGACCGCCAGCTGTATAAAAACCTTACGCCTGAGTCGATTCGCGAAGAGGTGGACGCCAGCCTGCAACGGCTCGGTATCGACAGCATTGATATTTATATGACCCACTGGCAGTCGGTAGAGCCTTGCTTTACGCCCATTACGGAAACCATGGATACACTTAACGCGCTCAAGAAAGAGGGGAAAATCCGCTCGATTGGCGCGGCGAATGTGGATGCCGGGCATATCAAGGAGTATCTCAAGCACGGTGAGCTGGATATCATTCAGGCCAAGTACAGCATCCTTGATCGGGCGCTGGAAGCTGAACTGCTGCCGCTATGCCAGCAGAATGGCATCATCGTGCAGGTCTACTCACCGCTTGAGCAGGGGTTGTTGACCGGAACCATCACGCGGGATTATGTCCCTGGCGGTGCGCGGGCCAACAAAGTCTGGTTCCAGCGAGAAAACATGCTGCGCGTGATTGATATGCTCGAGCAGTGGCAGCCGCTGTGCGATAAATATCGCTGCTCGATCCCGGCGCTGGCGCTGGCGTGGATTTTAAAACAAAGCGACTTAATTACCCTGTTAAGCGGAGCGACGGCACCAGAGCAGGTACGTGAAAACGTCGAAGCCCTGGCTATCGCGTTAACCGATTCGGATTCTCTATTGATGCGAGAAATGGCAGAAGCATTGAATAATAAATAGGTAAATAGAAAACGCCTCTGTTTCTGTGTAAAAGACCATAAAATCTGTGATTCAGACATGTTGTTTTGAAAATAAACATAGCCTGTGAGATACTGGTAACTTATCATGATGTTGAAGGAAACAGAGGTGTAATCGTGGCGGCAAAAGACAGAATTCAGGCTATCAAGCAAAGGGTAGCCAACGACAAGAAAGTAACGGTATCTAATCTGAGCGCTATTTTTCAGGTTACAGAAGAAACGATTCGCCGCGATCTTGAAAAGCTTGAAGATGAAGGTTTTCTGACCCGTACGTATGGTGGTGCTGTATTAAATACGGCCGCGCTGTCTGATAACATTCATTTTTACAAGCGAGCTAAATCATTCTATGAAGAAAAGCAGAAGGTCGCTCGCAACGCACTGCCGTTTATTAAAAATAAGACCACTATGGCGGCTGACTCCAGCAGTACTGCAATGGAGTTATTAAAGCTTCTGAAGGAACGTAATGACCTCACATTATTAACCAACTCGGCGGAAGCCTTTCATGAACTGGCACAGTCTGAAATTAATGTGGTTTCGACGGGGGGAGAATTAAACAAAAATACGCTGTCACTACAGGGGCGTATTACCAAAGAGATCATCAGCCGATATCACGTTGATATCATGGTGATGAGCTGTAAAGGACTGGATATCGCTAACGGTGCGCTTGATTCAAACGAAGCTGAAGCAGAGATCAAGAAAACCATGATTCGTCAGGCTGCTGAAGTAGCACTGTTGGTTGACCACTCAAAGTTCGATCGTAAAGCATTTGTTCAGTTGGTAGATCTTAGTCATATTAATTACATAATAACAGATAAAGCACCGGGTGCAGAATGGATTTCCTTTTGCAAGGAAAATAATATCCAGCTCGTATACTAATAACGGGATTGTGATATCGGTAGCGTTTTAGTTTGCATCCGGATAATGCCCAATAAAATGATGATGGTAAATGCGGCAAAGTTAACTCTGCCGCGCGTTGCCATAATTTATTATTTTATATTTTGCTGCATTTGAGGCATCCAGATGGAACAATATGAATATATCGGTGCAAGATTAGATCGCTTACCTTTCTCGCGATTTCATTTTCGTATTTTTGGTATCATAAGTTTTGGTTTATTACTGACCGGGTTTCTTAGTTATTCCGGTAACGTGGTCCTGGCAAAGTTGGTTAGTAACGGTTGGTCAAATAATTATCTCAATGCAGCGTTTACGTCTGCGCTGATGTTTGGTTATTTCATCGGATCGCTGAGTGGTGGATTTATTGGTGATTATTTTGGTCGCCGTAATGCATTTCGTATCAATCTATTGATTGTTGGCATTTCTGCAATCGCCGCATCTTTTGTTCCCAACATGTACTGGTTGATCTTCTTTCGAGGCCTGATGGGAACCGGCATGGGGGCGCTGATTATGGTGGGCTATGCCTCATTCACTGAGTTTATTCCGCCGGTGGTACGCGGAAAATGGTCTGCGCGGCTGTCTTTTGTTGGCAACTGGTCGCCGATGCTGTCGGCGGCGGTTGGTGTGGTTGTCATCTCATACTTAAGCTGGCGAGCGATGTTTTTAGTCGGAGGCGTGGGAATGCTGCTGGCCTGGTATATTTCTGGAAAATACTTTATTGAGTCTCCCCGGTGGCTGGCAGGTAAAGGTCAGCAGGACATGGCGGAGAAGCATTTACTCGATGTTGAGTTGCAGGTAGAAACAGAAAAGCAAATCACATTACCATTGTGTCCAATACCGAAGAGAAAGAGCGAACGCCGCGCCGTAGACGGGTCATTCTGGCTGTTATTCAAAGGACAGATGCTGCGTCGAACGCTGGTAGCTATTACGGTATTGATTGCGATGAATATCTCGCTGTATACCATAACCGTATGGATCCCGACTATTTTTGTTAACTCGGGTATTGCTGTGACGAAGTCCATTCTGATGACTGCGATTATTATGATTGGCGCACCGGTAGGTATTTTTATCGCGGCATTGATTATCGATCACTTTCCACGACGCCTCTTTGGTTCGTTGCTGTTAATTATTATTGCACTTTTGGGTTATTTTTATTCGATTCAAACGCAGGAGTGGGCGATTCTAAGCTGTGGTCTGGTCATGATTTTCTTTTTATATATGTATGTCTGTTTTGCCTCCGCGGTATATGTCCCGGAACTGTGGCCAACGCATCTCAGATTACGTGGTTCAGGTTTTGTCAATGCCGTGGGTCGAATCGTCGCCGTCTTTACACCTTATGGCGTTGCCGTATTACTGACGCAATATGACTCTGTTACCGTGTTTATCGTCCTCGGTATCATTCTGGTGGTATGTGCGCTGATCCTGTTTTGTTTTGGTATTGAAACCCGTCTGGTTTCACTGGAAGATATTTCGACTTTGGGGTGATTACTTGCCTGATGGCGGTACCATCAGGCTACGTTCTATCTTTGCGTTTCTTCCCAGTCTGCCAGCGTATACAGCGTTGCACCCGCAGCGGCCATTTCCATAAACGCCTGCGTGCTGTCCTGAGGCTGAATATTCACCCCTCGACAACCGTCGATAATGACATTCACCGTATAGCCCAGTTCCAGCGCATCGAGGACGGTAAACTTCACGCAGTAGTCGGTTGCCAGCCCCATGATGATGAGGTCGGTAATACGCTGTTGCACAAGCCACGCATTCAGTTCCGTTGCCTGACGGCGACCGTTATCAAAAAATGCGCTGTAGCTGTCAACCTGCGGGTTTTCGCCCTTATAGAACGTCTTATCAATGCCGTGCTGATTCAGCAGAGGGTGCAGGGCCGCTCCCTGCGAGTTCTGTACACAGTGATCCGGCCAGAACGTCTGCGCCAGGCCGTCCAGTTGTCCCTGCGTGTAAGGGGCGACCTGATGCTGGCTGGCAAAGCTGCCGTGATTAGCCGGATGCCAGTCCAGACTGGAAACAACCTTCTCACCGCGCAGCGAACACCAGTCAATCAGGCGATTGGCGACATCCACGGTGCTATCACCTTCTGGAACGGCAAGTGCGCCTCCGGCACAAAAATCGTTTTGTAAATCAACCAGCAGTAATGCTCGTGCCATCGTCACTCCTCCTTCAATCATCCGGCGTCAGTTCACCGCGCAGGTTTTGCGTCATCGCGTCACGGATGGCCTGCGTGTCCAGACCCTGGCTCAGCAAATAATGCAGCTTGGTCAGTGTTGCTTCAACGGTCATATCCGCACCGCCAATCACGCCCGCATGTGCCAGCGCATTCCCCGTCGCATAACCGCCCATGTTGACCTTGCCGGACATGCACTGCGTGAGGTTAATGACCACAATACCGCGTGAGCTGGCATCCTCAAGCTCCTTCAGGAACTCTTTATTCTGCGGGGCATTGCCCACGCCGTAAGAACGCAGAATTAACGCTTTGACTGGCTGGCGCAAGAAGTTACGCACCACGTCTGCGGAAATTCCAGGATAAATCGTCACCACGCCAATCGGCTGCGGGGTGATAGGGTGCACAATCAGCTCGCCCGCACCGTGCGGCGCGGGCGGGGTGCCCAAACGACGGATGTGGATCCCGGCTTCCAGTAAAGGTGCAAGGTTAGGTGAAGCGAAGGCGTCAAAACCGTCGGCGTGCGCTTTGGTGGTGCGGTTACCACGATACAGTCGGTTATTGAAGAACAGAGTGACTTCATTGATCGGATAATTGGCCGCAACGTACAACGCATTCAGCAAATTGATTTGTCCGTCTGAACGTAGCTCAGCCAGCGGGATTTGTGACCCTGTCACAATAACTGGCTTGCCCAGATTCTCCAGCATAAACGACAGCGCCGAGGCGGTGAACGCCATGGTGTCGGTGCCATGCAGGATCACAAAACCGTCGTATTCGTCGTAGTGAGCTTTAATATCTTCCGCAATATGCTGCCAGTCTTCTGGCGTCATATCGGAGGAATCCATCAGCGGGACATATTCGTGAATGGTGAAGTCTGGCATCTCAGGGCGGTGGAATTCAGGCATCAATGCCAGTTGACGCTGAAGATGGCCGGAAACCGGAATGTAACCTTGTTCTGAGCGCTGCATACCGATGGTACCGCCGGTATAGGCAACGTAAATCGATTTCTTCTGCATGACTTTTCTTCTGTCTCAAAGAAAAACCCCTCTTCATCCCGAAGAGGGGTCAAGAGTTAGCGGACGTTGGCGCAGGTCAGGCAGAACGCATAACGGTTCTGCGGGTCGTTAAACGCGGCCAGCTTATCACTTTCGGTTTTTACCACGCTTGCCGCAGAGGCCAGTGGTGCCGGGAGCATGGCCTGAATGGCTTCTGGTAGCATAGCGCGAACGGAACCAGACATGCTGTCCATGACCATATCAACGAACGTGGGCTCGTCCTGATAATACTCAATGTGCCATTGTTTCAGTTTCGCCAGTTCTGCCGCTTTTGCTACAGCGTCGTCGAAATCGCCGAGACTGTCGACCAGACCATTCGCTTTTGCATCCTGACCGGTCCAGACGTGGCCCTGGGCGATTTTATCAATCTGCTCTGGCGTTGTCTTACGTGCATCCGCGACCAGCGTGATGAAGCGCTTATAGCCGTTCTCGATGCTCAGTTGCATCATCTGCTGCACTTCCGGCGGTAACGCTTTGGTGACGGAAATATCGGCCAGCGGCGAGGTCGCCACGCCGTCGGTATGTACACCAATGGAATCGAGGCTGTTTTCAACGGTGTTGATCACGCCAAAGATGCCGATGGAGCCGGTCAGGGTGCTGGGGTTCGCCACAATGTAGTTTGCCGGGGTTGAGATCCAGTAACCGCCGGATGCCGCCATGCCGCCCATGGAAACCACCACCGGTTTACCCGCCGCTTTTGCTGCAGCCAGCTCAGCGCGGATCACTTCCGAGGCGCTGACGCTGCCGCCTGGACTGTTAACGCGCAGGACAATGGCTTTTACCTTCGGATCGAGACGCGCTTCACGGATTTGTGCCGCAGTGGTGTCGCCGCCGACGTTGCCCGGTGTTTCTTCTCCGTCCATGATCGCGCCATTGGCGAAGACTACGCCAATGCTGTCACCGGTATCCGCCGGGGTTTTTAGCGTGTAATCGTAATAGCTGACGGCACTGTAGTTCTTCTCTGTTTTGCTCCAGCCAAACTGTTTAGTCAGCAGTTTTTCCACTTCAGCGCTGGAGGCGAGAGCATCGACCAGTTTATTGTCGAGGGCGTACTTCGCGGTGTCGCCACCCACTTTCGTCAGGCCGTCAAGCATCGCCTGTGCGCCCGGGAACACTTGCTGCGCCGGGATCTGGCGGTTAGCAGCAACGGTATCGAGATAGTTCTGCCACAGCTCGCCAATCCAGCGACTGTCGGCTTCACGTGCGGCCGGGGACATATCGTCGCGAATAAACGGCTCGACGGCGGACTTATAGGTACCGACGCGGAAAACGTGGGTGGAGACTTTTAGTTTATCCAGCAGAGACTTGTAATACAGACCGTTGGTCGCAAAGCCGTGCAGGTCAACCGAACCCTGCGGGGAGAGCCAAATTTTATTGGCAAAGCTTGCGAGGTAATACTGTCCCTGGCTGAAGTTATCGCCCACGGCAAATACCGGTTTTCCACTGTCGCGGAATTCGCGCAGTGCTTTGCCGATATACTGCATGGACGGCTGATCGGCCCCGGCAAAGTTTTTTAAATCCATCACGATGCCGGTGATGTTGCGATCGTCTTTTGCCTGGCGAATGGTGTTAACGATATCGAACAGTGAGTTTTCTTGCAGGCGATCGGAACTGGCGCCAAACAGCTGACGTCCGATGACGCTTAAGCGGCTGGTGCTCGAGGGCTTATCGACAATAACGCCGGAGATATCGAGCAGCAGTGCGCCACGCTCCGCGTGTTCGCTGGAGGTGCTACTGCTGACCTGCATCCAGATCCCCACGCCCACCAGGACCAAAAAGATAAAGAACAGGTTCAGTACACATTCGCGGACGAAATTCAGTATTCGCCACGTCCATTTAAAAATTCCGGCAATAAAACGCCACAGGGTTTGCATGTATTCTCCCTACCGATGAACAACACGCCCCCCCGTTTTACCGGAGAAGGCGTTAAGATGTGGCTATCGTAATGACCCGGCAGGCACTTGTCAGCAGGAATCACCGCCGGCGCTGTAACAAAATCCGCTCACGTGTTAATTTTGTGAACAAATTTCATTGTTGGAGTTAAGCAAATGGATGCACTCGAATTACTTCTTACCCGCCGTAGCGCCTCTCGTCTTGTTGAACCCGCTCCCGTGGGTGAGCAACTGCAAAATATCCTGCGGGCGGGGATGCGCGCCCCGGATCACAAATCGCTGCAGCCGTGGCGTTTCTTTGTGATTGAAGGTGCAGGGCGTGAGCGTTTTAGCGCCGTGCTCGAAAAAGGGGCTATTGCCGCAGAGGGCGACGAAAAGGCTGTCGAAAAAGCGCGTACTGCGCCGTTTCGTGCCCCGCTGATTATTGCGGTGGTGGCGAAATGTGAAGAAAGTGACAAGGTTCCACTGTGGGAACAGGAAATGTCAGCGGGTTGTGCGGTAATGGCCATGCAAATGGCGGCGATTGCGCAAGGCTTTGGCGGGATCTGGCGCAGCGGTGCATTAACCGAAAGTGCAGTGGTGCGCGAGGCATTTGACTGTCGTGCGCAGGATAAAATTGTCGGCTTCCTCTATCTGGGCACGCCACAGCTTAAAGCATCCACCACGATTAACCCTGCCGATCCGAGCGCATTCGTCCAGTATTTCTGATTTCAGCGGCTAAACTGTCTGGATTATGAGCAAAGACACCCGAATTCAGACAGTCACTCTTACCACATCATGGAATGAGCGCTACCATAGCCCGATTGCAATGACAGGAGATGTCCATGAGCGAGCACGCTATTCGTTTAACGCAATACAGCCACGGAGCCGGTTGCGGTTGTAAAATTTCCCCCAAAGTGCTGGAAACCATCCTGCACAGCGAGCAGGCGAAATTTGTTGATCCGAATTTACTCGTGGGGAATGAAACCCGCGATGACGCCGCCGTGTACGATCTGGGCAATGGCACCAGCGTTATTAGCACCACCGATTTTTTTATGCCGATTGTCGATAATCCGTTTGATTTTGGCCGCATCGCTGCGACCAACGCCATCAGCGATATCTTCGCGATGGGTGGCAAACCGATTATGGCTATCGCGATTCTGGGCTGGCCGCTCGATAAGCTGGCACCGGAAGTCGCCCGTGAAGTGACCGAAGGCGGGCGTTTCGCCTGTCGCCAGGCCGGCATTGCGCTGGCGGGCGGTCACTCTATTGATGCCCCGGAGCCGATTTTTGGTCTTGCCGTGACGGGCGTGGTCCCGACCGAGCGCGTGAAGAAAAACAGCACCGCAGAAGCGGGATGCAAGCTGTTCCTCACCAAGCCGCTAGGCATTGGCGTGTTGACCACCGCCGAGAAAAAATCGCTGCTTAAGCCTGAGCATGTTGGGCTGGCGACGGAAGTTATGTGCCGCATGAATATTGCGGGCGCAGCGTTTGCGGACATTGAAGGCGTGAAAGCCATGACCGACGTGACTGGTTTTGGCCTGCTGGGACACCTGAGCGAAATGTGTCAGGGCGCGGGCGTTCAGGCGCAAATCGTTTACCAGGATATTCCAAAACTGCCTGGTGTTGAAGAGTACATCGCGCAAGGCGCAGTGCCGGGCGGCACGCAGCGTAACTTTGCCAGCTACGGGCATCTGATGGGTGAGATGCCGCAGGCGGTACGAGACCTGCTGTGCGATCCGCAAACCTCCGGCGGCCTGCTGCTGGCGGTAACACCGGAATCTGAGGCTGAAGTGAAAGCGGTTGCCGCGCAGTTTGGCATTGATCTCACCGCGATTGGTGAGCTGGTTGAAGCTCGTGGCGGTCGTGCCATGGTTGAGATCCGTTAATTCGATGCGGTTGTTTATTGCCGAAAAACCGAGTCTGGCGCGCGCGATTGCCGATGTGCTCCCTAAGCCACATCGCAAAGGTGATGGCTTTATTGAATGCGGAAATGGGCAAGTGGTGACCTGGTGTATCGGTCACCTGCTTGAACAGGCGCAGCCAGATGCCTATGACAGTCGCTATGCACGCTGGAGTCTGGTCGACTTGCCGATTGTACCGGAAAA
Source organism: Citrobacter sp. C348 (assembly GCF_047467975.1). NCBI lineage: Bacteria > Pseudomonadati > Pseudomonadota > Gammaproteobacteria > Enterobacterales > Enterobacteriaceae > Citrobacter > Citrobacter sp. C348. Next base: position 156,473 of record NZ_JASJUJ010000003.1, on the reverse strand, counting down.
GTGGCAACTGCAGCCGCGTCCCTCCGTCACCAAACAGCTCAACGTCATCAAGCGCTTTCTGCATGAGGCCAGTGAAGTCATTCACGCGGGAGACCCCGATCGTGAAGGACAGCTGCTGGTCGATGAAGTGCTGGATTACCTGCAACTGGCGCCGGAAAAGCGTCATCAGGTACAACGGTGTCTGATTAACGACCTTAACCCACAGGCGGTGGAGCGGGCAATTTCGCGTCTGCGCGCCAACAGTGAGTTTATTCCGCTGTGCGTTTCGGCGCTGGCGCGAGCGCGTGCCGACTGGCTGTACGGCATCAATATGACGCGCGCCTACACCATTCTTGGGCGCAACGCGGGTTATCAGGGTGTGCTTTCAGTGGGGCGTGTGCAGACGCCGGTGCTTGGTCTGGTGGTACGCCGTGATGAAGAGATTGAAAACTTCGTCGCCAAAGATTTCTTTGAGGTCAAAGCGCATATCGTCACACCTGCCGACGAGCGGTTTACCGCTATCTGGCAGCCGAGCGAGGCGTGTGAACCTTATCAGGATGAAGAAGGGCGCTTACTGAACCGTACGCTGGCGGAGCATGTGGTGAAACGCATCAACGGTCAGCCAGCGATAGTCACCAGCTATAACGATAAACGGGAATCAGAATCCGCACCGCTGCCGTTCTCATTGTCGGCGTTGCAGATTGAAGCCGCTAAACGCTTCGGACTGAGCGCGCAAAACGTGCTCGATATCTGCCAGAAGCTGTATGAAACCCACAAGCTGATTACCTATCCGCGTTCTGATAGCCGCTATCTGCCGGAAGAACATTTTGCCGGTCGCCATGCGGTGATGAATGCGATTAGCGTGCACGCTCCGGATTTATTTCCGCAGCCTGCGGTTAATCCCGATACGCGTAATCGCTGCTGGGACGATAAAAAGGTTGATGCGCACCACGCGATTATTCCCACTGCGCGCAGTTCATCCATCAATTTGAATGACAATGAAGCCAAGGTGTACAACCTGATTGCGCGTCAGTATCTGATGCAGTTCTGCCCGGACGCGGTATTCCGCAAGTGCGTCATTGAGCTGGATATTGCGAAAGGCAAGTTTGTTGCTAAAGCCCGTTTCCTGGCGGAAGCCGGGTGGCGCACGCTGCTGGGTAACAAAGAGCGCGACGAAGAGAACGACGGCACACCGTTGCCGGTGGTGGCGAAGGATGATGAGCTATTATGTGAAAAGGGTGAGGTGGTAGAACGCCAGACCCAGCCGCCGCGCCATTTTACCGATGCGACGCTGCTGTCGGCGATGACCGGGATTGCGCGATTTGTGCAGGATAAAGACCTGAAAAAGATCCTGCGTGCCACCGATGGGCTGGGAACGGAAGCCACGCGAGCGGGGATTATCGAACTGCTGTTCAAGCGCGGGTTCCTGGTAAAAAAGGGCCGCTATATCCACTCGACGGATCCCGGAAAAGCGCTGTTTCATTCTTTGCCCGAAATGGCGACGCGTCCGGATATGACCGCGCACTGGGAATCTGTCCTGACGCAAATCAGTGAAAAACAGTGCCGCTATCAGGACTTTATGCAGCCGCTGGTGGACACGTTGTATCAGCTGATTGACCAGGCTAAACGTACGCCAGTACGCCGATTCCGCGGGATAACCGCGCCGGCTGGCGCAGAGAAAAAAAAGAGCGCGCCGCGAAAACGTCCGGCGAAAAAAAGCCCGCCATCGGAAGAGGCAGGCGTGTAATTTGTAGGCCGGATAAGGCACGTGTGCCGCATCCGGCAATGCCTGATGGCGCGACGCTTATCAGGCCTACGGAAACAACAGTTCTGAATTAAATCACACCCTGGCCCAGCATCGCGTCGGCAACTTTCACGAAGCCCGCGATGTTGGCGCCGCGGACATAGTTGGTCTGTTTGCTCTCGCCACCGTACTCAACGCAGGCATGGTGAATATCCAGCATGATGTGGTGCAAACGCGCATCTACTTTCTCCGCTTTCCAACCCAGACGCGCGGCGTTCTGCGCCATTTCCAGGCCTGATGTCGCCACGCCACCGGCGTTGGCGGCTTTACCCGGCGCAAACAGTACGCCCGCTTCGAGGAACAGATCGGTGGCTTCGATGGTGGTCGGCATGTTTGCGCCTTCCGCCACGGCCTTGACGCCGTTGGCAATCAGCGTCTGCGCGGCGTCCACATCCAGTTCGTTCTGCGTGGCGCACGGCAGGGCGATATCGACCGGCACTGACCACGGTTGCTTACCTTCCAGATAGGTCAGACCGAACTCACGGGCGTAATCCGCCACACGACCGTCGCGACTGTCTTTAATGGCACACAGACGCGCCAGTTTCTCTTTCGTGAAGCCACTCTCGTCAACCACGGTACCGCTGGAGTCGGAGGCGGTCACCACACGGGCACCAAACTCCATGGCTTTCTCAATGGCGAATTGCGCCACGTTACCGGAGCCGGAAACGGCGACACGCATGCCTTCAAAGCCCAGACCATGGCGCTTAAGCATTGCTTCGGTGAAGTACACCAGGCCGTAGCCGGTCGCTTCCGGACGGATTAGGCTGCCGCCAAACGACAGACCTTTACCGGTAAAGACGCAGGCGCTGTTGTTGGACAGTTTTTTCATCATCCCGGCCATAAAGCCGACTTCACGACCGCCTACGCCGATATCACCCGCCGGGACGTCAGTGTCTGGCCCTAAGTGGCGGAACAGTTCGGTCATCAGGGACTGGCAAAAGCGCATCACTTCGCCTTCGCTTTTGCCTTTTGGATCGAAATCGCTCCCGCCTTTACCTCCGCCCATCGGCAGCGTGGTGAGGGCGTTTTTAAAGGTCTGTTCGAAGCCAAGGAATTTCAGGATCGACAGGTTGACCGACGGATGGAAACGCATGCCGCCTTTGTAAGGACCAATCGCCGAGCTAAACTGTACACGCCATGCGCGGTTAACCTGTACCTGATTACGATCGTCCAGCCAGACCACGCGGAACTGGATCACGCGCTCAGGTTCAACCAGACGTTCCAGCAATGACATTTGACGATAGCGCGGGTTTTGTTCGAGGAACGGCCACAGCGTCGTCATGACCTCACGAACGGCCTGCGCGAACTCGGTTTGATTCGGGTCGCGCTTTTGCACATGGTTGAGAAATGACGCCAAAGAACATGTCTGATCCATAGATATAAGAACCTCTTATGTATTGATATGGTTATATTTTTGATGTTTATGTTATGTGTTGTGCAGTTTTTGACTATAACATCAGCAGTGTGACGGGACGCAAGAAAAAATTAACCCCGCTAAGGAAATTAATATTGCGGCGTAGGTCATAACTAAAAACGATGCGGGAAGGGACTAAAGTTTCTGCCGGTTTATACCGTTATACTGAGCATAGAGGTCAGTTTAAAAGGAAAGAGTATGCGCCGTTTTATCATGGCAGGTGCGCTGGTTATGCTCTCCAGCACGGCACTGGCAAATCAGCTTTATCGCCCAGATGTGCAGGTTAATGTGCCGCCAGAAGTGTTCAGTTCCAGCGGTCAGCGGGCGCAGCCCTGTAATCAGTGCTGCGTTTATCAGGATCAAAACTATTCGGAAGGCGCGGTGATCAAGGCTGATGGCGTGCTGTTGCAATGCCAGCGCGATGAGAAAACGATCGGCACTAATCCGCTGGTCTGGCGTCGCGTAAAAGAATAAATGCCTGTAAGAGCGGGATGTCGGCAGGCGCCAGCGGATACGTCAGCGCCTCTTCAGGTAGGCACCACACTAGTTGCTGATGCTCATGCGCGTGCAGTTCGCCCTGATAATCTGGCACATGCCATGCATGCAGATGGATAATCCGGCCTGATACTTCGCGTTGATGGCTGGCAACGTACTGCCCAACAACCGCCTCAATGCCGAGTTCTTCGTGCAGTTCACGCCTCAGCGCCTGCGGCTGGCTCTCGCTGGGCTCTACCTTACCGCCGGCAAACTCCCACATACCCGGCTGATCCGCATGCGCCGGGCGCTGAGCGAGTAATATTTTGCCATCACGTTCAAGGATAGCGGCGACCACGTCGAGGGTTTTCATCATATTCATCAAGATCTAACAGCAGAAAGTGACATACTATCTCTATCTTTGTTTTATCTAAAGTATTCAGGAGTCACCGTTGAACGATCCTCAGGCGTGGGTAAAACCGTTGACGCGTATCCCTTCCAGTTTGAAACCGCTTGTCGCGACGCAGAAAAAACATTACGGCGACGTGCTGCATCCCACGCGCTGGTGGGGGCGTATGCCGTTTCTGTTTTGGCTGGTCGCGCTGTTTGTCGGATTTCTGGAGCGTAAACGGGCGCGATTAACCCCGGTGATGCGCGCGCTGTTGATGACGCGGGTGTCGCAGGTGTGTCATTGCGCGTTCTGCGTGGATGCCAACAGCTTACGGCTGGCCGAACGCAGCGGGGCGCTGGATAAAGTGTTACAGGTGGCGAACTGGCAATCGTCTGCACTGTTTAGCTCAGAAGAGCGTGTGGCGCTGGCCTATGCGGATGCGATGACTGCCACGCCGCCGCGCCTTGATGATGCGCTGAAGACGCAAATGCAGCAGCATTTTACCGATGACACGATTACCGAAATGACCGCGCTGATTGCCTTTCAAAATCTCTCGGCACGCTTTAACGCCGCGCTGGATATTCCTTCGCAGGGATTGTGCGACAGTTTCAAAGGACGGCCACATGCTTGACCGCCATCTTCATCCGCGGTTAAAACCGCTGTTACATCAGTGCGCTCGCATGATTGATAAGCCCGGTATTTCGGCGGACGGTCTGACGCTCTTCGGTTTCGCTATTGGCGTGCTGGCCTTGCCGTTTCTGGCATTAGGCTGGTATTCGGCGGCGCTGGTCGCCATTGTGCTTAATCGTCTGTTTGATGGGTTGGACGGCGCGCTGGCGCGGCGCAGGGGACTGACCGATGCCGGCGGATTCCTCGATATTTCACTCGATTTTCTGTTTTACGCGCTGGTGCCGTTTGGTTTTATTCTGGCGGCACCCGAGCAGAATACGCTGGCGGGCAGCTGGCTATTGTTTGCGTTTATCGGCACTGGCAGCAGTTTCCTGGCCTTTGCCGCGCTGGCGGCGAAGCATCAGATTGATAACCCCGGTTATGCGCATAAATCGTTTTATTATTTAGGTGGGTTGACCGAAGGCACCGAGACGATATTGCTGTTCGTGCTGGGTTGTCTGTTCCCTGATTATTTTGCCGTGCTGGCGTGGGTATTTGGCGCGCTGTGCTGGCTGACAACGTTAACGCGGATCTGGAGCGGATACCTGACGCTGAAATCGGTCCAGCGTCAGGAATAATCAGCGATTACTTGCTGGTGTCCGGGCCGCGCTCGCCGCTGGCTACCGGGTTCTTCGGATTGCTGCTCCACTCGAACCAGCCACCGTCGTACACCGAGACGTTTTTCCAGCCCATCGCACGGGCGTACATAAACGTCTCCGAGGCACGCCAGCCGGTACCGCAGTAGAAGGAAACCTGCTGATCCGGCAGGATGTTCCACTGTTTCCACATCGCGGCGATATCGTCTGCGCTGCGCATGGTGCCGTCCGGGTTATGGAAATCTTCCATATGCGTGGAGTCGCTGCCCGCATGACCCCAACGAGCCCCCGCAATTTCACCTTTTGGTTTAATGTAGCTGTAACCGCTGGTGGTGCCGACAAATTCCGGCCACGAACGAATGCTGACCAGCGACGCATCCTGACGATGCAGCAGGCCACGCGCCTGTTCCATATCCAGCATCAGCTGCGGCTGTGCAGGGATCGTCGCGCCAAAATCAGGCTCCGGTTTAACCGTCGGTGCCGTGCCGCGTTCGACCGGTAATCCTGCGTCGGACCACGTCTGCCAGCCGCCGTCGAGCAGGCGAACATCTTTCACGCCCGCGTACAGCATGATCTGTGCGACACGCGCCGCCGCATAGACATCACGGCCATACAAAATCACCGTCGTGTCATGACGAATACCGTGTTTAGCCAGCATCGCTTTGAGCTGCGCGTCGGAGACTTTGTTCCACAGCGGTTCGCTTTCGACTTCGTTGGTATCAATGTATCCGGCACCCGGAATATGACTGAGCAGATAGAGCTTCGGTGCCCCCCAGGCCGCTTCAATGACTTTCCAGTCACCGGCCGGTTTGGCGGTGACGGCTTTACCTTGTTGCAGGTCGTGTAGCCACTGCGGATAGACCAGCTGTTCGAAGTGCGGTAGGCGCTGCAGGCGCGCGGGATCCTGCAGTGCATCGCTGAGCGTGGAAAGCTGGCTAAAGCCCACTTTCTGCAGACGCGCTTTAACGGCCTGCATGTCGCTTTCGCTGCCATACAGCGCTACCGGTGCATCGGTTTTTAACTGATGTTGCTTAACCCAGGCGGTGAGTTGCTCGTCGTTCATGTTGTCGAGCCAGGCGGCAGACAGGTTCAGGGCGGCAGGTTCATGGCCGGAAGGGCCATTAAGCGATTGCGGCCAGCCGTTATAAAACGCACTTTGACGGGTATCGATTGCCGCGCCTTGTTGCTGCTGTAACTGGTGGAGGGTGAGCGTCTGTGCTGTTTCAGCAGCCCAGGAAGAAGCGCAAGCGAGCCCTAAAGCCAGTGCCAGCGCGGTCATTTGAGAAACACGTTTCATCGAATAGCCCGACGTTGAAAAAAAGAAGACGACATTCTGTGCCGCCAGCCCGATAAAATCATTGCGTTAACGCAGCATATCGCCACATTCACGCCCAGTTTGCCATCTGCAAAACGCGGCCCGCGGGTGGAACGTCCTGCGCGTCATGGGTAACCTGCACCACGGGAATACCCAGCTTGCGCACTTCGGCAAAGACCCACTGGCGAAACGCGTCGCGAAGCGAGGTGTCCAGTCGGCTGAAGGGTTCATCCAGCAGCAGCGCCTGTGGTTGTGCCAACAGCGCGCGCAGCAGGGCGATACGCGATCGTTGCCCGCCGGAGAGTGACGCCGGATCGCGATGATAAAAGCCCGCCAGCCCGGCACGCTCAAGGGCGCGCTCGACCTTATCTCGTCTGGCCGATCCTTTCAGACTTGCGGGGAGTGCCAGCAGCAAATTTTGCCCCACGCTGAAATGGTCGAACAGCAGGGCATCCTGGAACAAAATGCCAATCTGGCGCTGCGCCGTGGGCAACGAGTCGATGCGCCGGTCGTTAAGCCACAGCTCGCCACTCGCCTGAAACGTTGGAGAAAGTGCGCCAATCATCCACGAGAACAGCGATGATTTGCCGCTGCCGGAGGGACCCATAATAGTGACAATGTCACCTTTGTTGACCTCGAAATTGGCCTCGTTGAGCAGAACGCAAGGTCCCAGATGTAGCGAAACATTTTTCACAATTAGCATTAGCGGAGTCCTTGTCGACAGCGGCCAACCCATGCGGGGAGTAATGCTGACAGTGCGAAAACCAACAGCGGCAGCAGCAGTTGCCAGAGCGCCTGTGACGCAAGCCGTGCCGCGCTGCCGCCGCTGCTCAATGCAACGGCCTCGGTGGTCAGCGTGGGAAAGCGTCCGGCCCCTAACCACAGGGTCGGCATATACTGGGCGATACTGACGGAAAATCCCACCGCGAAAGCAATCAGCGCCGGACGCAGCAGCAGCGGACATTTCACCTGCCAGAAGATGCGCTCCCGCGACCAGCCCAGCGTCTGCGCAATCAACATTAACCGCGGATCAATTCGCTGCCACGCCGGTTTGAGGATAAACAGCATCCACGGTGTGACCCACAGCAAATGTCCCCAGACAACCGTCAACAATTGACCATCCAGCTGTGAGTGTAGCGCCAGCGTATATTGTCCGGTGACCAGCGGGAGTGCAGGCAGGATAATCGGCAGCCAGACCCAACGATGTCCGCGCTGTGGTCCCCATTCCAGCCATAGCAACAGCGTGATTAATGCCAGTGCGCTGGCAATCATTCCCACTTGCAGGCTGGTGAATAACGTCTGGCTATCGATGAATGAATACTGTGCAACCAGGGCCAGAACCAGCAGGCAGAGTACGCCGCTTACGGGCACCAGTTGCGCCAGTGAGCGCCCCAGTGGATAGGATGAAAAACGCTGACGCTTCCCGCTAATCCCCGGCAGGGTACGCCGCCAGCTGCGCCAGAGCAGATAACCAACCAGCGCATACACACACAGCAGCAGTACCAGCAGCAGGCTGGCGAGCGAGCCTTTTATCTGTTGGTCGGCATCGCCCTGAGTGAGCCATTGCCAGCTCAACACCGCAAGCGTTGGCGGATTGCCCGGACCCAGCACGATCGCCACATCCACCGCCGACAATGACCATGCAGTGGCCGCCAGCATCACTTTCCCCAGTGCCGGTGCGATGGCGGGTAAGACCAACCAGTTGAGGCATTGCAGGCGGCTATATCCCAGCGAATCCAGCACGGTCACCTGCCGGGCAAGCTGCTTTTCACTGAGCAGGGCCGAGAGTACCCATAACAAAAAAGCGCTCTCTTTGACGGCTAGCGTCAAGCCCAGACCGATCCCGTAGCGGTCAGCCTGCGGGGTAAGAAAAGGCAACACCCGGTACAGCAGACCGCCTTCGGCAAACAACAACAGGACGCTGGTGGCAAACGCGACGTGCGGAATCGCCAACAGCCACGGCAGCCGGGTGCACAGCCGCGCCCAGCCCGCGCCGGGCCACATGGCGAGGATCGCCAACAGGGCAATGACCAACGCACCGAGGGTCGCCAGCGTCACGGAAACCAGCGTCGCCATCAGCGCCTGCGGCAACTGGGGATCGGCAAACAGCGCCAGCCAATGAGTGATGGAGAGCGCTGGTGTGAAAAGTGCGATGGCGGCAGGTACCAGCGGCAAATAAATCACCGCCATGACGCCCCATATCAGCAGGATTAATGCGTACCGTAACGGCGTAGCCATTCTTGTTCCAGTACGTTTACCCAGGCCGCATGGGGTTCAGGAAGCACGGTGGGTAATCCTTTAGGGATCCGTGCCTGCAGAGCTTCACGTTGTGCCGCAGGTAATTTTTGCGGGTCGAGAACCGAAGGGTCGCCCCAGTAGGCGGGATCGGCTTTACGCAGTTGCGCCTCCGGAGAGAGCAGGAAGTTGGCGACGACTTTCGCCCCGGCGGGGGAACTGGCGTTCGCCGGAATGGTGACGAAATGCACGTTGCCAATCATGCCTTGCGCAAAGCCAAAGCTGTAGCTGTTTTTGGGTAACTCACCGCTGGCCGCTTTCTGTTGGGCGTGTGCGGGGTTAAAGGTCAGCGATAAGCGCAGTACGCCAGTGTTCAACAGCGCATCCATTCGTGCGGGCGTAGGAGGGAAGTCTTTACCTTCACGCCATAAAAACGGGTGTAGTGCATCCAGATACTGCCACAGTGGGGCCGTAACATCAGCGAACGTCGCGGTATCGGGCGCCATTTTCAACGCTTGTGGTTGGGTAGTAAGCGCCATCAGCAACTGCTCAAGAAATGCAGTCCCGGTAAAATCCGGGGGGCGTGGGTAGGTCACTGTACCAGGATGCGCTTTGGCAAACGCCAGTAGCGCCTGCGGGGTTTGTGGTGGCTGTTCGGTAACATCTCGGTTAGCGATAAAAGTAAGCTGCGCGCCGCCCCACGGTGACTCGGCTCCCTCTGTAGGGATGGAGAAGTCTTCGCTGACAGGCTGCAGGGTATCAACGTAGCGCCAGTTGGGCAGCGTCTGCGCCCACTGCGTTTGCAGCAGGTTTGCCTCTTTCAGCGTACGGAAGTTTTCACCATTCACCCACAGTAAATCGACAGAGCCGCCGGTTTTACGCCCGGAAGCGGCCTCTGTTTGAATACGCTTCACCGCGTCGGCAGCATCGGCCAGACGCACGATTTTCAGGTTAATGGCGTAATGTGTTTTCATCTCGCCGCTTACCCAGTCGAGATATTGGTTCACTGCGTTATCGCCTCCCCAGGCGTTGAACCACACCGTCTGGCCACGGGCGTCGTTTTTGATCTGCTGCCAGCTGTTATCCTGCGCGAAGGTCGCCAGCGGAGAAAACAGCAAACTCAGGCACAATAAGCAATAACGCATACACTCTCCAGTTGTTAAGGGGGGCCTCAGACGTGTTTTCTGTGCCGTTCAAGATAAATGCTTCTCGCCACGGAGATAACCACAGTCAGCGCAAATAATACAAATAGCCCGGTCACGAACCAGAATGTTCCTCCGGTTAACAGGCTGCCGGCCCAGGAATAGACAAGAGTCGCGGGTAGCTGACCGACGCCGGTGGCGAGGAAAAAATGACGAAAGCGGATCGATGTCAGACCGGCGGCGTAACTAACCGGATCAAAGGGAACGAAAGGTAACAGGCGACAGACCAGAATAGTGTGTTTGCCGTAGCGTGCAAAAAAGGCGTCCATGCTATTCAACACCGTTTTTCCGGTCAGCTTTTCCACTGTGCTACGGCCAAAAACACGGGCGATGAAAAAGCATAGCGCCGCGCCAGCCATTGCGCTGGTCCAGGAGAGTACGCCTCCCCAGAATGCGCCGAACAATGACGCATTGGCAAAGGTGATCACAAACGCCGGGAGCGGGGCGATAATGGCTTGTAAGATCATTAAGCAAAACGATACCACCGCAGCCTGAGCACCGTATGACCGAATGAGATTTTCAATGGCGTGCTGGTCAACCGTGGCGAATGCCGCCAGGCTGTGACTGACAAAATCACTGACGCCGGGCACCCATACCCAGGCGCTCAGCGCCAGCAGTAGCAGGAAAACCAGTCCGGCCCGGCAATAGCGTATGACGTGCGTTTTGTTCAGCTTCATGTTTTATCGGCTAACTCACGTTGGACAGAGGGATCAATACGCTTCACGCGGGCCCAGGCTTTGGCTGCCTGTACCAGGGTAAATAAAATAATGCCAGCAATACTGAGTTTAACCATAAACGCCAGGGTGATGCCGTCGCTGACGAGTTCATGCGACATGAGCGTATAGATGAACAGGCCGGGGAAGGTGGTGAGCGCAGAAATGACGGTGAATGACCAGAATGGGATGGCGGTCAGCCCGTAGGCATAATTTTGAATGTTGTACGGGAATAACGGCACCAGGCGGGTGAGGATCAGAAAATCGCTACCGCTTTGGGCAATGCCTTTTTCTATCGCCTGGAAGGTGGCCGTATGCCCGACATATTTCAGCAGCAGATCGCGACCCAGCCAGCGGGCAAGTAAGAACGACAGCGCCGAGGCCACGGTGGCTGCAAACAGCGATACAAGCGTCCCCACCAGCGGGCCAAACAGGATACCGCCGACGATCACCAGCATGCTGCCGGGTATCAGACACAGCGCAGCGACGATAAACAGCAGAATGTACAGCACGTAGCCGTATATGCCGCTCTGGCGGATGAGATCTTGTAAAAGGTGGAAATGGGTTATCAGGCCACTCAGGCCAGAATAATGGAGAACGCCCACCAGGACACAGAGGAGTAGCGCAACGATCAGCAGTCTGTATTCTGCTTTATGCGAACTTCTTTTTCATGGGGGTCTCCTGTAATACCGAGGGTAATAACGCGTTTCGCCAGCGAAAGTGCGCGCGAAGATATAATAAATCCCCGTTGGCAACAATGTATTACCGTGGTTTTTTTGATTTTGCTCAGGCTGCACCGACTCTCCAGGCAAGGCCCGGAGAGTGACAACGCTCAGGCGATCAGACGCGGAATTTGGCCCATACCGGCGCGTGGTCGGACGGTTTTTCCATACTGCGGATCTCATAGTCGATGCCGGTTTCTTCGCAGCGCTCCGCCAGCGGGTTGCTCGCCAGCAGCAGATCGATACGCAGACCACGGTTATCGTCAAAGCCTTTTGAACGGTAATCAAACCACGAGTACTTGTCACCGGTGTCCGGATGCGCGTGACGGAACGTGTCCACCAGACCCCATCCCATCAGTCGTTCCATCCACTCACGCTCTTCCGGCAGGAAGGAGCACTTGCCGGTACGCAGCCAGCGTTTGCGATTCTCTTCACCAATGCCGATGTCCAGATCGGTCGGGCTGATATTCATATCCCCCATGATCAGCACCGGATTGTCGCGCTTCAGTTCAGTCTCCAGATAGTTTTGCAGGTTCTGATAAAACGCGGCTTTGGCCGGGAACTTCAGCGGGTGGTCACGGCTTTCGCCTTGCGGAAAATAGCCGTTAATCACGGTGATATTCCCCAGTGGAGACGGGATTTCGGCCATGATAATACGGCGCTGAGCTTCTTCGTCATCGTTCGGGAAGCCACGACGCACCGAAATGGGCGTTTCTTTCGTCAGCAGCGCGACGCCGTAATGGCCTTTTTGACCGTGATAGAAAACGTTGTAACCCAGCTTTGCGACCTCTTCGAGAGGGAACATGTCATCGTGGACTTTTGTCTCCTGCAAGCCGATCACATCCGGTTGGTGTTTTTCGACAATGGCTGCCAGTTGATGAGGACGGGCACGCAGGCCGTTGATATTAAAAGAGACAAATTTCATAGTCGCTGCCACTTTGCAAGATGAATAGTGCAAGGATGGTAGCAGAATTTCCGCGGGCTGACTGCTTCTTGTCACCTGATTCCAACAATGATTGCTAATGGTGTTAACGATGGGGCAAAAACTGCACTGTTTTGGCGCGATACGCGTCAGAATGGGGCAATAATTTCCGAAAAATTTCGTATACGATCACAATTCCAGAATTATATTTGGCGACTGAATAGAATTGCGTTTTTTCCTCTAATTATTCACCCCGCTGGCGAACGTATTCACTTTATATGCACATATGATGAATATTGATGGTTCGTAACTTATTGATATTTCGTTGTCTTGTCGTGTTTATGCATATTTTTTGCTGGCTGGCACGAACCCTGCACTCTACATTTACACCGCAAACACTATATTTATTAACATATAAATAACTTTTTATTTACCGTAGAGGTCGCTATGTCTCTGTCAGTTACGCGTGAAAATTTTGATGAATGGATGATGCCCGTATACGCCCCGGCTCCTTTTGTGCCGGTTCGCGGTGAAGGCTCGCGACTGTGGGATCAGCAGGGCAAAGAGTATATCGATTTCGCGGGAGGCATTGCGGTTAACGCGCTGGGTCACGCACACCCGGCTTTGCGCGAAGCATTAAACGATCAGGCCGGTAAATTCTGGCATACCGGAAATGGCTACACTAACGAGCCGGTACTGCGGCTGGCAAAAAAACTGATTGATGCCACCTTTGCCGAGCGTGTCTTCTTCTGTAACTCCGGCGCAGAAGCCAACGAAGCGGCATTAAAACTGGCGCGTAAATATGCTCACGACCGTTTCGGCACGCAGAAAAGCGGCATCGTCGCGTTTAAAAACGCCTTCCACGGTCGCACGCTGTTTACCGTCAGCGCCGGGGGCCAGCCGGCCTATTCGCAGGATTTTGCGCCATTGCCGCCGGATATCCGCCATGCGGTGTATAACGATCTCGACTCTGCCAGCCAGCTGATTGATGACATGACCTGTGCGGTTATTGTTGAGCCGATTCAGGGCGAAGGTGGCGTGGTGCCTGCGACAAAGGCCTTTTTGCAGGGACTGCGCGAACTCTGCGATCGCCACAATGCGTTGCTGATTTTTGATGAAGTGCAGACCGGCGTCGGACGTACTGGTGAGCTGTATGCCTATATGCATTATGGCGTGACGCCGGATCTGCTGACCACGGCCAAAGCGCTGGGCGGTGGGTTCCCTATCGGGGCGCTGCTGGCGACCGAACCATGCGCAAGCGTTATGACGGTGGGTACGCACGGCACCACTTACGGCGGAAACCCGCTGGCTTCTGCGGTTGCCGGAAAACTGCTGGAGATCGTTAACACGCCGGAAATCCTCACTGGCGTAAAACAGCGTCACGACTGGTTTGTGGAGCGTATTAACGCCATTAACGAACGTTTTGGATTGTTTAGTGAGGTTCGTGGACTGGGCCTGCTGATCGGCTGTGTGCTGAATGCGGAGTTTGCCGGTAAAGCGAAGCTTATCTCGCAAGAGGCGGCCAATGTCGGCGTGATGGTGCTGATTGCTGGCGGTAACGTGGTGCGTTTTGCACCTGCGCTGAACGTTAGCGAAGAAGAGGTTGCCAGCGGACTGGATCGCTTTGCGCTGGCCTGCGAACGTATTAAAGCAGGAGGTTCATCATGATGGTGATCCGTCCCATTGAACGCGCCGATATTACGGCGTTGATGCAGTTGGCCAGTAAGACCGGCGGTGGGCTGACCTCGCTTCCGGCTAACGAAGCCACGCTGATGGCGCGTATTGAGCGTTCACTGCAAACCTGGCAGGGCGAACTGCCAAAAAGTGAGCAGGGCTACGTTTTTGTACTCGAGGACAGTGCCACCGGTACCGTGGCCGGGATCTGCGCGATTGAAGTGGCGGTCGGGCTAAACGACCCCTGGTACAACTATCGCGTCGGGACGCTGGTCCATGCCTCGAAGGAGTTGAACGTCTATAACGCGCTGCCGACGCTGTTTCTCAGTAACGATCACACCGGCAGCAGCGAACTTTGCACCCTGTTTCTTGATCCGGACTGGCGTAAAGAGGGCAACGGCTATTTGCTGTCGAAATCGCGCTTTATGTTTATGGCGGCATTCCGCGACCGGTTTAATGAAAAAGTGGTGGCCGAGATGCGTGGCGTGATTGATGAACACGGTTACTCCCCGTTCTGGCAGAGCCTCGGCAAACGCTTCTTTTCGATGGAGTTTAGCCGGGCCGATTTTCTTTGCGGCACCGGGCAAAAAGCCTTTATTGCCGAATTGATGCCCAAGCATCCTATCTATACCCACTTCCTGTCGGATGAAGCGCAAAGCGTGATTGGCGAAGTGCATCCGCAAACGGCACCGGCGCGTGCGGTGCTGGAGAAAGAGGGCTTCCGCTATCGCAACTATGTCGACATTTTCGACGGCGGGCCGACGCTGGAATGCGATATCGACCGGGTGCGGGCGATTCGGAAAAGCCGGTTGGTGGAAGTGGCAGAAGGCCAGCCTGCGCCGGGCGAGTATCCGGCCTGTCTGGTGGCGAATGAAAACTACCACAACTTCCGCGTCATGCTGGTGCGTGCCGATCCGCATACCCAGAGGCTGGTGCTGACGGCAGCGCAGCTGGATGCCCTGAAGTGCCATGCGGGTGACCACGTCCGTTTCGTTCGTCTATGTGCAGAGGAGAAAACAGTATGACTTTATGGATAAACGGCAACTGGGTAACGGGCCAGGGCGAGCGTCGGGTTAAAACTAATCCGGTGGGCGGCGATGTATTGTGGCAAGGCCATGATGCAGATGCTATGCAGGTGGCGCAGGCATGCCGTGCGGCACGTGCGGCGTTTGCGGGCTGGGCCAGGCAACCCTTTGCCGCGCGTCAGGCGGTGGTGGAAAAATTCGCCACATTGCTGGAGAGCAACAAAGCCGAGCTGACGACCATTATCGCCAGAGAAACCGGAAAACCACGCTGGGAAGCGGCCACCGAACTGACGGCGATGATCAATAAAATCGCCATTTCCGTAAAGGCGTACCACACGCGCACCGGGGAGCAACACAACGAATTACCCGACGGCGCGGCGACGTTACGCCATCGTCCGCATGGTGTGCTGGCGGTGTTTGGTCCGTATAACTTCCCCGGCCATCTCCCCAACGGTCATATCGTTCCGGCGCTGCTGGCGGGCAATACGCTGATTTTTAAACCCAGTGAACTGACGCCGTGGACCGGTGAAGCGGTGACTAAACTGTGGGCGCAGGCGGGACTCCCTGCGGGCGTGCTAAACCTGGTGCAGGGTGGGCGCGAAACCGGGCAGGCGCTAAGCGCGCTGGAAGATCTCGACGGTTTGCTGTTTACCGGTAGCGCCAATACGGGTTATCAACTGCACAGACAGCTCTCCGGTCAGCCGGAAAAAATCCTCGCGCTGGAGATGGGGGGCAACAACCCGTTAATTATTGAGAATCCGGAAGATATTGATGCCGCCGTGCATCTGACTATTCAGTCTGCGTTTGTCACCGCCGGGCAGCGTTGCACCTGCGCCCGCCGTCTGCTGGTAAAAAAAGGTGCGCAGGGCGATGCGTTTCTGGCGCGCCTGGTTGAGGTCAGCCAGCGTTTACTGCCCGGTAAGTGGGATGACGAGCCGCAACCGTTTATCGGCGGACTGATATCTGAGCAGGCGGCGCAACATGTCTGTGATGCCTGGCAGCGTCTTGAGGCGTTAGGTGGCCGTACGCTGCTGGCGCCGCGACGGGTAAAAGCGGGCACGTCGCTGCTGGCACCGGGCATTATCGAACTCACCGGTGTGGCCAATGTGCCGGATGAAGAGGTGTTTGGTCCACTGCTCGGCGTCTGGCGTTATGACAGTTTCGACGAGGCAATAAGCCTTGCGAACCACACCCGATTTGGCCTGTCATGCGGACTGGTCTCACCGGATCGCAATCAGTTTGACCAGCTGTTGCTGGAAGCGCGGGCGGGCATCGTTAACTGGAATAAACCGTTGACCGGGGCGGCGAGTACGGCACCGTTTGGCGGAGTGGGGGCTTCAGGAAACCATCGTGCCAGCGCGTGGTATGCCGCAGATTACTGCGCCTGGCCAATGGCGAGTCTGGAGTCACCGGCATTAACGTTGCCGACGACGCTGAGCCCAGGTCTGGATTTTTCTCGTGGAGAAAAGCGATGAAAGCGCGTGAGGTCAATTTCGACGGGCTGGTGGGACTGACCCACCATTATGCGGGGCTGTCGTTTGGCAATGAGGCCTCGACCCGGCACCGTTTTCAGGTGTCGAATCCCCGTCTGGCGGCGAAGCAGGGCTTATTAAAGATGAAAGCGCTGGCAGATGCCGGGTTTCCTCAGGCGGTGATCCCGCCGCATGAACGTCCGTATATTCCGGTTCTGCGTCAGCTCGGCTTCAGCGGTAGCGATGAGCAGATCCTGGAAAAGGTGGCGCGTCAGGCGCCACACTGGCTTTCCAGCGCCAGCTCGGCCTCGCCGATGTGGGTGGCGAATGCGGCCACGGTCTGTCCTTCGGCCGATTCACTGGATGGGAAAGTGCATCTGACGGTGGCGAACCTGAACAACAAATTCCACCGTTCACTGGAAGCGCCGACTACCGAAGCGTTATTACGGGCGATATTCCGTGATGAGCATGCTTTTGCGGTCCACAGCGCGCTACCTCAGGTGGCTCTGCTGGGCGATGAAGGGGCGGCCAACCACAATCGCCTTGGCGGAGATTACGGTGCACCTGGTGTGCAGCTGTTTGTTTACGGTCGCGAGGAGGGGAATGTGTCACAGCCGAGGCGCTACCCGGCCAGACAATCGCGTGAGGCCAGCGAAGCAGTGGCGCGGCTGAACCAGGTTAATCCGCATCAACTTATCTTTGCCCAGCAAAACCCGGACGTTATCGATAGTGGCGTGTTCCATAACGACGTTATCGCGGTATCGAATCGCCAGGTGCTGTTTTGCCATGAACAGGCATTTGTCCGACAGCAGGCGCTGTTGAGCCAGCTACGCGCTCAGGTTGATGGGTTTATGGCGCTGGAAGTGCCTGCTGCCGAGGTGTCGGTGGCGGATGCGGTGGCAACGTATCTGTTTAACAGCCAGTTGTTGAGCCGTGATGATGGCTCAATGATGCTGGTTTTACCACAGGAGTGTCGGGAGCACGCGGGCGTGTGGCGCTATCTGAACGGTCTACTGGACGCGGATAATCCGCTCGATGACTTGCGGGTATTCGATCTGCGTGAAAGTATGTCCAACGGCGGCGGTCCGGCATGCCTGCGACTGAGAGTGGTGTTAACGTCACAGGAACTGCAGGCGGTGAATCCGGCGGTAATGATGAACGACACGTTGTTCAATACGCTCAATAACTGGGTCGATCGTTACTACCGGGACCGGCTTACCGCCGCAGATCTTGCTGACCCCCAGTTGTTACGTGAAGGGCGTGAAGCGCTGGATTCACTGACGCAACTGCTCAAGCTCGGCTCGGTGTATCCTTTCCAGCAGGAGCGTGCACACTATGGATAACTTTCTGGCCCTGACCCTCGCGGGAACCTCGCCGGATATCACCCACGGTGAGGCTCATAGTTTTAGCTGGCGGTGGACAGGGCACGGGATGCTGGAGCTGACGCCGGTCGCCGAGGTTGATCGTTCGCTGGTGATCTCTGCAGGTATTCATGGCAATGAAACGGCACCGGTTGAGATGCTGGATGCGCTGCTGTCCGCGCTTTTTCGTGGCGAGTTGACGCTGACATGGCGGTTGCTGGTGATTCTGGGCAATCCGCAGGCGCTGGCGGAGGGGAAGCGCTATTGCCATAGCGACATGAACCGTATGTTTGGCGGGCGCTGGCAGATATTTGTCGAGAGCGGTGAAACGCGGCGCGCCCGCGAACTTGAGCTGTGCCTGGAAGATTTTTATTCGCGAGGCCGGGAGCCCGTGCGCTGGCATCTGGATCTGCACACCGCCATTCGCGGTTCGCATCATCTGCGCTTTGGCGTACTGCCGCAGCGCAACGTGCCCTGGGACGAAGGGTTTCTATCGTGGCTGGGGGATGCGGGACTGGAGGCGCTGGTTTTCCATCAGACACCGGGCGGGACATTTACCCATTTCAGTGGCGAGCATTTCGGTGCGCTGGCCTGTACGCTGGAGCTGGGTAAGGCTCTGGCGTTCGGGCAAAACGATTTGACGCAGTTTGCTCACACGGCGGAGGCGTTGGCGGCTTTGTTGCAGGGTGAGCGTGCATCATCAACGCAAACCACGCCGCTGCGCTATCGCGTGGTGTCGCAAATCACGCGACACAGCGACGATTTTATTCTTCATATGGACAATCAGACGCTGAATTTTACCCCTTTTAACGAGGGCACATTGCTGGCGCAGGACGGCGATGCGCGTTTTGTTGTTACTCATGATGTTGAATATGTGCTGTTTCCCAACCCAAATGTGGCCCGTGGTTTACGCGCGGGGCTGATGCTGGAAAGGTTATAATCAATATCTTTCCCTCGGGTTTATCTCCGGGGGGTATTTTTTTGTGTGCGCTTTCATTATTACGGATTATTCCTGGTAAGTTGCTTTATTAATAATCAGGCTTCAGGTATAGTTCTCCATAATCCTTTCAAAATCATCCTGTTGTAATATTTTATTTCAACTCTGCGCAATTTATTCTTTTTTTCTTCATAATTGGTGAAAGTTTGTTTTTTATACTTTCATTGTTTTACCGTTGCTCTGATTAATTGACGCTTCTACCGGTAAAGTTAATCTCGTCAACACGACATCCGATGAGATAAGCATCGTAAGAATGTCGTCAGAATAACTGAAAGGAAGGATAGAAATTATGCGTAAACTGACTGCTCTGTTTGTTGCCTCTACTCTGGCGCTGGGCGCTGCAAATCTGGCACACGCCGCTGATACCACAACTACCGCTCCGGCTGATGCCAAACCGATGATGCACCATAACGGCAAGTTTGGCCCGCACCACGACATGATGTTTAAAGATCTGAACCTGACTGATGCGCAGAAACAGCAGATCCGCGACATTATGAAAGGCCAGCGCGATCAGATGAAACGTCCGCCGCTGGAAGAACGCCGTGCAATGCACGATATCATCGCCAGCGACAGCTTCGACAAAGCGAAAGCTGAAGCGCAGATTGCGAAGATGGAAGAACAGCGCAAAGCTAATATGCTGGCGCATATGGAAACCCAGAACAAGATTTACAACATCCTGACGCCGGAACAGAAAAAACAGTTTAATGCCAATTTTGAGAAGCGTCTGACAGAACGCGCGGCGCAGAAAGGTAAAATGCCAGAGGCTGCTGAGTAACCGATTAGCGTCTACACTACATTATTCGCGTTGTGTCTGGGCGTTGCTCAGGACGGCGCGAATCAAAACTCAAGACCGCCGGTCTTGTCCACAACACGTTTAACGAGGTGGGCAGGATCGGCGGTTTTTTCTTTCCAGCCTATTGCACCCTGCAACCGACACGCTATTCTCCTGAAGCCTGCGAAAATTCTACCTGGATCAGCGCGTTAATCTTTTTTCTTCAAACGTCTGCATCCTCGCTAAGGCAAATCAACTCTGCTGCCGATAACAATAAATGTGCAGAGTGAACTTATGGCGGCCAGGGAGCGTCACGCTGACGTACCGCGCCTTTCTGGAGGGATGATGGAATACTTTGATATCCGCAAAATGCCGGTCAATCTTTGGCGCAATGGTGCGGGTGAAACGCGAGAGATTTGTTGTTTTCCGCCAGCGACCCGCGATTTTCACTGGCGTGCAAGTATCGCGTCCATTGCCGCTAACGGTGAGTTTTCTCTTTTCCCGGGCGTAGAGCGAGTGATTACCCTGCTGGAAGGAGGCGAAGTGACTCTGGAAGGTGCCAATCCCTTCAGCCATACCCTGAAACAGCATCAACCGTTCACCTTTGCGGGCGATCGGGTCGTCAAAGCCAAACTGACAGAAGGTCAGATGTCGATGGACTTCAATATTATGACCCGTCGTGATGTCTGCCAGGCCAAAGTCAGGGTTGCGGATCGAACGTTTACTACCTTTGGTTCGCGCGGTGGTGTGGTGTTTGTGTTAAGCGGTGCCTGGCAGTTGGGCGATAAGTTACTGACGGCGGACCAGGGCGCATGCTGGCACGACGGCAAGCACACGCTGCGATTGTTAAAAGCGGAAGGGAAGCTGCTTTTTAGTGAGATTAACTGGATGCCGGGGCATTCGCCGGATCCAGTTCAATAATGTCATAGTGACCGGACATTACCGGCCGGCAGAGAATTTTGTAACCATCATGATCGAAGCCGGCGGGCATTCGTGCCAGCGAAGCGGCTTCATCCAGCGATGAAACCGCGCCCAGCCATAGCCAGTTATTGATAATGTGATATTGGGTCATTTCTGCGCAGCTTTCTTTTAGCGCAATCGCATTGCTCCATGGCCAGCAGAGCACACGCAATCTTTCCAGTGCCGTCATCAGACGCAGATGATGCGCCTCGGGACTTTCTTTCCCACAGCAGGCTCCGGCGCAACGTTTAAGCGCTGAGCGAAAGCAGGCGCGACCGCGACTTAGCGGCTCCAGTCCCAACAAACCGTAGCAAAGCTGGTGCTCGTCGGCGACCGTCTGTAATGCCTGCAGCGCCGCGCGCCGGTGTGCAAACAGGCCAAACAGATTCGGGGTATGTGAAAAATCCACATCGCGCGCGTAGATAACCTGGACGCGTTGATCGGTTAATTGCAGAGCACAGAGTTGGCGAGTGCGGCGCAGGCGCTTATTGAATAAAGGTTGTTGCTCTTTAATTAGTCGTGCCTCCAGCAACAGGGCACCCATTTCACCCGCCGTGCAAATCCAGGTAATACGTCGGGATTGATGTAGCATGGCCGCTTCGTCTGCGTTGCGTAGATGCGCCATCACCCGGCTGCGAACATTGATGCTTTTACCGATATAAAGCGGCATGGTGTCACTTTCGCCGTGAAACAGATAAACACCGGGCGTGGCCGGAAGCGCTTGTAAAAAGGGGCGCAGTTGCTCGGGGTACTCATAAATTGCAGCTGCTTCAAAGGTAATACGAGGGGCTGATTGGCGGCGTACCACTGTTTACTCCGGATGCTGGTTATTCATCCAGTATAGCAGGCGATTGTTGATTAAAAAAGCAACATGTGTGAAGTTGTTGACGCCGGACATACGAAGCTTTGTTGCTGTCCGGCGTTATGCAAGAAGGTGGATTACGCTTTTTTCCAGAAATCGTCAAACACCGTAATGGGCGTGCGACGTTTGTGTTCCGTCTTTAAATACCAGCCTTCAATTTTCTTCGCGATAGTATCATCCAGAATTTTGCCTTCCAGATAATCATCAATGTTGTCGTACGTTACGCCTAAGGCGGCTTCATCGGGCAGAGAAGGGCGATCGTCTTCGAGGTCGGCGGTAGGCGCTTTCTTATATAAGTGCTCCGGACAGCCTAGCGCGGACAGCAGCTGTTTCCCCTGACGCTTGTTGAGGCGGAATAGTGGGTTAATGTCGGTGCCGCCATCGCCATATTTGGTGAAAAAGCCGGTAATCGCTTCCGCAGCGTGATCGGTGCCAACCACTACGCCGCTGGTCATTCCGGCGATGCTGTACTGTGCCTTCATACGTTCACGGGCTTTTTCATTACCGCGCACAAAATCGCTCAGCTCAATACCGGCTTCACGTAATGCCTGTTCGCTGGCCAGCACCGCAGCTTTGATATTGACGGTTAACACGCGATCCGGCTGAATGAAGGTGATGGCGTCCTGGCAGTCCTGTTCATCGGCCTGCACACCGTAAGGGAGGCGCACGGCAATAAACTGCAGCGCGTCGTTCCCGGTCTCGTCGCGCAGCTCTGAAATGGCCATTTGGCATAACTTTCCGGCGAGCGTTGAATCCTGACCGCCGCTAATCCCTAATACCAGTGATTTCAGGAAAGGGTAAGTTTTCAGATAGGATTTCAGAAAATCTACGCTACGGCGAATTTCCTCTTCTGCATTAATGTGCGGCTGTGCGCCAAGTGCCTGGATTATCTCTTGCTGCAGAGTCATCTAACCCCTCCGAAAAAAAAAATGACAAAAATATGATCGGTTAAAGCTAACGCGTTGACGTCCAAACGACAAGGGATGCAGCCTGATATCGCAGTATTTTGTTTTAATATACCCGTCATACTTCAAGTTGCATGTGCGTCGGCTGCACTCGTTCTCCCCAGTCACTTACTTTAGTAAGCTCCTGGGGATTCGCTCCCTTGCCACCTTCCTGCAACTCGAATTATTTAGGGTATAGATTTTTCCGAAATGGTGTGAGACTCATCTGTAAGCTTGAAAAATGTGTTGTTGTGCTCCAGGCTTATATAACACGCTGAAAAACAAGAGGACGAGAAAATGAACAAGAATCTAACAGGAATTCTGGGTGCAGCGGCGGTATTGACTATGCTGGCGGGGTGTACGGCCTACGATCGTACAAAAGACCAATTTGTTCAGCCCGTGGTGAAAGATGTGAAGAAAGGGATGAGCCGGGCGCAGGTTGCGCAGATTGCCGGCAAGCCGTCTTCTGAAGTGACAATGGTGCATGCTCGCGGGACGTGTCAGACCTACATCCTGGGTCAACGAGATGGTAAAGCAGAGACCTATTTTGTAGCTTTGGATGATACGGGACACGTGGTTAATTCTGGTTATCAGACCTGTGCCGAGTACGACACCGATCCGCAGGCGGCGAAGCAATAACCACTGCTTAATGCCTGAGCACTCAACGGAACCGGCCATTGCGCCGGTTTTTTTGTGCCGTACGATCTTATTTAATGTCGCGAATTATTTGCCTGAAATGTGAGGGGTGTCATAACGCCAGGTCAATGAGAGACAATTTAGTTGGTCAAGGAAATACCATCCTCTGGTGCAATCCCGTATACTCATTTCAGCCACCTAAAAAAGTAATTTAGCTGACGCAAGTTACCCAGAGCATGGATGCAGGTTATGGCTTGCGGAGTGTCTGGATGACAGATAATCGCATATGAGGATCGTTTTTATGGAAAAGAAACACATTTATCTGTTTTGTTCTGCGGGCATGTCGACTTCCTTGTTAGTTTCAAAGATGCGTGCGCAGGCTGAAAAATACGAAGTACCGGTTATTATTGAAGCATTCCCTGAAACGCTGGCTGGGGAAAAAGGTCCTGTTGCTGACGTCGTGTTATTAGGCCCGCAAATTGCTTATATGTTACCCGAAATTCAGCGTTTGTTACCTAACAAGCCTGTAGAAGTGATTGACTCGCTGTTATATGGCAAAGTCGATGGTTTAGGCGTGCTTAAGGCTGCAGTTGCAGCAATTAAAAAAGCCGCAGCAAATTAATTATATTTTTTAAATTTCCCGTCAAAGAGTTATTTCATTAACATTCACCGCAATATTATATTGCGGTATTTAAGGGTATTTTTCTATGAGTAACGCTATTGCTTCACTTGAAAAGGTACTCCTTCCTTTTGCTGTAAAAATTGGAAAGCAGCCACACGTTAATGCAATCAAAAACGGTTTTATTCGTTTAATGCCGTTAACCCTCGCAGGGGCCATGTTTGTATTAATCAATAACGTTTTCCTGAGCTTTGGGGAGGGGTCGTTTTTTTATTCAATGGGTATCCGACTTGATGCTTCGACTATTGAGAATCTCAATAGCTTAAAAGGTATCGGTGGGAACGTTTATAACGGTACGCTGGGTATTATGTCGCTGATGGCGCCATTCTTTATCGGCATGGCGATGGCGGACGAGCGCAAAGTTGACTCCCTGGCCGCCGGTTTGCTCTCCGTCGCAGCCTTTATGACCGTCACGCCTTATAGCGTGGGTGAAGCCTATGCCGTTGGCGCCAACTGGTTGGGCGGGGCGAACATTATTTCCGGTATTATTATCGGTCTTGCGGTCGCGGAAATGTTCACTTTTGTCGTGCGTCGTAATTGGGTCATTAAATTACCCGACAGCGTTCCGGCATCGGTCTCGCGTTCATTCTCTGCGTTGATTCCCGGCTTTATCATTCTCTCCATTATGGGGATCATTGGCTGGGCACTGGCAATCTGGGGCACCAACTTCCACCAGATCATCATGGATTCTATTTCGACTCCGCTGGCGTCGCTGGGCAGCGTAGTGGGCTGGGCTTACGTGATTTTTGTTCCGCTGCTGTGGTTCTTTGGTATTCACGGTTCACTGGCGCTGACCGCGCTGGACAGCGGTATCATGACGCCTTGGGCACTGGAAAACATCGCTATCTATCAACAGTTTGGTTCCGTAGACGCAGCATTGGAAGCCGGTAAGACGTTCCACGTCTGGGCAAAACCGATGCTGGATTCCTACATCTTCCTCGGCGGTAGCGGCGCAACCCTGGGTCTGATTATTGCTATCTTCCTGGCATCTCGTCGTCCGGATTATCGTCAGGTGGCGAAACTGGCCCTGCCGTCAGGTATCTTCCAGATTAACGAACCGATTCTGTTCGGTCTGCCAATTATCATGAACCCGGTTATGTTCATCCCGTTCATTCTGGTTCAACCGATTCTGGCCGCGATTATGCTGGCAGCCTACTACACTGGCATTATTCCACCGATTACCAATATTGCGCCGTGGACGATGCCAACCGGGTTAGGCGCGTTCTTTAACACCAACGGTAGCGTTGCGGCTCTGCTGGTGGCACTGTTCAACCTTGGGGTCGCCACGCTGGTGTATCTGCCATTCGTCGTCGTCGCCAACAAAGCGCAGAACGTTATTGATAAAGAAGAAAGCGAAGAAGATATCGCTAACGCATTGAAATTCTAAATTTAATCCGGCATGGCCTCTCGGTCATGCCGGACTGAACCAGAGGAAAAGAGTATGTTGGATATCGAAAATATCGTGGATACATCGTCAGAAGCTGAAGAGCTTGAAGAAGTGGTGATGGGGCTTATCATCAATTCGGGGCAGGCGCGTAGCCTGGCCTATGGCGCACTCAAGATGGCCAAACAGGGCGATTTTGAGGCGGCGAAGGCAATGATGGAACAGTCTCGTATGGCGCTGAACGAAGCGCACCTCGTACAAACGAAACTGATTGAAGGCGATCAGGGCGAAGGTAAAATGAAAGTGAGCCTGGTTCTGGTTCACGCACAGGATCACCTGATGACGTCGATGCTGGCACGCGAGCTGGTGACGGAACTGATTGAGCTTCACGAGAAGCTGAAATAGCGAGGAGTGCATGATGCAATTACAGATTAACGCACCGGAAATCAAAACCGTTTACGAGCAGCAGTTGTTTAATGGCAAAAATTTCCATGTGTTTATCTATAACAAAACTGAAAGTATCAGTGGACTGCATCAGCACGATTACTATGAATTTACGCTGGTATTAACCGGTCGCTATTATCAGGAAATCAACGGTAAACGTGTGCTGCTGGAACGTGGTGACTTTGTTTTTATCCCCCTGGGATCGCATCACCAAAGTTTCTATGATTTCGGCGCCACGCGGATCCTTAACGTCGGTATCAGTAAGCGTTTTTTTGAACAGCACTATCATCCTTTATTGCCGTTTTGTTTTGTTGCATCGCAGGTGTATCGGGCGAATAACTCCTTTCTCACCTATATCGAAACAGTCATTGCATCACTGAACTTTCGCGAGAGCGGGCTGGATGAATTTGTCGAAGTGGTCACCTTCTACATTATTAATCGACTCCGGCATCACCGTGAAGAACAAGTGTTGGATGACATTCCACAATGGCTGAGAGCGACCGTGGAAACGATGCACGACAAACGTCAGTTTAGCGAGAATGCGCTGGAAAACATGGTCCAGCTGTCGGCAAAATCTCAGGAATATCTGACTCGTGCCACCCAGCGTTATTACAGTAAAACACCGATGCAGATTATTAATGAAATCCGCATTAACTTTGCTAAAAAACAGCTGGAAATGACCAACTATTCGGTCACGGATATTGCTTATGAGTCTGGTTACAGCAGCCCAAGCCTGTTTATTAAAACGTTTAAAAAGCTGACGTCGTTTACGCCCAATAGCTACCGGAAGAAGTTAACTGAGTTTAATCAGTAGCTATTATTTGCCAATAACCCATTTTTATAGCTTGCCCAAAATAGCGTCGGGACAGCCACGCTATATCTGACAAACGGGTTGAGCATAATACACGTCAGTGTTTTGACACTGAAGGGAGAAAGTATGAGCCAGAAATTAAAAGTCGTCACTATCGGTGGCGGGAGCAGCTACACCCCTGAATTACTTGAAGGCTTTATTAAGCGTTATCATGAGTTACCGGTGTCTGAATTGTGGTTGGTTGATGTCGACGGCGGTAAAGAGAAGCTGGATATTATTTTCGACCTGTGCCAACGCATGATCGACAAAGCTGGCGTGCCGATGAAGCTGTATAAAACACTGGATCGTCGCGAAGCGCTGAAAGACGCTGACTTTGTGACCACGCAGCTGCGCGTTGGACAACTTAAAGCCCGTGAGCAGGACGAGCGAATCCCGCTGAGCCACGGTTACCTGGGCCAGGAGACAAACGGCGCGGGCGGCCTGTTTAAAGGTTTGCGGACTATTCCGGTTATTTTTGACATCGTGAAAGATGTCGAAGAACTGTGCCCAAATGCGTGGGTGATTAACTTTACTAACCCGGCCGGAATGGTCACTGAAGCCGTCTATCGCCATACGAATTTTAAGAAATTCATCGGGGTATGCAATATTCCGATCGGCATGAAAATGTTTATTACCGACGTGTTGGCGTTAAAAGAGAGCGATGATTTATCTATCGATCTGTTTGGCCTGAACCATATGGTGTTTATTAAAGATGTGCTGGTCAACGGCGAGTCACGTTTTGACGAACTGCTCGACGGCGTGGCCTCGGGGCAGTTAAAAGCGTCCACCGTGAAGAACATTTTCGACCTGCCGTTTAGCGAAGGATTGATTCGCTCGCTGAAACTGCTGCCGTGCTCGTATTTGCTTTACTACTTCAAGCCAAAAGAGATGCTGGCGATTGAAATGGGTGAATACTATAAGGGCGGTGCACGCGCGCAGGTTGTGCAAAAAGTGGAGAAACAACTTTTTGAGCTGTATAAAAATCCTGAACTGAATGTGAAACCGAAGGAGCTTGAGCAGCGCGGTGGGGCGTATTACTCCGATGCGGCGTGTGAGGTGATCAACGCCATCTACAACGACAAGCAGACCGAGCACTATGTCAACATTCCTCACCATGGTCATGTAGACAACATTCCTGCGGACTGGGCGGTTGAGATGACCTGTACGCTGGGGCGCAATGGTGCGAC
This sequence comes from Citrobacter sp. C348, assembly GCF_047467975.1. Taxonomy (NCBI): domain Bacteria; kingdom Pseudomonadati; phylum Pseudomonadota; class Gammaproteobacteria; order Enterobacterales; family Enterobacteriaceae; genus Citrobacter; species Citrobacter sp. C348. The sequence goes on along the minus strand of NZ_JASJUJ010000003.1, from coordinate 128,790 downwards.
CCCGCATCCACGGATCACGCATTTTGATGAGAAAGTGCTTGGCCTTATCTATACCATTAAAGGTTTTGAGGTGGCGGCGAGTAATGCGGCGCTGAGCGGTGAATTTAATGATGTGCTGCTGGCGTTAAATCTGAGCCCACTGGTGCATTCTGACCGTGATGCCGAAATTCTGGCGCGGGAACTGATCCTTGCCCATGAAAAATGGCTACCAAACTTTGCCGGGTGCATCGAGATGCTCAAAAGCGAACAACACTGATAGAGGTCGGCTATGGAACGCGTACTGATTGTGAATGCGGATGATTTTGGCCTGAGCAAAGGGCAAAACTACGGCATTATTGACGCTTGTCGCCATGGTGTTGTCACCTCGACAACGGCGCTGGTCAACGGCGAGGCCATTGAGCATGCGGTGCAGTTGAGTCGTGAGCTTCCTGAACTGGCTGTTGGCATGCACTTTGTGCTGACGCTGGGGAAACCGCTGACGGCAATGCCAGGGCTGACCCGCGACGGACTGCTGGGGAAATGGATCTGGCAGATGGCCGAGGAGGACACCTTGCCGCTGGATGAAATTTCGCACGAGCTGGCCGTACAGTATCAGCGTTTCATCGACCTGTTCGGCCGGGAGCCGACGCATCTGGATAGCCATCACCATGTGCATATGTTCCCGCAGATTTTCCCTGTAGTGGCCAATTTTGCGGCCCAGCACGGTATTGCGTTACGCATCGATCGTCAAACGGTGTTCGAAGACTCCGACTTACCGGGTACGTTGCGCACGTCGCAGGGGTTTAGCAGCGAGTTTTACGGCGAGGCGATTTCTGAAGAACTGTTTTTGCAGGTGCTAGACGCCTCTGCAGACAGGGGCGAGTCCTCGCTGGAAGTGATGTGTCACCCGGCCTTTGTCGATAATATCATTAGACAAAGCGCCTACTGTTACCCCCGCTTAACTGAACTTGATGTGCTGACGTCTCCGGTATTGAAATATGCTATTGCGGAGCGCGGTTATCGTCTCGGCAGTTTTCTGAACGTGTAATTCCTGAGTTTGCGGCGCGTCAATGCGCCGCTTTTTTTAGGCCGGAATGGCATCGACTTTTCCGCTGCGAGACCAGACGCGGTGCGCAGTCATAAGCGCCAGCAAGGTATCCATAAACTGCGCATCTGCGCTGTCCGCTTCTACAATCCCTTCTTCACCCTGATTGCTAACCTTCAGCACGGCTTTCAACTGACGCGCATCGCCTGCCAGCGCAATGGGTTTCAAATGTTTGTATGCTTCCAGTAAGTAGTAACGGGTATCGCCGCGCATGTCGATATCCGCAATATTGCCGCAAGGCACAATGACCGCATCCACGGTCAGTGATGGCGAACCGGCAAAGGTACCGGCGATGTTCAGCACCGAGCCATCGTCGGCAACCACGTTCCCCATCCGCGAATAGAGCAATTTTGCATGCACACCGCGGGACTGGAGGGCTTGCATGATGGTGAGCATATCTGCCGATTTGACCTCGTCATTCAGCAAAATGGCCACTATCCGGCCTTTGATATCGCCTTGTGCCCCTGCGTACAAACTGAGTGATGGGGCTTCAGTTAACCCGTTGACGTCCGCAGGCGGGGCGATTTTCTGCTGTTCATCGGTCAGTTCAAAACCGAGGTTGTCGGCAACAGATTGTGCAAGGGTGGTATCAATATGCGCCAGTTGTTCAACCACTCTCTCGCGGATATACGGGCGGGTGACTTTGCTCAGTTCAAAACTGAATCCGCCAACAATATGCTGCTGCTCAATAGGTGTTTGACTGCGCCAGAACAGGCGAGGGTGCGCATAGTATTCGCCGAAAGAGGGGCTTCTTTCACGGATCTTACTGCCTTCAATACGTTCCTGATACGATTCAAATCCCCCACGTTTAGGGCCTGGTGGCGTTTCGCGTGGCCAGTTATCATTGATTGAGTTCGGTTCATAGTTGGCCGGGTTGGTATCAATATCCATGCGATGCATGCCGTCGCGCTGGAAATTGTGATACGGACAGGTTGGACGATTAATCGGAATTTCATGGAAGTTAGGTCCGCCCAGACGGCTGATCTGCGTATCGGTATACGAAAACAGTCTGCCTTGTAGCAGCGGATCGTTGGTGAAATCAATGCCGGGGACGATGTGACCTGGATGGAACGCGACCTGCTCGTTTTCGGCAAAGAAATTATCCGGGTTACGGTTAAGCACCATTTTTCCGACGCGCTGAACCGGAACCAATTCCTCTGGGATCAACTTTGTTGGGTCGAGCAGATCAAAATCGAATGTAAACTCGTCCTCTTCCGCAATCAGTTGCAGTCCCAACTCATATTCCGGGTAATCACCGGCTTCGATGGCCTCCCACAGATCGCGACGGTGGAAGTCAGGGTCTCGACCGGTAAGTTTTTGCGCTTCATCCCACACCAGAGAGGCTTTGCCTGCCAGGGGTTTCCAGTGGAAACGTACAAAGGTGGCTTTGCCCTGCGCGTTAATCAGTCGAAACGTGTGGATGCCAAAGCCTTCCATCGTGCGATAGCTGCGAGGGATCCCACGGTCTGACATGGCCCACATCACGTTATGCAGTGTTTCTGGCTGTAAAGAGACGTAATCCCAGAAGGTATCATGCGCGCTTTGTCCCTGTGGAATAGCCCAGTGCGGCTCCGGTTTAACCGCGTGGACGAAGTCCGGGAATTTATGGGCGTCCTGGATAAAAAACACCGGTGTATTATTTCCTACCAGGTCAAATATCCCCTCTTCGGTATAAAACTTTGTGGCAAATCCGCGAATATCCCGGACTGTGTCTGCTGAACCGGCGCCGCCCTGGACGGTGGAGAAGCGCACAAAAATCGGGGTTATCTTATTTGCCTCGCACAGGAAGTCGGCTTTGGTGACGGCACTTAAATCGGCATAGGACTGAAAGTAACCATGCGCGGCGGAGCCACGGGCATGAACGATTCGTTCCGGAATGCGTTCATGATCAAAATGGGTAATCTTCTCACGCAGGATAAAATCCTCGAGCAGCGTCGGCCCACGGTTTCCGGCGCGTAATGAGTTTTGATCGTCTGCAATGCGGACACCCTGATTGGTGGTCAGGGCAAAATCTTCACTGCCTTTACGAAAAGGCTCCTGTGAGTTGAGTTTGTCATTAACGGTGTCGGGGGCCTTTGCACTACCAGGGGCAGTGGGCTGCATGCCCGGCGGTGTGGGTTTGGCGTCGGGTTTGTGCGAGCCGTCTGCGGGGGCCAGGGAATCGAGCCCTGGTCTGGATTCGCTGGCATCATGAACCGGTGCCGGGTAATTGAGTGGATGCTTGTCATTCTGCGACATGAACTCGTCTCCTGTTTTCATTGCTGAAAGGGTCGTTGTTGCTGTCAAAAACATTAACTATAGACCACGCATCCAGGTGAACCGGGATCCGTTGAAGGGGAATACTGTAATGAACAAGGCAAACAGCGCACGCAAGGCAGGACGTCAGGGCGCAAAATCGGCTAAGATAGCGTTTTTCTGATTTTTAGAATTTGTCTTTAGTGAAGCAACTGATTATGAAACCTCTTCGCCAACAAAATCGCAAGGTTATCAGCTACGTTCCGCGTGTGGAGCCCGCGCCACCAGAGCATGCGATAAAAATGGATGCGTTTCGTGACGTATGGATACTGCGCGGAAAATATGTCGCTTTTGTCTTAATGGGGGAGGCGTTTCAACGTTCGCCTGCGTTTACGGTTCCGGAGTCGGCGCAACGCTGGGCAAACCAGGTCCGTCAGGAAAACGAGCTGAGCGATTAATGGGATACAAAAAAGCCGCCGGAGTATGATATTCCGGCGGCTTTTTATGTTTCAGGAAACCGGTTTAACGGTGCGCCAGTTCGGCGTTATCGTCACTGTCCAGAATCGTTTTGTCGGTTTGCTTCAGCCACTGGCTGGTGAGCGTACCGGCGGTCATGGAGCCGCTGACGTTCAACGCAGTACGCCCCATATCGATCAGCGGTTCTACGGAGATCAGTAGAGCGACCAGCGTAACCGGCAGGCCCATCGCCGGCAGTACGATCAGTGCAGCAAACGTTGCACCACCACCCACACCCGCTACACCAGCGGAGCTAACGGTAACAATGCCCACCAGCGTGGCAATCCACATTGGATCCAGTGGGTTAATCCCCACGGTCGGCGCAACCATTACCGCCAGCATTGCCGGGTACAGCCCCGCACAACCGTTTTGACCAATCGTGGCGCCAAAAGAGGCGGCAAAGCTGGCAATCGACTCAGGCACACCCAGACGACGGGTTTGCGCTTCCACATTCAGCGGAATAGACGCAGCGCTGGAGCGGCTGGTGAAGGCAAACGTCAGTACCGGCCAGACTTTACGGAAGTACTTCAGCGGGCTCACGCCGTTAATACCCAGCAGAATACCGTGTACCACGAACATGATGCCCAGACCGAGGTACGAAGCCACCACGAAGCTGCCCAGCTTAATAATGTCCTGCAGGTTGGAGCCGGCAACCACTTTGGTCATCAACGCCAGAACACCGTACGGCGTCAGCTGCATCACCAGACGAACCAGCTTCATCACCCAGCTCTGCAGGGTATCAATAGCGGTTAATACGCGTTCGCCTTTCGGGGCATCATCTTTCAGCAGTTTCAGGGCCGCGACACCAAGGAATGCGGCGAAGATAACAACGCTGATAATGGAGGTTGGGTTAGCGCCAGTGAGATCGGCAAACGGGTTTTTCGGGATAAACGACAGCACCAGCTGCGGAACGCTCAGGTCGGCAACTTTACCCACGTAGTTGGTTTCGATGGCGTTCAGACGAGCGGTTTCAGCACCACCCTGTACCAGTCCATCCGCCGTCAGGCCGAACAGGTTAGTGACCAGTACCCCAACTAACGCGGCGATAAGTGTTGTAAACAGCAGCGTCCCGATGGTCAGGAAGCTGATTTTCCCCAGCTGAGAGGCGTTGTGCAGACGCGCAACGGCGCTGAGGATAGAGGCAAATACCAGCGGCATGACGATCATTTGCAGAAGTTGAACATAGCCGTTGCCGACAATGTTGAACCACTGTACAGAATCTTTCAGTACCTGGCTGTCTGAGCCGTAAATCGTATGCAGGGCAAGGCCAAATACCACGCCCATAACCAGACCAACCAGTACTTTTTTGGCCAGACTCCACTGTTTGTGACGGGCTTGCGCCAGCACGAACAGCAGTACAACGAACACGATAATGTTCGCGATTAATGGAAAGTTCATCCCCGTTCTCCTGATCTTTTTTTATGTATCACCGAACTACAGTGATTCTGTTGGCGCAAGATTAGCAGAACTGTGACTTGCCTCTTATATTCAAATGGAATTGTTTATGCCAAAAATGACATTTTGGCCGATTTCTTAATCAGCCTGGTGTTTTATAAAACGATTAAACTGCATTTGTAGCGTATTAATCATTTGCGATGACCAGCGTACTGCACTGTTTTCAGGCAAAGTTTGTGGCATCCAGATAGCCCAGGCAAACAGCGCCATGCATAAAAAACGCTCCAGCTGGTTGCCTTTTTGCGGTACGAGGATCGGCAGACGAAAGCGCCAGCGGCAGGGCCACAGCAAAGGAACGCCGGCTGGGGTCAGCATATCGGCCAGAATATGACTAAGGTAGCCGAGCACCATCCCCTGTAACGCATCCGCCGGGATTATCCAGGTCTCGGGTACTTTCAAATAGAACGTCGCCAGCAAGGCAAACACCGCCAGCAGGCTATGCGTAAACCCGCGATGACCAAATGCCCGGGCTATGGGCTTTGAGACCCACTTCAGACGCTGCCCCAGCAACGATTTGGGATGATCGATATCGGGCAGCAGGCAGGTCAAGATAGCTGAAGGAACAATATGCCACCAGTCACCCTGCGCGAGAACGGGCGTCAGTTCGGCATTCTTGGCAAATACCGCACAGGCAATAGAGAAAAGAAGGTGGCCTTCCGCCGTCATGATAAAACCCAATAAACTGTCAATTCATACAGTATAGGGGTTTTATACAGTAGGCGAAAGAGGTGACGTTGTAACCCTTTGTCACAAATAGGCGATTAACGTGCCAGCCAGCCACCGTCGACGGCCAATGTATAACCATTAATGTAGTCAGAGGCGCGGCTGGCAAGGAATACCGCCGGGCCTTTCAGGTCGTCAGGCGTTCCCCAGCGTCCGGCCGGAATACGGTCGACAATCTCCTGATTACGGTCGGCATCGTCCCGCAGTTGCTGCGTATTGTTGGTCGCCATGTAGCCCGGCGCAATGGCATTGACGTTAATACCCTGTGCGGCCCATTCATTGGCCAGCAGGCGGGTTATGCCCAGCACGCCGCTTTTTGAAGCGGTGTAGGAAGGTACGCGGATACCGCCCTGGAAGGAGAGCATTGACGCAATGTTGATGATTTTTCCGCCCTGACCCTGGGTCAGGAATTGTCTGGCGACGGCCTGTGACAAAAAGAATACGGATTTGAGATTCAGGTTCATCACATCATCCCAGTCTTGCTCACTAAAGTTCAGGGCGTCCTCACGGCGAATGGTTCCCGCGTTATTGACCAGAATATCGATCCGACCAAATGTGGAGACTGTTTGCGTCACGATATCGTTCAGCGAGTCCTGCTGGCTGAGGTCGGCCTGGATAGTCAGAAAGCGTCGCCCGAGTGCATGGATTTTCTCAGCGGTTTGCACAGGAATTTTACGATTGACGCCGACCACGTCGCAGCCGGCTTCTGCCAGCGCGACCGCCATACCTTGCCCAAGCCCGGTATCACATCCGGTGACGATTGCTACTTTACCTTCAAGACGAAAAGCATCCAAAATCATATTCACCCCGGCTATTAAATGGTTTTAACGCATGCTGTGAGTGAAAGAATAGGAGAGGCTGGCAGGAAATACAATGAAAAATGAAACAACGTTTCAAAAATATGACTAACCTGGCAAAACGGGCAATGCAACCATTGCCCATCAGGGAATTATCCGCGTAGATGCGTGATGGTGAGATCGGCCAGCGAGTTCAATTTAACGTCAGCAAGAACAAAGCGGGCATCGTCCTGGTTCTCATGTGCAGGTACGACGATCGCGCGCATGCGTGCTGCTTTTGATGCAATCATGCCGTTGACAGAATCTTCCAGCGCTACGCAAGATAAGGGCTCCACACCCAATTTTGCCGCGCAGTCGAGGTAGACCTGAGGATGCGGTTTGCTGTAGGGCAATTTCTCTGCCGAGGCCAGCGCGTCGAAGCTGTCGCGAAGATCAAACATCGTCAGCACTTTTTCCAGCATGTGCAGCGGGGAGGCCGATGCCAGACCCACTCGTAAGCCCTGGGATTTGCACAGCGCGACGGCTTCACGTACGCCAGGCAGCAGTGGTTTTGTCTCTTCAACCAGGGCGATAGCCCGGGTGATAATGCGATCGGTGACCTCCTGGCGAGATGGGCCGCTCCACGGTTGCTGGGCGAACCACAGATCTACAACCATATCGATACGCAGCCCCAGCGTATCGGGCAGTTCATGGCGGCGAGTGATATCTACGCCTAAACTTGCGATCACATCCAGTTCAGCCTGATCCCAAAGGGGTTCAGAGTCGACCAGTAATCCATCCATATCGAAAATTGCAGCAAGAATTTGACGCGGGGTTGACATCACAACCTCTCCTTTGAACATGAAACAGCAGGGATTAAGAGCCTGGGTGAACCGGCTCTCAGCGTTCATTATGGCTAATCCTCAATTATACCGCCTTTAAAGATCAGGCGAAAATGGTTATCAACGGGTAAACTTAGGCCAAAATGACACGTCTTAATCAAGGGGAACTCATGACGTATCAACAAGCTGGACGCATTGCTGTCTTGAAAAGGCTAGTGGGATGGGTGATTTTCATCCCGGCGCTGATTTCAACGCTGGTTTCAGTACTGAAGTTTATGTATGCGCACAGTGAAAAGCAGGAGGGGATTAACGCGGTGATGCTCGACTTTGCCCACGTGATGATTGACATGATGCGGGTAAACACTCCCTTTCTTAACCTGTTTTGGTATAACTCACCGACACCTGATTTTCAAAGTGGACTGAATCTGGTTTTCTGGCTGATTTTTATTCTTATTTTTATCGGGCTGGCGATGCAGGATTCGGGTGCTCGCATGAGCCGTCAGGCTCGTTTTTTACGTGAAGGCGTTGAAGATCAGCTGATTCTGGAGCAGGCGAAGGGCAGTGAAGGGTTATCGCGAGAGCAGATTGAGTCGCGTATTGTCGTGCCGCATCATACGATTTTCTTACAAATATTCCCGCTCTATATTTTGCCAGTGATCGTCATCGTGATTGGCTATTTCTTCTTTTCGCTACTAGGTTTTTTGTAAGCGCGTCACTATCAGGCCCACGCGAAAGCTGCGGGCCTGATTAGCAAAGAACTTCCACTATATATCTGTTAAGCCGCCAGTATCCTGTCCATCGCTTTCTGCGCCACCACCAGATGTTGCCCGCCGAACAGAATCGCCCGATTCAGTAGCGTATAAAGCTGATAGACAGGCTGCCTGTCGAGAAAATCCAGCGGCAGGGGGGAAACCGACTGATAGCCGTCATAAATTTGCGGTGGCTGATCGCTATGTAATGGCAGCATTGCCAGATCGCACTCTCTGTCGCCCCAATAGCAGGCGGGGTCAAAGATGTAGGGACCATGAGGGCCAAGGGCGCAGTTCCCCGACCACAAATCGCCATGCAGTAGTGAAGGCTGTGGCTGGTGTGATGATAAACGCTGCTGAACGTGGTCAACAATGGCGTCAATATTGCCAAACGCGATCCCTTTTTCGGCGGCCAGCTCCAGTTGCCAGCCAATCCGCTGTTCTGCAAAAAAGGTAGACCAGCGACGCTGCCACGTATTGGGTTGTGGCGTGGTAGAGAGTGCATTATCAAAGTCGAGGCCAAACTGCGGCTGATCGCTCCATTCATGAAGATGCGCGAGCTGTTGTCCGAGAATAAAGGCGTTGTGGGCATCCAGTGGACGGGGAGGGAGGAAATCCATCACCAAAAAGCTGTAGTCTCTGTCTGCACCGACCGTCCAGACCTTGGGGACTGAAACGGTATTGCTGCGGGAAAGCAGTTCCAGCTGGTCGGCTTCTGCCGTAAAGCCGGTTAACAGCTCCCTTTCATCGCATTTGACGAAAAAATCACGCCCCGCATAGCGTAAATGCCATGCGGCGTGGATCTCACCGCCGGGCAGTTCATTACGCAGCTCGATTTCGCCTTCACCGAGTTGCTCGCTTAAAAGACGACTGATAGCCTGCCACATGATGTCTCTCCCCATGTTGTCTGCCAGATCATAAGGTTAGCGCAATAATGCGGTAAAAAAACACGAACCAACGCACACCGTGGACGCGTTATCGCTGAAAAAGCACGTAATGTTTGTTGCTATCTCACTCCTTGCCAGAGCGCTGCAGTTATGGGTTCACGTGATCCACTGCTTTGTTATCACGTGATTTTTCAGCATAGACGCATAACACGTATGTCGACAGTTTTGTCGGTAAATCCCCCTGATGATGAAGGGGAAGGGCATTACCGCGAAAGGTATGCGTATATTTTCTGCGTATCGTCCTGCGAGCATAAACGGGTACCCTGATTGAGGGTTGCCGCGCTACCTGCCGCTACGCCAAAACGAACAATATCGTCAAATGGCGCATTCTGTGCCAGTTTCAGCGTCATCGCGCCGACCATGCTGTCACCCGCGCCAACGGTACTTTGGCTCTTAACCGGCGGGGGTACCACCTGTATGCAGGTTTCACCGTCAACGCCCAGTGCCCCTTGCGGTCCCAACGAAACGACAACACGTTGCGCTTTACCGCTGTGCACAATTTCCTCCGCAGCCTTACGGACGTCATCAGGTTGTGTGAGTTCGCGGTTAACCAGCGCGCTGAGTTCTTTGAGGTTGGGTTTGACCAGTTCGATATTGCCGAGCGTTAATGCGGCAGTCAGTGCCTCACCTGAGCTATCAACAATGCAGCGAATGCCCTGCTTTTGTGCCGCAGTAATAAGCTGGGTGAGTTTTTCAAGCTTCACACCGGGTGGCAGGCTGCCGCTTATCACCAGCAGCGCGCCGGACTCAATTTCCAACACCTGATCCTGAAGCTGGTGGAACTCGTCATCGGTAAGTGTTGCCCCAGGCATAACAAATCGATACTGCTCGCCGCTGGATTCTACGTGAACGTGAAGATTTTGCCGGGTCCAGTCTTTGGCCTCTATGGTGGCGACCGGGACATTTTCATCGGCAAGCAATGATACCAGGTGTTCCCCGGTAGCGCCGCCAGCCGGAAAGATAGCCGTTGCGTTTCCGCCAAGATGAGCAATGGCGCGGGCCACGTTAATACCACCACCACCGGGTTCAAAAACCGGCGAGGTGCAGCGAAGTTTACCTTCGGGATAGATTTGCGGGGTGATTGTTGCGCTATCGAGAGAGGGCGCAAGTGTTAACGTATAGATACGTACCATCTTTACCTCCTGTTAGGCTGTCCTCAGTCTGGCACTTAATGTGACGAAAGTGAAGTAATTAACAACATGATTTATCGCATCTTTATTTAAAATTATCTCGGCAAAGATATATAAATAAAATTACGGTTTAAGAACGCTCTTATTCAAAAAATGAAATAAGAAATTATTGCTATGTTATTCGAGTCTTTTTATAATTTGTTACCTTTCAAGGGGCTTTTGTCATTGATCCCTATGAAAGTTTCCGAGACCGTAATGGTCTCTTTTTTTGTTGTACGGACTCTTTATAAATGAAGCTTTTGAAGACAGTACCCGCAGCACTCGTGCTGATGGGGGGCGTGTTTGCGTCAATGCATGCCGCCGCCGATGATTCCGTTTTTACTGTCATGGATGACCCCTCCAGCGCGAAAAAACCCTTTGAAGGTAACCTGAACGCGGGATACCTCGCCCAGTCAGGCAACACAAAAAGTTCTTCTTTAACCGCAGATACCACCATGACCTGGTACGGTGAAACCACGGCGTGGTCTCTGTGGGGTAATGCCAGCAATACCTCGTCGAATGATGAACGCTCTTCGGAGAAATACGCTGTAGGTGGTCGTAGTCGTTTTAATATGACGGATTATGATTACCTGTTCGGACAGGCCAGTTGGTTGACCGACCGCTACAACGGCTATCGCGAGCGTGACGTACTGACTGCAGGTTATGGTCGTCAGTTCCTTAATGGGCCGGTACACAGCTTCCGTTTCGAATTCGGTCCAGGCGTACGCTATGACGAACACACCGATGGCACAACCGAAACGCAGCCGCTCGGTTATGCGTCAGGCGCTTATGCGTGGCAGATGACGGACACCACCAAATTCACACAAGGGGTGTCGGTGTTTGGTGCTGAAGATACGACGCTTAACTCTGAAACCGCGTTAAATGTGGCTATCAACGAACACTTCGGTTTGAAAGTGGCTTATAACGTCACCTGGAACTCAGAACCACCGGCTACGGCACCGGAACATACCGATCGTCGTACGACCGTTTCGCTCGGCTATCGTATGTAGTAAAAAACCGGGTCAAATAAATGGCCCGGCTTTTCCAAATAAAATTCCAGTGTTATTATTTTCTGACCGGCGTTTTAATTTTTTCGAAAAAAACTTTTCTTCATACTTTCTCCATAATTACTCTTTTGGGTACATATTCAATTTATTTGACACGAATTGATAAATAAATTGACTAGGAAAAAGTGTGAGCCAGATCTACACTCTTACCTACAGGCAATTAATCGCCTTCAGACCTTAGTATTAATTCAAGTAAGAGAAGATACCTATGAAAAATATTAAAGCGACGGCTGCTGTCATCGTGCTTTCTGCGCTGTCCTTCGGCGTGTTTGCCGCCGTTCCGGTCACCAATGCACCGTCTGATAACACGACACAAGTCGGCATCACGCATGCCTCTGATGTGGAAGCAGGTTCAAATATCGCGCCTGGTTCCCAGTCTACCGGCCAAAGTATGAATGATGCGTTTAATGTTCATACCCTGGTTGCTGGCGAATGGTCTTAATATATTCATTAGTGTCCAGACGTCTATTCAGCCAAATATCGTAATGAAAAAACCGGATATTGATGTACCGGTTTTTATTTTGTCATAAACAGTAAAGTAATATTGAAATATCTTTTTTAATTTATTGGATGCATCTGTGCACATCGCGAAATAACGCAAAGTACCATTTATTAACGGCGTGACGGTTCAACCCCAAATCATTGCTGCCCACCTTAACATCAGCATTGCCGCGCAAATGACGAGCAGTACCACAACCATTTTCCAGTGTTTTTTGGCAAAGCGATTTTTTGGCATGGTTCTTTCCTGGTCAGTAACAATGATTACCGCATAGTGTAACAAAGACGGCAGGGCGCCAGTGAATTGATTTACATCATAGATGGCGCGTTGATTGTCGCTTTGAACGACCCGTAATGCCGTGTACACTGTCAGGCGGTGTTATCAAAAAGCGGGTGTAGGTTACAGCGTTGCCAGTCAGGTAATGCGTGACATATTTCGCAGAGTGAAGCGGGAATCAGCCCACACCTTTTTGATAAATTTTAAATAGTGAAACTTTGTATGTGCTCTTACGTGTGGGGCACCACTGCAAATAAGGATATAACATGCCTGTTATTACTCTTCCTGATGGCAGCCAACGCCATTACGACCACGCTGTAAGTCCCATGGATGTTGCGCTGGACATCGGTCCAGGTCTGGCGAAAGCTACTATCGCTGGCCGTGTAAACGGTGAGCTGGTTGATGCTTCCGATCTGATTGAACAGGATGCGAAACTCTCCATCATTACCGCTAAGGATGATGAAGGTCTGGAGATCATTCGTCACTCCTGTGCGCACCTGTTAGGGCACGCGATCAAACAACTCTGGCCGCACACCAAAATGGCGATCGGACCGGTTGTTGACAACGGCTTTTACTACGATATCGATCTTGACCGTACGTTAACCCAGGAAGACGTCGACGCGCTCGAAAAGCGGATGCACGAGCTCGCTGAGAAAAACTACGATGTCATTAAGAAGAAAGTCAGCTGGTACGAAGCGCGTGAAACGTTCGTGAAGCGTGGCGAGACCTATAAAGTCTCTATCCTTGATGAAAATATTGCCCATGATGACAAGCCCGGCTTGTATCATCATGAAGAATACGTCGATATGTGCCGTGGCCCGCACGTGCCGAACATGCGTTTCTGTCATCACTTCAAACTGATGAAGACCGCTGGGGCATACTGGCGCGGCGACAGCAACAACAAGATGCTGCAGCGCATTTATGGTACTGCATGGGCCGATAAAAAAGCGCTGAGTGCCTACCTGCAACGTCTGGAAGAAGCGGCTAAACGCGACCACCGTAAAATTGGTAAGCAGCTTGACCTGTATCATATGCAGGAAGAAGCGCCAGGTATGGTGTTCTGGCATAACGATGGCTGGACAATTTTCCGTGAACTGGAAGTTTTCGTTCGTTCGAAACTGAAAGAATACCAGTATCAGGAAGTGAAAGGCCCGTTCATGATGGACCGTGTGCTGTGGGAAAAAACAGGGCACTGGGACAACTACAAGGATGCGATGTTCACCACCTCTTCAGAGAACCGTGAATACTGCATCAAGCCAATGAACTGCCCAGGCCACGTTCAGATCTTTAATCAGGGTCTGAAATCGTATCGCGACCTGCCGCTGCGTATGGCGGAATTTGGTAGCTGTCACCGTAACGAACCGTCAGGTGCGCTGCACGGCCTGATGCGCGTACGTGGCTTCACTCAAGATGATGCGCATATCTTCTGTACCGAAGAGCAGATTCGTGATGAAGTTAACGCCTGCATTCGTATGGTCTACGATATGTACAGCACCTTTGGCTTCGAGAAAATCGTTGTCAAACTGTCCACTCGCCCCGAGAAACGTATCGGTAGCGATGAAATGTGGGACCGTGCTGAAGCGGACTTAGCGGTTGCGCTGGAAGAAAACAACATCCCGTTTGAGTTCCAACTGGGTGAAGGCGCATTCTACGGTCCGAAAATTGAATTTACCCTGTATGACTGCCTCGATCGCGCATGGCAGTGCGGTACTGTACAGCTGGACTTCTCTCTGCCGTCTCGTCTGAGCGCCTCTTATGTTGGCGAAAACAACGAGCGTCAGGTACCGGTAATGATTCACCGCGCGATTCTTGGGTCAATGGAACGTTTCATTGGTATCCTGACCGAAGAGTTCGCTGGCTTCTTCCCGACCTGGCTTGCGCCGGTTCAGGTTGTGGTCATGAATATTACCGATTCGCAGTCTGAATACGTCAACGAATTAACGCAGAAACTACAAAATGCGGGTATTCGTGTAAAAGCAGACTTGAGAAATGAGAAGATTGGCTTTAAAATCCGCGAGCACACTTTACGTCGTGTCCCTTACATGTTGGTCTGTGGCGACAAAGAGGTAGAAGCAGGCAAAGTTGCCGTGCGTACCCGTCGTGGCAAAGACTTGGGCAGCCTGGACGTAAGTGAAGTTATCGAGAAGCTGCAACAAGAGATTCGCAGCCGCAGTCTTCAACAACTGGAGGAATAAGGTATTAAAGGCGGAAAACGAGTTCAAACGGCACGTCCGAATCGTATCAATGGCGAGATTCGCGCCCTGGAAGTTCGCTTAACAGGTCTGGAAGGCGAAGCTTTGGGTATTGTGAGTCTGAGAGAAGCTATCGAAAAAGCTGAAGAAGCTGGAGTAGATTTAGTTGAAATCAGCCCTAACGCCGAACCGCCAGTTTGTCGTATTATGGACTACGGCAAGTTCCTTTATGAAAAGAGTAAATCTTCTAAGGAACAGAAGAAAAAGCAAAAAGTTATCCAGGTTAAGGAAATTAAATTCCGTCCTGGCACCGACGATGGCGATTACCAGGTAAAACTCCGCAGCCTGGTACGCTTTCTGGAAGAGGGTGATAAAGCTAAGATCACGCTGCGTTTCCGCGGCCGTGAGATGGCTCACCAACAGATCGGTATGGAAGTGCTTACGCGCGTCCGTGACGATCTGAGTGAACTGGCAGTGGTCGAATCCTTCCCTACGAAGATCGAAGGCCGCCAGATGATCATGGTGCTCGCTCCTAAGAAGAAACAGTAAGGCCTTCAAGTAGCAATTCCTGTGGAGCCTACGGGCTTCGCAGGTTTTGTTCGCCTATGTTTCGTTTATTAACAATGCGAAGTGGAAGTTATTAAAATGCCAAAAATTAAGACCGTACGCGGTGCTGCTAAGCGCTTCAAAAAAACCGGTGGTGGTGGATTTAAGCGTAAGCACGCAAACCTGCGTCATATTCTGACCAAAAAATCTACTAAGCGTAAACGTCACCTGCGTCCAAAAGGCCTCGTGTCTAAAGGCGATCTGGGTCTGGTTATCGCGTGCCTGCCGTACGCATAAGCCGTTAACGTTTAATTAATTTTTTTACTAAGAATATAGATACAGGAGAGCACATATGGCTCGCGTAAAACGTGGTGTAGTTGCCCGTGCACGTCACAAGAAAATTTTGAAACAAGCTAAAGGCTACTACGGTGCGCGTTCTCGCGTATACCGCGTTGCCTTCCAGGCTGTTATCAAAGCTGGTCAGTACGCTTATCGTGACCGTCGTCAGAAAAAGCGTCAGTTCCGTCAACTGTGGATTGCGCGTATCAACGCAGCAGCACGTCAGAACGGTATTTCTTACAGCAAATTCATCAACGGCCTGAAAAAAGCCTCTGTTGAAATCGACCGTAAGATCCTGGCTGACATCGCAGTATTCGACAAAGTAGCGTTCACCGCTCTGGTTGAAAAAGCGAAAGCAGCTCTGGCATAAGCCGGTGAAAAGAGGGAGCCTGGCTCCCTCTCTTTTATTTGTAGCGTAATCAATTAGTTGACAATTCACCCGTAAGCCTTTTCAATAAAGGTTGTCCGGTTTTTACTACATAAGGTAACGCAAGCATGAATGCTGCTATTTTCCGCTTCTTTTTTTACTTTAGCACCTGAATCCGGGAGGCTAGCGCGTGAAAGAAGAAACGGAAAACAGCGCCTAAGAGCCTCCCTGGTGGAGGCTTTTTTTATACACGTAATCCTTCAAGCGGCCCCTGTATTGGCTGCATTTTGCTCTCTTGCCGCCTGGATGCAACTTGAATGATTTTGTGTATATATGAGCGACATATGAATATCGCCACACAACGAGGAAAACCATGTCACATCTCGCAGAGCTGGTTGCCAGTGCAACGGCCGCCATTAACCAGGCTTCAGATGTTGCCGCGTTAGACAATGTCCGCGTCGAATATTTGGGTAAGAAAGGGCATTTGACCCTGCAAATGACAACACTGCGCGAACTGCCGCCTGAAGATCGTCCGGCAGCAGGAGCGGTTATCAATGAAGCCAAAGAGCAGGTACAGCAGGCGCTGAACGCGCGTAAAGCTGATTTAGAAAATGCTGCGCTGAATGCACGTCTGGCAGAAGAAACCATTGATATCTCCCTGCCGGGCCGTCGTATTGAAAACGGCGGGTTGCATCCGGTCACACGTACCATCGACAGGATTGAAAGCTTCTTCGGTGAGCTCGGATTTACCGTGGCGACGGGACCGGAAATCGAAGATGACTACCACAACTTCGATGCGCTGAATATTCCAGGCCATCACCCGGCACGTGCTGACCACGACACGTTCTGGTTTGACGCCACGCGCCTGCTGCGTACCCAGACCTCTGGCGTGCAGATCCGCACCATGAAAGAAAAACAGCCGCCAATCCGCATTATCGCGCCGGGCCGCGTGTATCGTAACGACTACGATCAGACGCACACCCCGATGTTCCATCAGATGGAAGGCTTGATTGTTGATACCAACATCAACTTCACCAACCTGAAAGGCACGCTGCACGATTTCCTGCGTAACTTCTTTGAAGAGGATCTGCAGGTACGTTTCCGTCCTTCCTATTTCCCGTTCACTGAGCCTTCTGCGGAAGTTGACGTAATGGGGAAAAATGGCAAATGGCTGGAAGTGTTGGGCTGCGGTATGGTCCACCCGAACGTGCTGCGTAACGTTGGTATCGACCCAGAAATCTACTCCGGCTTTGCCTTCGGTATGGGTATGGAGCGTCTGACCATGCTGCGTTACGGCGTCACCGATCTGCGTTCTTTCTTCGAAAACGATCTGCGTTTCCTCAAACAGTTTAAATAAAGGCAGGATAAAACAATGAAATTCAGTGAACTGTGGTTACGCGAATGGGTAAACCCGGCAATTGATAGCGATGCGCTGTCAAACCAGATCACCATGGCGGGCCTTGAGGTCGACGGCGTTGAAGCCGTTGCCGGTGAATTTAACGGCGTAGTGGTCGGTGAAGTGGTTGAGTGCGGCCAGCACCCGAACGCAGACAAACTGCGTGTCACCAAAGTTAATGTGGGCGGCGATCGTCTGCTGGATATCGTCTGTGGCGCACCTAACTGCCGTCAGGGATTAAGAGTCGCCGTGGCGACCATCGGTGCCGTTCTGCCGGGCGATTTCAAGATTAAAGCCGCCAAACTGCGCGGTGAGCCGTCAGAAGGGATGCTGTGCTCGTTCTCTGAGCTGGGTATTTCCGATGATCATAATGGGATTATCGAACTGCCGGCGGATGCGCCGATTGGCACCGATATCCGCGAATACCTGAAGCTTGACGATAACACTATCGAAATCAGCGTTACGCCGAACCGCGCCGACTGCTTAGGCATCATCGGTGTTGCACGCGATGTTGCGGTACTGAACAAAGCCCCGCTGGTTGAGCCGGAAATCGTCCCTGTGGCGGCGACAGTCGATGACGTGCTGCCAATCCAGGTTGAAGCCGTTGACGCTTGTCCGCGCTATCTGGGCCGTGTGGTTAAAGGTATCAATGTTAAAGCACCAACGCCGCTGTGGATGAAAGAGAAACTGCGTCGTTGCGGGATCCGTTCCATTGATGCCGTGGTTGATGTGACCAACTATGTACTGCTCGAACTGGGTCAGCCGATGCATGCGTTCGACAAAGACCGCATTGAAGGCGGAATTGTTGTGCGTATGGCAAAAGAGGGTGAGACCCTGGTATTGCTGGACGGCAGCGAAGCAAAACTGAATGCGGATACGCTGGTTATTGCTGACCACAACAAAGCGTTGGCAATGGGCGGAATCTTTGGCGGAGAGCACTCTGGTGTGAATGATGAGACGCAAAACGTCCTGCTGGAATGTGCGTTCTTCAGCCCGCTGTCCATTACGGGTCGCGCGCGTCGTCACGGTCTGCACACCGATGCCTCTCACCGCTATGAGCGTGGCGTCGATCCGGCGCTGCAGCACAAAGCCATGGAGCGTGCAACGCGTCTGCTGATTGATATCTGCGGCGGCGAAGCCGGTCCGGTTATCGATGTGACGACCGAAGCCACGCTGCCAAAACGCGCAACCATTACGCTTCGTCGTAGCAAACTGGATCGTCTGATTGGCCATCATATTGCCGATGAGCAGGTGAGCGATATTCTGCGTCGTCTGGGTTGTGACGTGACTGAAGGCCAGGATGAGTGGCTGGCGGTTGCACCGAGCTGGCGTTTCGACATGTCGATTGAAGAAGACCTGGTCGAAGAAATTGCCCGCGTATACGGTTATGACAATATCCCGAATACGCCTATTCAGGCAGGCCTGATCATGGGGACGCATCGCGAAGCAGATTTATCGCTGAAGCGTGTCAAAACCATGCTCAATGATAAAGGCTACCAGGAAGTGATCACCTACAGCTTCGTCGACCCGAAAGTTCAGGCGCTGCTGCATCCGGGTGAAGAAGCGCTGTTGCTGCCAAGCCCAATCTCAATCGACATGTCGGCAATGCGTTTGTCCCTGTGGACCGGCTTGCTGTCTACGGTGGTGTATAACCAGAACCGTCAGCAGAACCGCGTGCGTATTTTCGAAACGGGTTTACGTTTTGTTCCCGATACCCAGGCTAACCTCGGGATCCGCCAGGATGTGATGCTGGCAGGTGCGATTTGCGGTAACCGTCATGATGAACACTGGAACCTGGCAAAAGAGACCGTTGATTTCTATGATCTGAAAGGCGATCTGGAAGCGGTTCTCGACCTGACCGGTAAACTGGGTGACATTCAGTTTAAAGCTGAAGCCAATCCGGCATTACATCCGGGCCAGTCTGCGGCGATTTATCTGAAAGGTGAACGTATTGGTTTCATTGGGGTTGTTCATCCTGAACTGGAACGTAAACTGGATCTGAACGGTCGCACTTTAGTGTTTGAACTGGAGTGGAACAAGCTCGCAGACCGCGTGGTGCCTCAGGCGCGTGAAGTTTCTCGCTTCCCGGCGAACCGCCGTGATATCGCCGTAGTGGTGGCAGAAAACGTTCCCGCTGCGGATATTTTATCCGAGTGTAAGAAAGTTGGCGTAAATCAGGTAGTTGGCGTAAACTTATTTGACGTGTACCGCGGTAAGGGTGTTGCGGAGGGTTATAAGAGCCTCGCTATCAGCCTGATCCTTCAGGATACCAGCCGTACACTTGAAGAAGAGGAGATTGCCGCTACCGTCGCCAAATGTGTAGAGGCATTAAAAGAGCGATTCCAGGCATCATTGAGGGATTGAACCTATGGCGCTTACAAAAGCTGAAATGTCAGAATATCTGTTTGATAAGCTTGGGCTTAGCAAGCGGGATGCCAAAGAACTGGTCGAGCTGTTTTTCGAAGAGATCCGTCGTGCTCTGGAAAATGGTGAGCAGGTAAAACTCTCTGGTTTTGGTAACTTCGATCTGCGTGATAAGAATCAACGCCCGGGACGTAACCCGAAAACGGGCGAAGATATTCCCATTACAGCACGGCGCGTGGTGACCTTCAGACCCGGACAGAAGTTAAAAAGTCGGGTCGAAAACGCAACGCCCAAAGAAGAGTGATTTGACGTTCCGCTAAGTCACTTACGCCGCCATCAAAAGCGGCAGTGCAAAGCATGACGTATATATACCCTAAATACTTCGAGTTGCAGGAAGGCGGCGACGCAGCGAATCTCCAGGAGCGTACATAAGTACGTGACTGGGGTGAGCGAGTAAAGCCAACGCACATGCAGCTTGAAGTATGACGGGTATAACTAAAAAGGCCGCTCTGCGGCCTTTTTCCTTTCCACTACCGAATCGGCACCGTAAAATCCCCCCATCTCTTTTCAGCAGAATGGAAAACATGCTGACCTTCGCCCATCAACAACAGCGACGAAATGTACGCTGGATACTGTCTCTGTCAGCGCTGATGCTGCTGGCAACGATCCTCAGCCTGTGCGCAGGAGAACAGTGGATTGCGCCTGGCGACTGGCTTAGCGCCCGTGGCGATCTGTTCGTCTGGCAAATTCGACTTCCTCGTACGCTTGCCGTACTGCTGGTTGGTGCCGCGCTGGCGCTGTCTGGTGCTGTGATGCAGGCGCTGTTCGAAAACCCGTTAGCCGAACCAGGCCTGCTGGGCGTGTCTAACGGCGCAGGCGTTGGACTCATCGCCGCAGTGCTGTTGGGGCAGGGGAAACTGCCCGGCTGGGCGTTGGGGCTGTGTGCGATTGCCGGGGCGCTGATCATTACGCTTATCCTCCTGCGTTTTGCTCGCCGCCACCTGTCGACCAGTCGTCTGCTGCTGGCGGGCGTGGCGCTGGGTATTATTTGTAGCGCCTTGATGACGTGGGCTATCTACTTCTCAACCTCTTTTGATCTGCGACAGTTAATGTACTGGATGATGGGCGGTTTTGGCGGCGTCGACTGGCAACAGGCCTGGCTGATGGTTGCGCTGCTGCCCGTTTTGCTGTGGATTTGCTGTCAGTCGCAGCCGATGAATATGCTGGCACTGGGGGAGACGTCTGCGCGCCAGCTAGGGTTGCCTCTGTGGTTCTGGCGGAACCTGCTGGTGGTGGCCACCGGCTGGATGGTGGGGGTCAGCGTGGCGCTTGCCGGTGCCATCGGTTTTATCGGCCTGGTTATCCCACATATTCTGCGGCTGTGTGGATTAACCGATCATCGCGTCTTGCTGCCTGGCTGTGCGCTGGCGGGGGCTATCGCGTTACTGTTAGCGGATGTTGTTGCGCGTCTGGTTCTGGCGTCGGCTGAACTGCCTATCGGCGTAGTAACGGCCACCATGGGCGCACCGGTATTTATCTGGCTATTGTTAAAATCCGGGCGCTAGGCCTCTGCGGTTCGGACTATGATTAAACACGGAAAATTGATCGCTGACTATCCACCTGGAGATGCTATGCAAGACACTATTTTCAATACCGAAGTGACGACTATCGACGGAGATGTCGTCTCATTACAAGCGTATGCCGGAAAAGTCCTGTTAATTGTTAATGTTGCTTCAAAATGTGGATTAACGCCGCAATACGAGCAACTGGAGAATCTGCAGAAAGCCTGGCATCAGCAGGGTTTTACCGTGTTGGGGTTCCCCTGCAATCAGTTTCTCGGTCAGGAGCCGGGTAGCGAAGAGGAAATAAAAACGTATTGCAGTACCACCTGGGGCGTTACCTTCCCGATGTTCAGCAAAATTGACGTCAACGGCGAGGGACGCCACCCGCTGTATCAAAAGCTGATTGATGCCGCGCCAACGGCGGTTGCGCCTGCGGATAGTGGATTCTATGAACGTATGGCGAGTAAAGGACGTGCGCCGCTGTATCCGGACGATATTCTGTGGAATTTCGAGAAGTTTTTAGTCGGGCGCGATGGTCAGGTTTTACAGCGTTTTTCACCCGATATGACACCTGAAGATCCCATCCTTGTTGAACATATCAACGCGGCGCTGGCAAAATAATGTCTCCTTTGATGCAGCTCCAGGATGTGGCGGAATCGACCCGGCTTGGCCCGCTTTCCGGTGAAATAAAGGCCGGGGAGATCCTGCACCTTGTCGGACCTAACGGCGCGGGAAAGAGCACACTGCTGGCGAGGATGGCGGGTTTGACGACCGGTGAAGGAAGCGTCGTGTTGGGTGATATGCCGCTCGATGACTGGCCTGCGGCAAAGCTGGCGCAACATCGCGCTTATCTTGCGCAACAGCAAAATCCCCCGTTTGCCATGCCGGTTTGGCATTTTCTGACGCTGCATCAGCCTGATAAAACGCGTACCGATTTACTGCAGGAGACAGCCGACGCGCTTGGGTTGGGTGACAAACTCGGACGTGGGTCGAACCAGCTTTCTGGCGGCGAATGGCAGCGGGTGCGTCTTGCGGCGGTCATACTGCAAATTTGTCCGCAGGCTAATCCGCACGGCCAACTGTTGCTGTTAGATGAACCGATGAATAGTCTGGATGTTGCGCAACAAAATGCGCTGGACCGCCTATTGGGCCGACTTTGTCAGCAGGGAATTGCAATTGTGATGAGCAGTCATGACCTGAACCATACGTTGCGTCATGCGCACAAAGCCTGGTTACTCAAGCGCGGGAAGTTGCTGGCCAGTGGTACACGCGATGCGGTGCTGACGCCGGCTAATCTCTCTCAGGCTTATGGCGTAAACTTCCGTCGTCTGGATATCGAAGGCCACAGAATGCTCATATCAACCACTTAAGTTAAATGGGCTCTTGAAAACCCCATTATTTCCACGCTAAATTGGCGCAAGAATAAAAAATAGAGGATTCGTCCTGCATGCGTTTTTGGCTTCTTTTTATCACAGCTTTGTTTTTGGCAGGGTGCAGTAGCCATCGCGCTCCCGCACCCAATGCCCGGTTATCGGACTCTATCGCCGTGATTGCCGGTCTTAACGACCAGTTACAGCACTGGCGTGGTACACCTTATCGTTATGGAGGAATGAGCCGGAGCGGCGTGGATTGTTCTGGCTTTGTACTGATGACGATGCGCGATAAATTCGACCTGCAATTACCACGCGATACGCGCACGCAGTCAAAGATTGGTACCGAAATTGATAAAGATGAATTGCTACCAGGCGATCTGGTTTTCTTTAAAACCGGATCGGGTGAAAGCGGGCTACACGTCGGTATTTACGATACCAATAATCAATTTATTCATGCCTCCACCAGTCGTGGCGTGATGCGCTCCTCGCTTGATAATGTCTACTGGCGTAAAAATTTCTGGCAGGCGCGACGTATTTAAATCTCCCGGGTGATGGGGCTGGTCATGTATGAAGCAGTTCCATCATCGCCATTTAAAGTCAACTTTCACTTCAGCTGCTGCACTGACAATAACCCTGTGCATTAAGAGAGTATTTTGCTAAAAATATGATTTATGCCGAGTTATTAAAAAGTACAAAGCTGGATATTAGCTTATAATCAGGATAAGCTAAAAAAAAGGATTCGATTTACTGGCTAAAAAGGGAAAAATGAAAGAGCCTCAATTTGCATCTGATGTGACGTATTTTTCCATCCTTTGCTACAGGATGCCGGATTACACCCATGCAGCGGGGCTGGCACAATGATAGTTTCACTGGATAATCTTTATCATTCTGAGTTCTCTTTTCTTCCTGCGCGAAGTGCAGGAGGCGATCTTAAATACGTAGACATCATCACCCATTTTGTTAGTCCTGACGGCGTAGTGCATATGCCATCAGGGTTGGTCATACCTCGGATGTCGGACGATGAGCAGCGTCGTTTATTTAGCGAAAAACTCGAATTAATCGAAACATGCCAACATTTTTTTATTCAACGCAACATTTCTGCGTGGCTTAATTTAACTCCGGCAGTCGCTAATACTTTATTATTAGATGCAGAATATGCTTCGCGTATTGAACGATTTTCATTTATTGAATTAACCATTAATGAAAGTTTTCCCGAGTTAAACAAGGGTAAAGAAAATCCAATACTGGCGGCATTAGCGGCGCGATTTCCATTAGTCTTGACCAACTTCGGTGCGCCAGGCATATCCACGCGTGCAATTTTTGATGGCCTGTTCAAACGTGTCGTACTGGATAAACACTTTATTCAACAACGTATTACGCAAAATTCGTTTGAGCCTTTTATGCGCGCCATTCAGGCACAAATATCCCCAGACTGCGAATCAATAGTCATCAGCGGTATTGATACGCAGGAGATGCTCGAACGGGTATTGCCCCTGGGATTCAGCGCCATGCAGGGTGCGCTATGGCCGGCGGTCTTACCCGCGCAGATAACCTCATTGATGCAAGGATAACCCTTGCATTTGCCGGTGTTTAACCGTTCGTTAACAGTCTACACTAGAGGCAGGAGGCCCTATGACCCTGTCTTTTACCACCCGCTGGCGTGATGAATTACCAGCAACCTATACGGCACTTTCGCCTACTCCCCTGAAAAATGCGCGCGTAATTTGGCATAACGATATGCTTGCTGAGCAATCAGGGATCCCTGTTGCGCTGTTTAATAATGAACATGGCGCAGGCGTTTGCGGCGGTGAATCGCTGCTGCCCGGCATGTCGCCGTTGGCGCAGGTCTATAGCGGGCACCAGTTTGGCGTCTGGGCCGGTCAACTGGGTGACGGACGCGGGATTCTGCTGGGTGAACAGTTGCTCGCCGATGGCACGACGCTTGACTGGCATCTGAAAGGAGCCGGATTAACGCCATATTCCCGTATGGGGGATGGTCGCGCGGTACTGCGCTCGACCATTCGCGAAAGCCTGGCCAGCGAAGCCATGCATTACCTGGGGATCCCCACCACCCGGGCATTGTCGGTTGTCACCAGCGATACGCCGGTCTACCGTGAAACGGTGGAAGCCGGGGCGATGCTGATTCGCGTGGCGCAAAGTCATATGCGCTTTGGTCACTTTGAACACTTCTACTATCGTCGTGAACCGGAAAAAGTACGTCAACTGGCCGATTTTGCGATTCGCTATTATTGGCCGCACTGGCAGGACGAGGCGGATAAATATCAGCTGTGGTTTCAGGATGTGGTCACGCGCACCGCGACCTTAATTGCCGACTGGCAGACGGTAGGGTTTGCGCACGGGGTGATGAATACCGACAACATGTCGATTCTGGGGCTGACGATGGACTACGGTCCCTTCGGTTTTCTGGATGACTATGTGCCTGATTTTATCTGTAACCATTCGGATCACCAGGGGCGATACAGTTTCGATAATCAACCGGCTGCCGCGCTGTGGAATTTACAGCGGCTGGCGCAAACCCTGTCGCCGTTTATTGCAGTCGACGCACTCAATGACGCGCTGGATAGCTATCAGCTGGCGCTGCTGACCCGTTATGGGCAGCGGATGCGACAAAAACTGGGCTTCTTTAGCGAGCAAAAAAACGATAACGAATTGCTCAGCGAACTGTTTAGCCTGATGGCGCGGGAAAGAAGTGATTTTACGCGAACGTTTCGTATGCTGAGCCAGACGGAACAGCACAGCACGTCTTCGCCGTTGCGCGATGAGTTTATCGACCGGGCCGCATTTGATGACTGGTTTGCGCGCTATCGTTCACGTTTGCAACAGGACAATGTGGCGGACGATGTAAGACAGGCGCAAATGAAAGCGGCCAACCCGGCAATAGTGTTGCGCAACTGGCTGGCGCAGCGGGCAATTAGCCAGGCAGAGCAGGGGGATTACACTGAACTGCATCGCTTACACATCGCGTTGCGCACGCCGTTTACCGACAGGGACGATGACTATGTCAGCCGTCCACCTGACTGGGGTAAGCGGCTGGAAGTCAGTTGTTCAAGCTAACGGGAGAGAAAAACCTGCGGCGAGGCGTTAGCCGGGTGCAGGCCAATGTGAAGCTGGGCGCCGTACCAGCGCATCAGTTCATTGGCCTGTAATACGGCTTCCGGCGTCCCCTGAGAGACAATATGTCCGTCATAGAGCAGGATAATTCTGTCGGCCCACAACGCGGCAAGATTGAGATCGTGAAGGACAACGCATACGTGTAACTCCCCCGCAGCCGTTAGCGACGTTAACAAACGTAACAGCTGCTGCTGATGGTAGAGATCTAACGCTGAAGTCGGTTCATCGAGGAATAACCAGCCGCGTGGCGCACCGTCACACCACAACTGCGCCAGCGCACGGGCAAGCTGTACTCGTTGCTGCTCGCCGCCGGAAAGCGCGGCGTAGTGCCTGCCAGCTAGCGGTGTACATCCGGTCATCGCCATCACCTGAGCGATAAGCGCCGGTTCGGGCCGTTGGGTCCAGGGGGCCCGCCCCATGGCGATCACGGCTTCGACCTGCCAGTCAAAGCCGACCTGTGTTTGTTGGCGCATGACCGCGCGGTGGCGAGACAGGGTCTGCGTACGCCAGTCATGCAAAGGTATTCCATCCAGCAAGCAGCGCCCTGATGACGGAGTCAAAAAGCCGGTCAGCAGGCGCAGCAGCGTGGACTTCCCCGCACCATTTGGGCCGATCAGCGCCACCAGTTCACCCGTTGTCAGCGTCAGCGACACGTCGCGAATCACCGATCGGTCCGCCAAATGATAATGCAGATTCTCGGCGATGAAATGTTCAGCCATGCGAGCCTCGCTGACGAAAAATAAGCCACAAAAACCACGGTGCACCCAGAATACTGGTCAACAGACCCACCGGCATCTCAGCGGGGGCAACGGCCGTGCGTGCGAGGGTATCGGCAATCAACAGTAAGCATGCCCCCGCCAACACAGAGCCAGGGACCACCGCCCGATGATCGGAACCGAGCCACATGCGTATCAAATGCGGGATAACCAGGCCGATAAACCCAATCACGCCGCTGACCGCGACGGCTGCAGCAACTAACAGCGCGCTGCACAGCAGTAAAATGCGTTGTACCCATCGCACGTCAACGCCAAGATAATGTGCGTCTTCTTCACCAAGTTGTAGCAGATTCAGCGCCGGGGCTAAACGCCAGATGAAAAGCACCGTGGGCAGCATCAGCGACGTGACCGCCAGCAGCGTTGACCACTGCGCTGTCCCCAGACTACCCATCCCCCACAGCGACAGCTGGCGCAGCTGCGCATCATTGCTGACCCATGACAACACGCCGACCGCCGCGCCACAAAGCGCGTTGATAGCAATACCCACCAGCAACAGGCGCGAGAGTGAACCGTCGCGCTGTTGACTAAGGATAAAAATCACCCCGGTGGCGGCGAGTGCGCCGAGAAATGCCGCCAACATCGGGGCATACAGCATCAGCAGCGCCGGTAAGGTGACCGGTAATACTACCCACAATGCGACGGCGCAGGCGGCTCCGCTACTGATCCCCAACAGGCCCGGATCGGCAAGTGGATTGCGAAACAACCCCTGCATCACACAGCCCGCCAGCGCCAGTGAACCGCCAATCACCAGCGCCAGCAGCACGCGCGGCAGTCGAATAGTGAGCCAGATTTGACGCAGCGTGCCATCTCCCTCGTGCCAGAACAGGCTTACCGGCAGACGCAATGCGCCAAAACCGGTGGCCACAATCGTCATCACGACCAGCGTAGCGGCCAGCATCCACAAAGAGCAGGTGATACGCCAGGGCATCAGGGCAATTGCTCCGCTTTGGCACGCAGTTGCTGGATGGCCTGCGGCGTACGCACGCTAAAACCCAGCAATGCCATATCGTCAATTTGCAACACCTGCTTATTACGACCAGCGGGCGTTTGCGCCAGTCCCGGCAGCGTCCACAGATTATCTTCACCCCCCATCGCGTTGACGCCGTCTTGGGAAATCACCACCAGATCGGGCTGACTGGCAATCACTCCTTCTTGAGACAAGGGTTGGTAACGGGTAAACCCTTGCATAGCGTTGCGCAAACCTGCGGCACGAATGGCTGCATCGGCTCCGGTTTGCTGTCCGGCCGCCATGGCGGTCATTCCGCCGTGATTGAGAATGAACAGCACGCGTTTGTTGAGTTCCGAGGAGGGCAGTTCAGCCAGCGCCTGGCGTAGGGTTTGGCGTAGCGCCTCGCCTTGTGCTTCGCGATGGGTCGCTTGCGCAATCACCCGGACTTTCTCATCAATCACGCTGAGCGTGTTACCTGCCGGCACCGTAACAACGTTGACCTGACTTTGCTCAAGCTGCTTAAGCACCAGTGAGGGTTGCGCCTGTGCGCTGGCCAGAACCAGCGTAGGGCGGGTGGCAAGGATCCCCTCGGCATTGAGTTGGCGCAAATAGCCCACGTCAGGCAATGCCGTTGCTGCCGCCGGCCACTGGCTGGTACTGTCGCGCGCCACAAGAGATGACTGTGCGCCGAGCGCATAGACAATCTCTGTCACGTCACCGCCGAGGGCGACCACCTTTTCCTCGGCAGCCGCCTGCATCGCCAGTGGCAGAAGCGCTATCAGGACCCACAGTTTTTTCATGCGGCCAGCCCTTTCGGTGTTAACGCATCAATTTGCGTACGCCATTGCTTTTGTTCCGGCTCGCCTTCCGTACGCTGCCCATACAGCTGGGCGATTTGCGTACCGTCGGCTGCAAACAGTTCCAGACTGGTTACGTGACCGTCAGCGGTCGGCTTACGCGTGACCCACGTCTCGGCGACGGTCTCTTCCAGTAGATGCAGCGTAAAGGTCGGGTTGAAAATATTCAGCCAGCCTTTCATTGGCACCAGCTTTTCTACCACACCGGTGAAAATCTGCACGCAGCCGCGGTTGCCGACAAATACCATAATTTCGTTGCCATCCTGACGTGCTGTTTCCAGCAATTGGGCCACCGCACTGTTAGCAACTTTGCAGGCCAGATCGTCGCCCACCAGGTGAAAGGCCTGTTGGCGGGTAAGGTTGTGGCGTTTCAGCAGACTGAAGAACTGATGGACATCGGTCATGGCACGCCACTCTTTGTCTACCGTCGTCGCGTCTGCGTTAACGCCAGAAACGGCGGTTTCGAGTGTTTGCAGCATCAGCGGTGGGTTTTCCGCAAAGATGAAACGGGTCAGCAGCGAGCCCCAGGCAGCAATATCGGTATGCTGCGTGGTGTAGACTTTTAGCAATGCGTCGCCCTGATTATCAAAAAACTGGATACTTTGGCGCTCGCCGTGGGCGGTGGTTTCGCTGATGTGAAATGCGCTGGCCCATTGATTCAGGAATAGGCGTAGATCGAGGGCCCGCGGATTCAGAATGAGTCCGGCATGACCGTTCAGGTGTTGATTCGTAAACGCGCCGATGACTTCATGCACAGCGTATTCATTGCGACAGATGCATTTGGTTTCGCCCACGGTCTCCAGTGCGCTGAGGATCTCTCGCACCTCGCCGCGCAGGCGCCAGGCGTCGTGACTAACGCGTGCAAAGGTGAGTTCCGCTTCACTGATATTCAGCAGCCCGGCGATGTCACGGGCGTATTTGCCAGGTTGTTCTTTTTTCAGTTCCAGCCAGCGTGTGTAGTGATTCATTGCCTCTTCCTTCCTGATGACTGCCCCGGCGCGCCGGGGCAAAGTGATTACCACTGATAACTCACAAAAATTTTGCCGTTGCGCCCATCCTGCGGAATGCCCTGCGGCGACCAGTACGCTTTGTCGAAGGCGTTGCCCAGTACCAGCGTGGTGGTCATGCCTTTCAGCGCCTGCTGGCCCTGGTAGCTGACATAGAAGTCGTTGACCGCATAGCCGGGTTGTTTAGTGTAGCTGCTGCTGATATGGGTTGAGCGGTCGGCAAAGGTGCCGAGCCAGCCAACCGAGAAACCGCTGTGCGCGACAGGCACGTTCAGCTTGCTGGTAACGGTGTCCGGGCTAATGCTGGAAATGTACTCACCGGTGTCGGTATCTTTGCCGCGCGTGCGGTTATAGGCCAAATCCAGACTGAACAGATCGGTGGAGTAGGTTGTCATCACGTCCCAGCCCCAGATTTTGGCGTTAGGGACGTTATAGGACATGGTCGTCGCGGCGGCGAAATCGACGCTGGTGGAGATATAGTCTTTCGCTTTAGTGTCAAAATAGCTGGCTTTAAATTCAAGGGCATCGTTCGCCAGCAGCAGATCGTCAAAGCGCAGCCCGAAGCCATACTCCTGCGTTTTGTTGGTTTCCGGGCGCAGGTTCGGATTAGGCACCCAGTAGTTGGTGTAGAAGCGGCCGATGGAGAAGTGCTTCGCATCGTTGTACATCTCACCCATCGTCGGCGCACGGAAGGCCTGAGCGTAAGATCCAAACAGCATCAGCCAGTCGGTAGGCGTTACGGTCATTCCTGCACGCGAGGACCATTTATCGGCATCAACATCCGCGTAGCCGTCGCTGCTACCGCGGTAAGAATCATAACGTGTGCCGCCCAGCAAGGTCACTGGCAGGTCGCGCAGGGTGATTTCGTCCTGTAACCAGCCGGAGCTGAAATCAATTTTCGCTTCCGGGAAGCCGGTTGTCGCGCCAGCGGGTTGTTGTTCCTGGCGATAGTATTCGCCGCCATACGTCAGCAAATGTGCGGCAAAGGTATCGTTAAACAGGCGTGTACGGTTGTCAATCTTCCCACCCTTGGTCGTTTGCTTGCGAAACTCACCGGTGGCATCCGGGTTTTGCGCGTTAATGCGCGCCTCAGACCAGTAAATACGCGCATCGGCATTCAGCCAGTCATTATCCGCCGGGGCTAACGAGTAGGTCAGTTGGGCATCGCGCTGGATCGTCGAACGGTCGGTCATGGGATTGCTGCTGTCCGCGTCGCTGGCCTGTGGGTTTTTAGGTTCCCGTGCATCGTTGTTGTAATAGCGCAGTGAGCCGGCCAGCGTCTGGGCGTTATCAATTTTCCAGCTGCCTTTTGCCAGCATGTTGTTAATCGCTTCGTCGTTCGGCGCGGTGGTGCCATTACTCTGACGGATGTCACCCCGGTCACGGCTGGACCAGGACAGCAGTCCGTCCAGCGTATCGGTGCGGCCATACGTGCTGGCCCCCATCCCGAGGCTGTGATCCCCTGTTGCCGCGGTACCGAACACGCGGTACCCACTGTTTTTTCCCGCGTCCAGTAGATCGCTGGCATTCGCCGTCTCATAAGCAATGACGCCGCCCAGTGCGCCGCTGCCGTACAGCAGCGCAGACGGGCCGCGCACCACTTCAATACGCTTGATGAGGGCCGGATCGAGGAAGGTGCTGTTGAGGTGTCCGGTGTCAGTGCCTTGACGCACGCCGTCGACCAGTACCAGCACGCCGCGTCGGTCGTAGCCACGCAGGTTGACGTCCTGACCGTTGGTACGACCGGTGCCGTCAAGTGTCAGGCCGGGCACCCTGCGCAGCAGGTCGGCGGCGGAGCTGGCGGTTTGATTTTCCGGGGCCGTCGCATCAATGACGCTGACCATCATGGGGGCTTCAAAGGCGCTGCGGGCGTTGCCGGTCGCGGTAACGGTCATGTCTTCAGCCGCCGCGTAGGCGGTGCCTGGAAGACTGCAGACGATCGCCAGCGCCAGCAGCGATGGGCGCATGCTCGCGGTGTGCAGGTGAGGCATAGCAACTCTCCATTAGAAACTCGAAAAGCGCTGGCTGCCTGGGGATAACCTGGGTGGCTGGCGAAATGTGTGGGTTTATTTCGTTAAAATCAGTTTTCCGGCATGGGTCTGGCGCAGCAGATAATGCTGTCCGTCATGCTCAATGATCACGCGTCCCTCATTGCCCAGCAGGCTTTTGCTGTCAATTCGACGCTCAGCTGCGGGGGCTGGGGGCGGTGTCTTCTTTTTTGCAGGCGTTGCCGTTGTGTTATCCATACGTGACATAGTGTTTAAAAATAACAATCAATGTAACAATGATAATCATTATCATCAAAGTAAAAATTTGCAGCAAGCCTTTTTGTGAAAAAATTGTGACGAGAGCGATTATTGAGCAAAAAAGAGGGAGAAAACAAAGGATTGTCACCGGGTAGCACTGTGCTACCCGGCGAAAAGGTTAGAATCGGCTATCGACCGCCGCTGCAAGTTTCTCGACCAGCAGCTCGGTGTCTTCCCAGTTCAGACACGGATCGGTAATGGACTGACCGTACACCAGCGGTTGACCGCTGACGATTTTTTGTGTCCCTTCGCGCAGGAAGCTTTCTGCCATAATCCCGGCGATGGCCGTTGAGCCATTGCGGATTTGCTGACAGACGTCATCACATACCTCCAGCTGGCGGCGATGTTGCTTCTGGCAATTGCCGTGGCTGAAATCGACCACCAGGTGCTCGGGCAGCGAAAATTCATGCAGCGTATCGCAGGCGGCGGCAATATCTTCTGCAAAGTAATTCGGCTTTTTACCACCGCGCATGATGATATGCCCGTACGGGTTGCCGCTGGTCTGATAGATGGTCATCTGGCCGGTTTTATCCGGTGAGAGGAACATATGGCTGGCGCGGGAAGCGCGAATCGCATCGACGGCGATACGCGTATTACCATCAGTCCCGTTTTTAAACCCAACCGGGCAGGAGAGCGCAGAGGCCATTTCACGGTGGATCTGGCTTTCGGTGGTACGTGCGCCGATAGCGCCCCAGCTGATCAGATCGGCAATAAACTGGCCGGTGACCATATCGAGGAATTCGGTGGCCGTAGGGACCCCCAGCTCGTTGACCTGTAGCAGGAGTTTACGCGCCAGCTCAATGCCGTGGTTGACGCGGTAGCTGCCGTTCAAATCCGGATCGGAAATTAAGCCTTTCCAGCCGACGACGGTGCGCGGTTTTTCAAAATAGGTCCGCATCACGATTTCCAGGCGTGCCTGGTGTTGGGTGCGCAGCGTCTGCAAGCGCGTGGCGTACTCCAGGGCCGCATCGAGGTCGTGAATCGAGCAGGGACCCACGATCACCAGCAAACGAGGATCTTCGCCATTCAGTATTTTTTCTATCCGGCGTCGGGAATCCGTCACGTGATGAGCGACAGAGGACGACACAGGATGCCGTTGCGCCAGCTCAGCGGGAGTGACCAGATTGTCAATACGCGCAGTACGGAGTTCATCAGTTCGGTTCATTACGTGTCTCAGAAATTTGTTGCTTCAACGGCAGGACTACCGGGAAGTGATGCGCATCACGATAAACCAATCCCTGCTGATTTCAAGTGCGAGGCGTGTCACACCTCGCAAGCCAGCGTTTATGCTAACAAAAAAATGAACCATTGCACTAGCATTCTAGTACATGCGGCGATTTAGTCCCATAATATCGAGGATCTTGGTGGCAATTTCTTCTACCGAATAGTTGGTACTGTTGAGCCATGGGATCTTGTTTTTACGGTATAACGCTTCAACTTCGGCCACTTCCATTCGGCACTGGCGCAGCGAGGCATAACGACTGTTTTCTCTGCGCTCTTCGCGGATCGCCGTCAGGCGTTCCGGATCAATGGTCAGACCAAAAAGTTTATGTTGCAGCGGTTTTAGCGACGCAGGCAGTACCAGGTTATCCATATCATCGGCAATAAAGGGGTAGTTCGCCGCCCGGATGCCAAACTGCATCGCCAGATACAGGCTGGTTGGCGTTTTACCGCAGCGGGAGACGCCGAGCAAAATAACCTGCGCCTGATCGAGGTTGCGCAACGAAATACCGTCATCGTGGGCGAGGGCGTAATCAATGGCGGCAATGCGCGCGTCGTACTTATTGAGGTTGCCGGGATTCAGTCCGTGCGTGCGATGAGCGATTGGAGTCGGGTCGAGTTTCATCTCATCTTGCAGCGGTGCGACCAGCGCCTGGACGATATCCTGACAGAAGCCCTCGCTTTGCAAAATGATTGAGCGAATTTCCGGCAACACGATGGAGTAGAACACCAGCGGACGCACACCCGTTTGCTGGTAAATGGCGTCAATCTGGTCTTTCACCGCGCGGGCGCGGCTCTCATTTTCAACAAACGGCAGCGTAATACTGCTGATCGTAACCGGAAATTGCGACATCACCGCGTGGCCCAATACCTCTGCGGTGATGGCCGTGCCATCAGAAATATAAAATACGTGACGATCAACAGCATTATCCATTTTGCTCATCCTGGGGGCAGATATAATTCTCTGAAAGCATAAATTAAAATGCGTAAGAAGCGAATATTGTTGTCGCCATTTTATAAAGTGAAACGGTATTTTTATATTTACTGAAAAGTACATTTCATTTTTCGGAACGAATGTTTAGACCGACTGTTTTTGTGGTGATCCCGTGCCGCTCGCGGGTTTGCGCAAATGCGGAAACAATCTGAAAAAATAAAAAATAAAGTTGCTTGAACGATTCACCGTTTTTTTCGCCGCGGTAAATATGCAAAGATAATTACGCAAAATTGAGTTTCCTAACCTCGTTCATATATAAGGATTGTTCGATGTCCAACAATGGCTCGTCACCGCTGGTGCTTTGGTATAACCAACTCGGCATGAATGATGTAGACAGAGTTGGAGGCAAAAATGCCTCCCTGGGTGAAATGATTACTAACCTTTCAGGTATGGGTGTTTCCGTACCGAATGGTTTTGCAACGACCGCCGATGCGTTTAACCTGTTTCTGGAGCAAAGCGGTGTAAACCAGCGCATTTATGAACTGCTGGATAAAACGGATATCGACGATGTCACCGAGCTTGCCAAAGCCGGGGCGCAGATCCGCCAGTGGATTATCGACACTCCTTTCCAGCCTGAGCTGGAAAATGCCGTCCGCGATGCCTACGCGCAGCTTTCCGCGGACGATGCCCATGCCTCTTTTGCCGTGCGCTCCTCCGCCACCGCAGAAGATATGCCTGATGCTTCATTTGCCGGTCAGCAGGAAACGTTCCTCAACGTCCAGGGCTTTGATGCCGTGCTGGTGGCCATCAAGCACGTCTTTGCTTCGCTGTTTAACGACCGTGCAATTTCTTACCGTGTGCACCAGGGTTATGACCACCGCGGTGTGGCGCTTTCTGCTGGCGTTCAGCGGATGGTGCGCTCTGACCTGGCCTCTTCGGGCGTCATGTTCTCTATCGATACCGAATCCGGCTTCGATCAGGTGGTATTTATCACCTCCGCATGGGGTCT
The DNA here is from genome assembly GCF_047467975.1 of Citrobacter sp. C348. NCBI lineage: Bacteria > Pseudomonadati > Pseudomonadota > Gammaproteobacteria > Enterobacterales > Enterobacteriaceae > Citrobacter > Citrobacter sp. C348. Next base: position 94,122 of record NZ_JASJUJ010000003.1, on the reverse strand, counting down.
GGGCGAAATGGTCGTTCAGGGCGCCGTTAACCCGGATGAATTCTATGTGCACAAACCGACCCTGGCGGCTAACCGTCCGGCTATCGTGCGTCGCACCATGGGTTCGAAAAAAATCCGCATGATCTACGCCCCGACCCAGGAACATGGCAAACAGGTGACGATCGAAGATGTGCCGCAGCAACAGCGCGATATTTTCTCACTGACGAACGAGGAAGTGCAGGAACTGGCGAAGCAGGCGGTGCAAATCGAGAAGCACTACGGTCGTCCGATGGACATCGAATGGGCGAAAGACGGTCACACCGGCAAGCTGTTTATTGTGCAGGCGCGTCCGGAAACCGTTCGTTCTCGCGGCCAGGTGATGGAGCGTTATACGCTGCATGCGCAGGGCAAAATCATTGCTGAAGGCCGTGCTATCGGCCATCGCATCGGTGCGGGTCCGGTAAAAGTCATTCATGACATCAGCGAAATGAACCGCATTGAACCTGGTGACGTGCTGGTCACTGACATGACCGACCCGGACTGGGAACCGATTATGAAAAAAGCGGCGGCGATTGTCACCAACCGTGGCGGTCGTACTTGTCACGCGGCAATCATCGCCCGTGAACTGGGGATCCCAGCGGTAGTAGGCTGTGGTGATGCGACCGATCGCATCACGGAAGGCGAGAATGTGACCGTCTCCTGTGCCGAAGGTGACACCGGCTACGTGTATGCCGATATGCTCGACTTTAGCGTTAAGAGTTCCAGCGTCGAAACGATGCCGGATCTGCCGTTGAAGGTGATGATGAACGTCGGTAACCCGGACCGTGCTTTCGACTTCGCTTGCCTGCCAAACGAAGGTGTCGGACTGGCGCGTCTGGAATTTATCATCAACCGCATGATTGGCGTGCATCCTCGTGCGCTGCTGGAATTTGATGATCAGACGCCGGAACTGCAAAACGAAATCCGCGGGATGATGAAAGGTTTTGATTCGCCGCGTGAATTCTACGTCGGTCGTCTGACCGAAGGGATCGCGACGCTGGGTGCGGCGTTCTATCCAAAACGTGTCATTGTGCGGATGTCAGACTTTAAGTCCAACGAGTATGCCAACCTGGTCGGCGGTGAGCGTTATGAGCCGCACGAAGAGAACCCGATGCTGGGCTTCCGTGGCGCGGGTCGTTACGTTGCAGACAGCTTCCGCGACTGCTTCGCACTTGAATGTGACGCGGTGAAACGTGTGCGCAACGAGATGGGACTGACTAACGTTGAAGTGATGGTGCCGTTTGTGCGTACCGTGGCGCAGGCTAAGGCAGTGGTGGAAGAGCTGGCTCGTCAGGGTCTGAAGCGCGGTGAAAACGGGCTGAAGATAATCATGATGTGTGAGATCCCATCCAACGCCCTGCTGGCTGAGCAGTTCCTTGAATACTTCGACGGTTTCTCCATCGGCTCGAACGACATGACGCAGCTGGCGCTGGGTCTGGACCGTGATTCCGGCGTGGTGTCTGAACTGTTTGATGAGCGTAACGATGCGGTGAAAGCGCTGCTGTCGATGGCGATTCGCGCAGCTAAGAAACAGGGTAAATACGTGGGTATTTGCGGTCAGGGCCCCTCTGACCACGAAGACTTCGCAGCCTGGTTGATGGAAGAGGGGATCGACAGCCTGTCGCTGAACCCGGATACCGTCGTACAGACCTGGCTGAGCCTGGCGGAACTGAACAAGTAATACTCTGCCGGATGGCGGCATCAATGCCTTATCCGGCCTACGGTTAGCTTTCAACGTAGGCCGGATAAGATGCGTTAGCATCGCCATCCGGCATTCATACTTTGCTCAGGCGCTGAATAATATCCTGACGAAGTTGATACTTCTGAATTTTACCGGCGGCGGTGCGCGGTAATTTCTCGACAATCACCAGATGTTCCGGATACTTGTATTTTGCCACCCGCTTGCGGCTGAAAAAGGCCACCACCGATTCCAGCGACAGCGAATGATGCGGCGGTTTAAGCACCACATAAGCGCACGACCTTTCCCCTAAACGTTCATCCGGCATTGCCACCACGCAGGCATCGTGAATACGCGGATGCTGCAATAAAATGTCCTCGACCTCGCGGCTGCTGATATTTTCGCCACCGCGCACGATAATATCTTTCTTACGTCCGGTAATCTGAATGTAGCCCGCCTCATCCATGCGGCATAAGTCACCGCTGTAGTACCAGCCGTCTTGATCCAGTGCTCTGGCGGTCATTTCGGGTTCATCAAGGTAGCCCATAAACACGTTCGGACCGCGCGAGGCTTCTTCGCCCTCCACGCCTGGCGGCAGCGTATTACGTGCCTCGTCGACCACTTTAATTTCGACACCCGCAGCGGCGTAGCCGTCGGTATTCATCATGTGGGAAAGCGAATCATCGAGATTCACCACTGCATGCGGTGAGCTTTCGGTCGAGCCGTAAACGCTTAACAGTTTAATGCCGCGCTGCTGGCACTCGCGGGCAATTTTCTGTGGAATAGTGGTGCCGCCGCATAAGAAGAAGCGTAACGATGAGAGGTCGTAAGGCTTTTTTTCCACGCAACACAGCATGTCATAGACGAAGGGTGTGGCGCCGAGGACGCAGGTACAGCGCTGTTGCTCCAGCAGTTCAAGGCAGGCGGTTGGGGTAAAAATATCCAGCAGCACGCTGCGTGCGCCAATTAAAAAGGGGGCCGTGACGCCGTGCAGAAAACCGGTGGCGTGCCCCAGCGGTGCAGGCATTAAAAAAACATCCTGCCAGTTGAGGTTAAGGCGGGCGCAGTAGGCGCGTTCGCTGGCGAGAATATTGTTATGGGTCAGCATTACTCCTTTTGGCATACCCTCCGTGCCGGAGGTGAACAGCACGGCGGCTAACGCGTCGGCGTGCACGCTAACGGTGTGGGTTAACGGGGGGGAGGTCAGAAGCTGGCTTAGCGCCAGCGAAGCAGTTGCCGGGGCCAGTTTATCCACGGCAATAATTTGTTGCAGGTGCGGCAACTGATTCTGTAAGGGCAGGATCAGATCCACCGGACGGCTCTGTTTAAACAGGGTTGGTGCAAAAAAAATCTTCGCCTTGCATTTGTTCAGCACCCACACCAGCTCCGCTTCGCGCCAGGCGGGCAGTAGCGGTACCGAAACGGCGCCGGTTTTCAGGCAAGCCAGATAAATCACGGTAAATTCACACCAGCCCGGCAACTGGAAGGCCACCCGATCGCCGGGTTGAATGCCGCTGGCTAAAAACCAGGTGGCCAGGCTGCTGGCGGCGCGGTCGAGTGCGGCGTAAGTGTATGCATCGCCGTGATTATCGACCACGGCAATTTTATCCGGTACGGCCCGGGCGGTCTGGCTCCAGTAATCGCCCAGTGAGGCATCACCCCACAGTCCTTGCTGTCGCCAGGCATGACGACGCTCGGCGTTAAACGTTAATCTGACACTCATTGCTTTGTCCCTGGATGATTGCGGCATACGTCTTGCCGGACGGCGACTGGGCCTTATCCGGCCTGCAACTGGCAATATCCGTTATCCATAACGAAAATCGATGCCAAAAGTGCCGAGCGGGTACGTCCATTGTTCAAGTATTGTTTCGCCGCACAGCACCCGACAGGTTCCGCACTCCAGACATCCGGCGGAATCAAAATGGATATTTCCGGCCTCGTCCTGCTTGTACAGCCCGGCGGGGCAGGCATAGAGCAGTTTGCGAAACTCGTTCAGATCCGGGTGGGTGGCCAGAATAATGTGTGGATGTCCTTCATCAACGTTGAATTTATTGACGCCCAGCTTGACGTCAACGTTCACGGTGTTGTTCTGGTTCATAACGCGGTCGCTCCCTTAATGCCGTCTTTCAGTAAGTTCATTAACCCAATGCGTTTTACATGGGGCATGATCCTTTTGCGCATTGGGGGCGTCGGACGTCCGTCAACGGTGAATATTTCGCTCATGATATCCGCCACCATGCGCGGGTACTGGGTGAACAGACGTGGGTTTTCCATCAGTGCCGGGATCTTGCGAAAATGCTGTAACTCATGCATGACGCAACCCTGCTCGAGGGTATGCTGGTATTCCCTCAGGCTGTTGGCGGAGAAATCCTGGCGTTCTTTCGCCGCGATAGCCGTTTTCGCCGCCGCCTCTGCGGAGGCAATGGCCAAATCCATGCCGCGGATCGTATACCCCAGATTCAGGCAAAAACCGGCGGCATCGCCGACGATCATCACGCCGTCACCGACCAGTTCAGGCACCATTGCCAGACCGCCTTCTGGCACCATATGCGCCGAGTATTCCAGCAGTTCGCCTCCGGCAATCAGCGGACGAATGGTTGGATGCTGCTTAAAGTCTTCCAGCAGTTGTGGAACGCTCTTCGTCGCGTGAGCGATATCGCCCAGTCCACAAACCAGCCCCAGAGAAATTGAATCCTGATTGGTGTACAGAAAACCACCGCCCATTAGCCCGTTAGACGGGGAACCAGCAAACAGCCAGGCTGCACCGTCGTTGCCCGAAAGATTGAAGCGGTCTGCAATGATAGCGGGCGGCAAGCTAATCAACTCTTTCACGCCGACGGCATAGTGGTGTGCTGATGTGGGGGGAACCATGCCAAGCGAGCGGCCGAGTAGGGAATTGACGCCGTCAGCGAGGATGACGATGTTAGCCTCCAGAACATCGTCACCGGCCTGAACGCCCGTAACCTTATTGCCTTCGCGGATTAATGAATCGACGCGTACGCCTGGAATAAACTGCGCGCCAGCCTGTTCGGCTTTATCCATTAGCCACGGGTCAAAACGGCTGCGTAAAACCGTGTACGAATCCTGGGTTGCGGCCGTGTTTTTTTCTCCATGAAAGTCGAGCGTGACGGCGCTTTCTTCGGTTAGAAAGGAGATTTTCTCGCGCGTCACTTTACGCTCGACAGGCGCTTCCTCGGCAAATCCTGGCATGATGCTTTCAAGGCTGTGTGCATAGAGCCGCCCGCCGGTCATGTTCTTACTGCCTGCACTGTTTCCGCGCTCGATGACCAGTACGTCCAGTCCGGCTTTTGCCATTACGTAGCCAGCGACCGCTCCCGCCACGCCAGCACCAACCACGATGGCATCAAATTTTTCATCTGACATGCTTATGCTCCCTTCCCGCCGCGAGCGCAGCGGGAGATGTGGATTAAATGAGGGGGGTTAGCGGCTTAACTGTTCGATCAGGGCCGGCACAACTTTGTAGATATCGCCCACCAGGCCGTAATCGGCATAATTAAAGATCGGCGCTTTTTTATCTTTGTTGATGGCGACGATGACTTTTGCACCATTACCGCCGACCATATGCTGGATTTGTCCGGAGATGCCCAGCGTCAGGTACAGGTCAGATTTCAGCAACACGCCGGAAACGCCAATGTAGCGTTCGCGCTCCATCCAGTTTTCGCCTTCAGCAATCGGGCGGGAACAACCGACCTCTGCGCCCAACACGGCCGCCAGTTTATGTACCATCTCCAGATCGGCTTGTGCCACCAGACCGCGGCCGACGCCCACCACGCGTTTGGCTTTGCTGAGATCCACGCTGCTCAGGGGTTTGGCGCGACGCTCCTGACACATAATTTCATGGCGAGGGGGGATGTACGGCGCAGCGGTAACAGGGCAGGTGTGTGCCGGGTTGGCCTCGCTCGACTCCAGTACGCCGGATGCAAGCGTGATAATGGCCAGCGCGCTATTGAGCTTTTCTTTGCCGAATGCCAGACCGCCATACATTCGGTGTTCAACGAACAGTGCGCCAGCATCAAGACTTACCGAGGTGGCGTCATTCACCATCGCCGCATTGAGTTGAATGCTCAGACGCGCGCCAAGGGATTTCGCGCGCTTGGTGGCGGGCATCAGCAGTAAACCGTTGTGATCTTGCAGCAGCGAAGTGAAGGTTTCAGCATAGTTTTCAATGCGCTGTAAGCCGGAAGATTGCTCAAGCACGATAATGCTATCGGCCCCCAGCGGCAGAACCTGACTGGCCTGCTCGCTACCTTGCACAATGATATGGACCTGTTCACCCCATTGACGCGCGCCGGTCATTAATTCTGCGTAGCGTTCAGCGTTATCGCTAAATACCCAGACGTTGGCTAATTTACTCATAATGTTTTCTCTCCGTTGGGCTTAATTCAGGGCTTTTTTCAGGTGGTCGGCCAGTTCAGCAATGGCGTCCGCTGAATCATTTTCCAGAATGATGCGTTTACGCTCGGTTTGTGGCGGAACCGTTATTGCCACCAGTTCCGCTAACGGCGGCACAGGCGTCCAGCCAATATCGCTGGCCTGCCAGGGGGTGACGGCTTTTTTCCCGGCGCCAAGAATGGCTTTCATTGACGGAATGCGCGGCGTGTTGATATCTGACGTGACGCAAAGCACGGCGGGGAGCGGGAGTTCAAGCACTTCGATCTCGTTCTCAAGCGTGCGCTCGACCAGAATCCGCTCACCGTGACGTTCAATCTTGCTCACCGCGTTGACGACGGGCAACTGCAGGAGTTCGCCTACCAGCAAGCCCACCTGCTGTGCATAGATATCGCCCGACCCTTCGCCGAATAACATCAGGTCACATTCGATTTTTGTTGCGGCGCAGGCCAGCGCCTGGGCGGTATCTCTGGGCAATGCATGTTCCAGTTGCGCATCCTGGACCATAAACAGGCTGTCCGGCCCGCGGGACAAGACGTCTTTACGCACTTTGGAGTTTTGTAACAGCGAGCCGCCAACCGTTAAGGCGACGATCTCGTCACCTTCTACAGCCAGTTGCGCTGCGGCTTCGATGGCGTTTAAGTCAAATTGGCTGATTTTGGCTTCGGCTCTGTCGAAATTAAGCGAACGCTCAGGGGTAACGACAATGTCCTGTTCTTCAGGGACCAACTTAAAGCAGGTGACTATTTTCATGGCATCTCCGGTGAATCATGTTCAGATGATGACGGGGAGCGTCATTATCGGCAGTAGGGAAAGTTGACTGAAATTAGTGTGCGGCAGGTGAGGGGCATTTTCGACGGGACAATCTGTTTTCGTTTCCAACAATCTTGCAAAAAAAAGTGTCGACCGGACGCTTTACTGATAAGCGCTGATTAAACGTCATGGGGGGCGGCAATAAACAGAAAAAACGCGCAGGATGTGAAAATTGCGAAATGCATCATGTTTTTAATCAACATATGATTATTTATGTTTCTGTTATGTGAATAATTGACGGCTAAATAATAACATTTATGCTTTTTATTAATTTTAAAACGTTAATAAGCTGTGCGGATAATGCCTGTTGACTATGCGTACCATCTTGCAGGAGGCCCCAATAATTTTGTTTCTTCAGGGTGAAATAACGTTGTATAACATGCTCAGTCCCTTTATTTCATCGCTAATATTCATCCAAAATTATCCGGTCTTAAGGTGGAGGTTGTCATGTATCAACGATGTTTTGATAATGCCATGGAAACCCTTTTTGAGCAGGGGAAAACCCCTGTGTTTTCACGCTTCGTCATCAGCGACGATCCGAACTGGGAGTCAGGCCACCATGTCCATGACAATGAAACCGAGCTCATTTATGTCAAAAAAGGTGTCGCCAGGTTCATTATCGACTCGTCACTGTATGTTGCCCACGCTGGCGATATTGTGGTGATAGAGCAAGGCAGGTTGCATGCGGTCGCGTCTGACAGCAGCACACCGGCTACCACCTACACTTGCGCACTGGCAGGATTCCGCTTTAACGGCTGGCAGGATAACCAACTGCTGCAGGCGCATTCGTGCCCGGTTATCAGCGTCGGACAGGGAAAGGAGGTGATTAAAAGTATTTTTAATGAACTGAGTATTATGCTGCCACGAAGCAAAAATAACCCGACCTCGACGGCTTACGCAGCTTTCGCCTATGCGTTAACCGTGCTGTATTATGAAAATTTCAAAAATGCGTACCGTTCTGAGCAGGGATATATTAAAAAAGATATCTTAATTAAAGATGTGCTGGTGTATTTAAATAACAACTTTCGGGAAAAAATTACACTTGAACAGTTGTCAAAAAAATTTCGCGCCAGCGTCAGTTACATTTGTCATGAATTTACTAAAGAGTATCGGATCTCACCGATTAATTATGTTATTCAGCGGCGAATGACGGAGGCTAAATTTTCTCTGACCAATACCGAATCATCACTGGCAGAAATTTCGTGGCGAGTGGGATATGAAAATGTCGATCACTTTGCCAAACTCTTTCAGCGCCACGTAGGCTGCTCGCCCAGCGAGTATCGCAAGCAATTTAAAAACAATCTGCTTGAGCAGGAATGCCTGATGCCGGAGATCTAATTAGCGGTTTTCTGCGTGCCCGGTAAGTTTGACGCCTACCGGGCCATTAACGCTTACTTGTTCTGGTAATCTTTCAGGATCTGACGGCCCGCAACGTAAATCATGATTTCATCCGTGCCGCCGCCAATGCGCTCACAGCGTACGTCGCGCCAGAAGCGGGACACGCGAGCCTCATCGGTATACCCCAGTCCTCCCATAATTTGAATCGCGTCGTCAATCACTTCCATCGCCGTACGCGCGCAGTACAGTTTTGCCAGCGCAGCGCTGGTCCTCAGTGATTGCTTCTGATCGGCCTGCCAGGCGACCTTCAACACCATATTGCGCATGTTTTCGATTTTAACCGCCATTAACGCCAGTTTTTCCTGGATCATCTGGTTATGGCCAATGGGCTTGCCAAAGGCAATACGTTGATTGGCATAACGCGCGGCATCTTCGAAGGCACACTCGGCAAAGCCGGTACTGCGTGCGGCGTTGATCAGCCGCTCCATTTCGAAGTTGTACATTACGTTGAGGAAGCCCATGCCTTCTTCACCGACCCTGTCGCTTTCGTCAACTTCAACGTCGTCGAGGTAGACTTCGCAGGTGCTTAACATGTGCCAGCCGATCTTGTGCAACGGGTTCACCTTAATACCCGGTTTACTGGAATCGACCCACCACAGCGTAAAGGCTTTCTTCGGATCTTTTGGCTCCGGGTCGCGGGCCAGTACCAGCATGTACGGGTACTCTTTAGCACCGGTAATGAACGTTTTTTGCCCGTTGAGATACACTTTGCCGTTTTTTCGCGTGTAGCTGGTGGTGGCACTGTTGTTGTCAGATCCGGCACCCGGTTCGGTTAACGCCAGAGCATATGCGGGATCACCGGTTTCCATGGTGCTTTCCGCCGTTTTGCGTAACTGCTCGGCGGAACCAAAACGGAGCATGCTGTGAATACACTGCCCGTTAGTGATTAAAAATGCCGGAGCGCCGCATTTTGACACTTCCATCAGCGCCAGCATCTGGGTGACATAATCTGCCGGTATGCCGCCGAACTCTTCCGGCACGCCCAGCATCGAAATACCGTTATCCGCAAGGGCGCGCATAAACTCTTTTGGGTAGGTGGCGGTCTGATCGCAAGTGCGGAAATATTCTTCCGGAAAATGGCTGGTGATCAGTTCGCGAATGCTGGCAAGCAGCAGCTCTTGTTCTTCAGTTAACGAAAAGTCCATTAGGGTACTCCTTTTAATTGGCTGCGTCGGGCAAGACAAAACCCATGGGGGTATTGATAAATAATCTTTCGTCCATCAGTTTTAACTCAGGAGAAATAACCGGGGCGAAATCCATTTTGTCCAGAATATCGTTTTGCAAAGAAACGCCGGCGGCAATTTCTACCAAATGGAGACCATCCTCTTTTAAGGTAAAGACGGCACGTTCGGTGATGTAACGCACCTCTAATCCGCGTTCGAGAGCAATTTTTCCACTGAAGGTTATTTCAGGTAATTCACTGACGAATTTTTTCACCCGACCTTCCTGGACAATATTCAGCTTGCCGTCGGCGACGTCTGTTTTCAGACTTCCGGCAGTGAGTGTGCCGCAGAAAATAATTTTCTTGGAAGTGGCGCTAATATCGATAAATCCACCGGTGCCCATAATCTTGCCATTGAATTTATGTACGCCGACGTTGCCGTGGCTGTCCACTTCAGCAAAACTCAAATAGCACACATCCAGACCGCCGCCGTGGTAGAAATCGAACTGGGTGGTCATATCCATAATGGCACGGGTGTTAACGTTGGCACCGAAGGCAATGCCTTGCGAGGTTATCCCTCCCACTGGGCCGGTTTCGACCGTCAGAATAAAGTCGTCGGCGCAGCCTTCTTCACGAGCAACCAGACCAATACCGTCAGCGATACCGACCCCAACGTTACCCACCGCGCCTTTGCGCATTTCGAACAGGGCGCGCCTGGCCACCAGTTTACGCTGGTTGAGCGGCAGGGCGATTTGCTGGCTGTCATCAAGGACAAAGTCGCCGGAAATAAAACGGTTAACCGGCGCCCCGCCGTACAGTTGGGTCTGATCAGGGTCAACCACCACGATGTCCACCAGATAGCCCGGGATCCGCACCGCTTTGGGGTGTAAGGTGGCTTTCTTGACCATTTTTTGTACCTGCATCATGACGATGCCGCCGTGGTTATGCACGGCCTGGGCAATCACCAGCGCATCGAGGTACATCACCTCATCCTCAAACGTGGCGTAGCCTTCGCTGTCACAGGTGGTAGCGCGAATGAAGGCGATGGTGGGCGCGATGGCCTTGTAGTAGAGGTACTCCTTGTTGTCTATCTCCACCAGTTTGATCAGATCGTCGGTGGTTACGTCATTGAGCTTGCCGCCCTGCTGGCGGGGGTCAACAAACGTGCCGATCCCAATATCACTCAGAATACCCGGCTGGTGGGCTGCGGCTGCACGCAACGTTTGCGTCAATACGCCCTGAGGATAGTTATAGGCGGCGATTTTATTTTGTTCAGCTAAATCGGAAATGCGCGGTGATTGCCCCCAATGTCCGCATAGCGCCCATTTGACCAATCCTTCTTGTGCCAACGGGCTAATACCCCGGTCGGCGCGATCGCCCAGGCCCGTCGGACTAATTAGCGATAAATTACGCGGAGTTTGACAGGTTTTATATTTTTCGGCCAGTGCGCTAATTAATGTGGTGGCCTCCAGAATACCGCCGCCGGCGCCTAATACGCAGAGCGTGGCTTCATCAGGAATATAATCAACTGCATCCGCTGCCGATAATACCGGCACCCGACCGTTAATACGTTCAGGTCTGTTAAGTTTCATATAAACTCCAGGTTACAGGCGTGAGGCTGCCTATCGTTTTATTCGATAAAAGAAATTTATTTATTTTAAAAATAACTAACCGTCTGCCCGATATTCAAAATAATATGAATAACAGGGCAGGGGGGTTATTTAAAACAGTACAGAAATATTCTGTTATTAAGCCTGATGTAAAATGGTCAGTACGCTGCGCAAATCGGAAACCGAGATCTGCCCGGGCGCTGAGGCTTTTTTCACCGCACCAAAGGTCGCCGCAGAACCAAAAACTTCACCCGCCAGTCGCGAAATTACGCCGGTTTTGGCCATCGACATAGTAATGATTGGGCGGTCGGCGTAGTGCTCCTGCATCTCAAGCGTAGCGCTAAGCAGCGTCAGGACATCCGTCTTGTTTTGTGGCATCAGCGCAATTTTCGGGATATCTGCGCCCAGTTCCTGCATTTTACGCAGCCGCTGGATAATCTCTTCTGCTGCCGGTGTTTTGTGGAAATCATGATTCGACATAATCACCAAGACCTGCTTCGCGTGCGCATGCTCGACGGCGGCTTTGACCTGTTCATCGCCGGTGAACAGCTCCAGATCGATCATATCCACCAGTCCGCTATCCACCGCCGCACGGTTAAGCGCAATATAGTCTGCAACAGACAGCGCCTGTTCACCGCCTTCTTTGGCGCTGCGGAAGGTGAAAAGTAGCGGCTTATCGCTCATCACGTCGCGGATCGTGCGGGCCGCTTCCAGCACCGCGTCAATGGAAGAGACATCGGCAAAATGGTCAACACGCCATTCCAGGATGTCGAAGTCCGCGTCGCGGTAGGCCAGCGCTTCGGTTTTTACCGTGGCGATGTCTTTACCCATTAACGAAACAATGATCTTCGGCGCACCCTCGCCAATCACGAGGTTTCTTACGGTTACGGTTTTCATTGATTACCCTTTAAAAATTCACAGATTGTTGCCCGTCAGGCGGCAAACCCCATAACCTGCTTAACGTATTCCAGCGGGAAATCTTTCCCGGTCCACAATTTGAACTGCTCAGCACCTTGCCATAACAACATGCCGTAACCATCAATGGTTTTGCAACCGGCACGCTGCGCCTGCTGCAGTAACTTGGTCATATGCGGATTGTAGACGCATTCGGTTACCAGCAGATCCGGGCGTAACAGCGATTCATCGCTAACAATGGATTCGTTTTCCAGTGGTTTCATGCCGACTTTTGTGCCGTTGGTCAAAATGTCTGCGCTGGCCAGAGCCTCGGCGAAGGCCTGTTGGTCTGCCAGATCGATAACGGTCACCACACAGTCGGTGTTTTCATTCACGCGTTTGGCGAACTCAAGCGCTTTGCTAAAGAAATCATCCTGACGGTTAAACAGTTTAATCTCTTTAATGCCCTCAATGGCGGCCTGTGCGCCGATAGCGGTCGATGCACCGCCCGCGCCCAACAGTACCATGGTTTTGCCTTTTATATCGAAGCCGCTTTCCTTAATGGCGCGAATATGGCCGGTGCCGTCGGTGTTGTAGCCACGAAGATAGCCATTGTCATTGACGATGGTATTGATGGCACCGACCAGTTTAGCGGCGGGGGTTAATTCATCGACATATTCGCACGCCAGTTGTTTATTGGGCATCGAGACGCCGGTACCGCGCATCTTTAACGCTTTCAACCCTTCAATGGCACCCGCAAAGGTTGTGTTATCGACTTCAAATGCCATATAGGTAAACGGCAGTCCGGCTTTTTCCAGCGCCTTATTTTGCATTTCTGGCGACAGGCTGTGTCTGATGGGGTAGGCCATCAGGCCAATCAGTTCATATTTTGCAGTAACATCCATTTTTAACTCCTTGTGAACTCTTTATTGAAAATAACGTTCGCCCAACCGCACATCGTTTTTGGGTATATCAAATACGCGGTAGTAACGGATAAAGACGATAATGGCCGTGATAAATGCCAGCAGGGCAAAGACCAGATCGAGCAAAATAATGTATTGCAGGCCGATGTTAGACAGGTATCCGGTGATCAGCGGGATAATGAAGTTGGCAACGCCGCCCATCATCATATAAACGCTGGTGACTTTGGCTTTGCTCTTCGGGAAGAACTCCGACATCACCGAGACGCCCAGTTGTAAAATACCGCCAGCGGCAGAGAACCCGATGAGAAATGAGCCTGCGTTACAGACCAGCGGCGAGGGGTACAAATAGATCACCGCTGCTGTAATCGTTGCCAGCCCGGCGTTAAAGACGTTGGCCCAGATCGGACGGACTAATTTCTTCAGCAGTACAGCAAAAATAAACACGCAGACCAGGGAACCCATGCTGTAGTAAGAGATGGTTTTCAGCGCGTCGGCTTCGGCCATCCCGGCAAAGGCCATGGCGTATTTCGGCATCCACACCACGATGACGTAAAAGGTTGAAAATGCGGCCACGCCGAACATCACTGATGCCACACCTTCCAGCCACACCAGCGGCTTACTGTTCATCTGCGGCAGATCTTTCGCCACACCTGCGTCCACCACTTGGCTGGGGAAGCGACTCTTGAGCAGCATTAAGGTAATCACCACGAACAGGATGCCCGGGACAATGACGGCATAGCCGTACCAGATATGATTCAATAACATGGTGCTGACAACGAGCGGGTAGAGCATCTGCCCAAAAGACACCATCGCCTTCACCAGAATAACCGCCGAACCGGACGCTTTGGGGAAGCACTCCATTAACGCCGGATAGCCACCGGTATCCAGCGCGGAGTTGGCGACGCCCACACAAATCGCCAGAATAAAAGCAATCATCAGATTTGGGCTGGCGGGAATACCGAAGAAGAACAGCATATAAAGAATGACGCCTAACAGGATAATGGCCCGACGACCAAATTTATCGGAGAGTACGCCGAAGAATAAAATACTGACCAGACGGCCCAATCCGATACCGGAAATTAAATAGGCAATCCCCGCATTGTCGGTGGAAAATTTCTCTGCCAGGGAAGTCATGTTTTGTGCCAGCGTAATGACACTAATGCCATGCAGGAAATAGCTGAGATAAATACAGGTTATCGCCAGAAGAAATGGCGTATTAAAAGCCTTGCTCTGAGACATTTCGCATAACTCCTTGCAGATTTTAATAGGGTTCGTTTTCATCGTGATAATATTGATTGCGATGATGATGTCATTACTATACCGAGTGACGGATGCTGTACCTACATAGCATGACGCTTAAGTGACCAGGTATATTGCATAGCAAAGTGTGAAATTAATTCTTCCTGTTGCCGTTTTGCTGTTGTTTTAAATAGTCCGCAAATTATTTTGCAGACGGGGGGAACAATATTGCATCCGTGCTATTCGGCGAGTGGCGCCATTTTTAATGGATACTTTGTCGCCATGCGGCTGCGATAACCAATGAACAGTGCCAGCAAGAAGCCGATGGCAGCCATGCCGGTATCAAACCACATGATATGGGCAATGCTGGATTGTGAGAGTTTTGCCGTAATCAAGGGAATGGTGAAAGTGGCAATACTGCCCGCACTGTAATAGATCCCGGTGGCTTTCCCCTTGGCATGCGGGAAACGCGCCGCCATCAGCGTTAGCCCGATTTGTACCACGCCGCCAGCAGATGAAAAACCGATGACAAAAGCAAACGCGATCACCACCGTTGGCGTAGGGTGCAGGCAGACCGCCAGCAGAGCAATAAACGAGATGAAGGTGTAAAGCATTAACAGCGTCGGTGCGCGTTCGGCCTTCCTCGCCAGCGGGGCGGTGATCAGCACGCACAGTAGCGAACCGCACGTGTAAACGCTCAACAGCTTGATGGATAACGTATAGGACATGCCAGCGACAAACTGACCGTACTGAGCCAGCCACTGGCTCACCAGGTAAAAGGTGGCCATTGAGATGTAGCCGTACAGGGTGTAGCTGCCAAGATCGATCAGGGAACAACGATGCGTAGCCATCGTTGTTTCGGGTGCTTCCTTGACGGTGGGTTGGCGTCCCGGATGCGCAGGAAATCGGCAGCGAAATAAAAATATGCCGTTGGAAATCATGATGCCTGCCGCCAGCAGGAAGGACCAGCCAAACCAACATTCACCCCACACCAACAGACTGATGAACATCGGCAACAGGAACTGGCCGCTGGAGACAAAGGCTTTAATCAGAATATTCGCGGTGCTGGGTGTGCGGGGAAATGCCTCCATCAGGCTGGGGTATGTTCCCGCATCGAGAAAACTGTTCGCCATCCCGGCTAAAAAACCAAACGCGTAGGCAATGTAAATATTGTGCGTATTGATAATACCCACGAAGAAACAGAGATAGCAGGTTATGCCGAGCAGGATAAACGGCCTGCGCCCATAGCGATCGGAGAGTAAACCCGCCAGTAATAAGACGCTTAATCGACCAATGCCGAGAGAAGAAATAACAATCGACACGCCTGCCGCATTGGTTTGCCACTGTTGTTCCAGTGAGGACATATTGAGGCTCATCAAAATGACCCCCATACCATGTACCAGATAATTAAGGTACAGCCCTATCGCAGTGGAGAAATAGGTATTTTTCATAATGTGTTACTCAGCGAAGAGGCTAAAGGGTGTGGCGTCGCGGTTTCCTAGCACAAACGCTCGAGGTCATGGGCAAAAAGTTCAACTGCCGTCGATTGATAAATTTTCCAGTCGAGGAAATTATCGTCGTGATACACCGCTTGAAAAGACATCAGGTCGGGGAAAAAACGCATCGTATTATTACCAATACGATTGTTGATTTTTTCGATGATGGCATTAATTCGCAATTTGCGCTTTGCTTTCATTTCTGCACAGCGCTGCACAATGCTCTCTGGTATATCACGATCACCATTTTCCCATTGTTGCCAGGTGGTAACATTGCCATCACCCGCAATATAACTCGCACTTTCTTCAATCGATAGCGCAAAAAGGTGGCGGAATGCCTGCAATTCGAATGCGTTCATCATGTCATCACTTAATAAAAACGGTGGAGTAGTAATAACATTACTGTGGATATTTCAACTTGAAGAGAGTCACACTATCTTGTGCAATATTATTTGTTATTGATCTGTAAATACGACGGGGATTGGCCTTTCAGGTCGCGAGTAAATCACCCCTTGCGGCCGATCACATTAACTAAATAACGTAATTCCACTGGCTATTTCCGCAATTGTTCACGTTGTCGCGCCTCTTGATACTTGTCAGAGCAATGGTTGATGGAGAGAGGGGAGTTACAATGATGAGTATTTACAAGGATGCAAAACGGCCGGTGCACGAACGCGTGGCTGATTTGCTGGCGCGCATGACACCTGAAGAGAAGTTCGCGCAAATGCATGCTTACTGGTTGGTGCTATCTGAAAAGGGCGACCACCGGGAACGCAGCGACATGAGTGACGAGTTTGCCGGTATGAGCGGTCAGGCGGCACTCACCGAGCGACTGAGAATGGGTGTTGGACAGATTACGCGCCCGCTGGGCACCCATATCGTTGAGGCAAAAACGGGCGTGCGGGCGGCGAATCGTTTACAAAAGATGTTAATGGAAGAGACGCGGCTGGGCATTCCCGCGCTGTTTCATGAGGAGTGCCTGGTGGGGTTGTTATGTAAAGATGCCACCCTGTTTCCCTCGTCGCTGAACTACGGTTCAACCTGGGATCCTGAACTGGTCAAGCGTGCCGCCAGGCAGATTGGCCTGGAGGCGCGTTCAACCGGATGCCGCCAGGGGCTGGCACCGGTGCTGGATGTCTCACGCGATGTCCGCTGGGGTAGGACGGAAGAAACCTTTGGTGAAGATCCATGGCTAGTGGGGGTGATGGCCTGTGCCTATGTGCAGGGGTTGCAGGGCGAAAAACGCGATGTGCTGGCGACGCTGAAACACTATGTCGGGCATTCGTTTAGCGAAGGGGCGCGCAATCATGCGCCGGTGCATCTGGGGTTCTGCGAGCTTAACGATACCTTCCTGCTGCCGTTCGAGATGGCGGTAAAACGAGCTAATGCTGGATCGGTAATGCCTGCCTATCATGATATTGATAACCAACCAGGGCACAGCGACAGCTACCTGCTAACCACGATTTTGCGTGAACAATGGGGGTTCGACGGGATCATTGTGGCCGATTACGGCGGCGTCAGTTTACTGCATCAACATCACGGCGTGTCGCATGATGCCGCGCAATCTGCAGCGCTGGCCTTTAATGCCGGACTTGACGTTGAGTTGCCGAAAGACGACTGCGCGCGCCATTTAGCCATGGCGGTAGAACGTCGACTAATAACCATGACCAAAGTCGATGAGATTGTCTCCCGCGTCCTGACGGAGAAATTTCGTCTTGGCCTGTTCGAGCAGCCGTACACCGATGAGTCTGCGATTGACCTGCAGTCCGAAGAAACACGCAAAGTCGCACGTGATGTTGCCACGCGCTCGATAACGCTACTGGAAAATAACGGTATTTTGCCGCTGCAGGGCAGACCGCGCGTTGCGGTGATCGGCCCCACGGCGGACGATCCGCTGGCGCTGCTCAGTGGTTACAGCTTCCCGGTGCATCTGATCATCAGCGATATGGCTGACAACGCCGTGCAGGTGACGACCCCGCTGTCCGCGCTGCGCCACTATTTGGGCGATGACCATATCGACTATGCGAAGGGCTGTCATATCATAGAGAATCGGTTGGCGGGCGCACCGGTGTTTCCCGGTGACAGCAGTGGCAAACCGATGCAGTCCTCCCCGGTCTCCACTGACCAACGTTTGATTCCTGAAGCGGTTGCCGTCGCCCGTCGCAACGATGTGGTGGTGGTCTGTGTCGGCGATCTGGCCGGACTTTTCCAGAGCGGCACGGTGGGAGAAGGCTCGGATACAGACGGCCTCACTCTGCCGGGTGTACAGCAACAACTACTGGAGGCTCTGGTGGCGACGGGTAAACCGGTTGTTGTGGTGATGACAGGCGGCAGGCCATACAACCTGCAGGGGCTGGAGGACCATGTCGCCGGGCTGTTAATGGCCTGGGCGCCGGGTCAGGAAGGAGGCTGGGCTATTGCCGATGTGCTGACCGGACGGGCTGAGCCGCTGGGCAGGCTGGTGGTTAGCGTGCCGAAAAGCGCAGGTGCTATGCCCTATTACTACAATCACAAACTAAAAAGCGGTGGTACGCCGTTTGCGTTCCATTTTGGCTCCCGCTATCCCTTCGGCTACGGTAAAGGCTGGACCGAGTTTGCCTGCGAGGGTATTACGCTGCTGGGTCCGGACGTTCCGGTGGAGGGCGAGGTTGCGCTTCAGGTTGTGGTGCGTAACCGTGGCGAGCGTAGGGGAAGTGAGGTGGTGCAACTGTATGTACACGACAAAGTGGCTTCGATGGTTCGTCCCGTTAAAGAGCTGAAAGCGTTTCAGCGCGTAACTCTGGACCCCGGTGCACGCGCAACGCTGACCTTTTATGTGCCGGTGGATATGCTCAACTTCACCCGCAGGGATGGCAAACGGGTGGTGGAACCCGGCGAGTTCGACCTGATGGTCGGGAATTCATCTGCGAACATCTGGGCGAGCACGACGGTCAATGTGGTTGGTACGCTACAGATTATGCCGAAGAACTGGCAGATGATGAGCCGTTGCGTGGTGAGCTGCGAGTAAATGTTAAAAAAAAGCCCATCGTGGGAGATGGGCAAAGACTACACACAGCAATTCGTTGTTTCACTCAGGGGATTTCCATGCTTATAAATCAATGTGTTGATCTAAAGCCTTGAGACAATAGTAGGCATGTCGATTTTTCACGTCGATCAGATTCATCTCAATAGTTTAAAAACTGTAAAGAAATTGCGACACAAATGAGGGTTTTAAGGCAGGAGGCGTGGGATTGGGGCAATGAGTGCTGAAGCATCAATAAGCAGCGTTAAACAATCAGGCGGCGATGCCGCCTGATGTCAGGGTTATTTGTTGTTTTCGATTTCAGCGATTTCTTCGAGGATTTCGTCCGGATCGTTACCTGGCGCCGGGGCTTCGTTCACCCAAGCGGAGAACAGACGCCAGGATACCGCCAGGACCACTGGGCCGATAAACAAGCCAATCATGCCGAAGGCAATTAACCCGCCGATGACACCCGACAGGATGAGGATCAGCGGTAAATCGGCGCCCATACGAATCAGCATCGGGCGGATTACGTTATCCAGCGTGCCGACCACGGCACTCCAGACCAGCAGCACCGTGCCCCAGGTGGAGTCCCCCGTCCAGTACAGCCAGATAATGGCCGGGATTAGCACCGGTAGAGGACCCAACTGCACCAGGCAGGACAGGATCATCAACACCGCCAGCAGCGTGGCGTACGGCACACCCGTTACCGCCAGACCAATACCCCCGAGAACGGCCTGCACCAGTGCGGTGACGACCACACCCAATGCCACCGCGCGGATCGCTTGTGCCGCCAGCAAAATAGCAGCATCACCACGCTTAGAAGCCAGGCGACAGGCGAAGTGACGAATCCCTAATGCCACCTGCTCGCCGCGCCAGTAGAGCAGGGCGCTGAACAGCAGCATCAGGCCACAGTGCATCATAAAGCGACCAATGTGCGCGGCCTGACCAACAAACCAGGTGGTGGTTGTGCCGATATAAGGACGCACTTTGGCCATAATTGCCGCGCCGCCCATATCCAGCAGGCTGTGCCATGCGCCATAAATTTTGGCACCCACTAACGGAATACTGTTCAGCCACTCCAGGTCCGGCAACGTCATATCGCCCGCGGTTACGGCATGGATCAACGGTCCGCTGCCATCAACAATACTGTTGACCAATAGCGCGATAGGAATGATAAACAAAAGGACCAGCAGCAGGGTCATTACCAGCACGGCCAGAGAACGACGCCCCCATAACAATTTCTGTATACGCAGCAAAATGGGCCAGGTCGCAATGACCACGGTTCCAGCCCATGCAAAACCAAGGATAAAGGGCTGCACTATCCATAAACAGGCCACAATCAGGATGGCTAAAAACAGCACCGAGAGCAGCACTTGTGCGATATCCCTGGGCTGACGGAAATTTACCATAAATACTTTTTCACCTTTTCTGTACGTCAGAACGTTGACGCGACGTGAACGCTTAAACCACACCCTATAATGATGAGCAATTTCAGCGGTTTTTAACAGGCCGATTCTGCCTTTAAATCTGCTGGGCGTATTAGAAAAAAATGTGATACAACAAACAAAGCAACACGCAAACGATTAAATTCACAACACAGACCGCAGGAAAGGGTCACTATAATGATTCCACAAATTTCTCAGGCACCTGGTGTCGTTCAACTGGTGCTCAATTTTTTGCAGGCGCTGGAGCAGCAAGGATTTACGGGCGACACGGCAACGAGCTATGCCGATCGCCTGACAATGTCGACGGATAACAGCATCTATCAGCTTCTTCCTGATGCCGTAGTTTTCCCCCGTTCAACGGCGGATGTGGCGCTGATTGCCCGTCTGGCGGCGGAACCTCTCTTTTCCTCGTTGATTTTTACCCCGCGCGGCGGCGGCACGGGTACCAATGGTCAGGCGCTGAATCAGGGCATTATCGTGGATATGTCCCGTTATATGAGCCGCATTATTGAAATCAATCCGCAGGAAGGTTGGGTACGGGTCGAGGCCGGGGTGATAAAAGACCAGCTTAACCAGTATCTGAAGCCGTACGGCTATTTCTTCGCACCAGAATTGTCGACCAGTAACCGGGCAACGCTTGGCGGGATGATCAACACCGATGCGTCCGGACAGGGCTCACTGGTATACGGTAAAACCTCCGACCACGTGCTGGGCGTACGTGCGGTACTGATGGGCGGCGATATCCTTGATACGCAGCCGATGCCGGTGGAACTGGCTGAAATGCTCGGTAACACCAATACCACCATCGGGCGCATCTATAAGACCGTTTACCAGCGCTGTCGTGAAAACCGCCAGCTGATCGTAGATAAGTTTCCGAAGCTGAATCGGTTTTTAACCGGCTACGATCTGCGGCACGTCTTTAACGATGAGATGACCGAGTTTGATTTAACCCGCATCCTCACCGGTTCCGAGGGCACGCTGGCATTTATTACCGAGGCTCGCCTCGATATCACGCCATTGCCGAAAGTGCGGCGGCTGGTCAACGTCAAATATGACTCATTTGATTCCGCTTTGCGCAATGCCCCGGTAATGGTTGACGCGCGCGCGCTGTCGGTAGAAACCGTGGACTCTAAAGTCCTGAATCTGGCACGCGAAGACATTGTCTGGCATTCGGTAAGCGAACTGATTACCGATGTGCCGAATAAAGAGATGCTGGGGCTGAATATCGTCGAGTTTGCCGGTGACGACGAAGCATTGATTGATTTGCAGGTCAGCGCACTGTGTGAGCGCCTGGACGGTTTAATTGCCCGTCAGGAAGCAGGCGTCATTGGCTGGCAGCTGTGTACTGAGCTGGCAGGCGTGGAGCGTATCTACGCGATGCGCAAAAAAGCTGTCGGTTTGCTGGGCAACACAAAAGGGGCCGCCAAGCCGATTCCGTTCGCGGAGGATACCTGCGTACCGCCTGAACATCTGGCGGATTACATCGCGGAGTTTCGCGCGCTGCTTGACGGCCACGGCCTGAGCTATGGCATGTTTGGTCACGTGGACGCCGGGGTGTTACACGTCAGGCCGGCGCTGGACATGTGCGATCCGCAGCAGGAAGTGCTGATGAAACGCATTTCTGATGACGTGGTGGCATTGACGGCCAAATACGGCGGCCTGCTGTGGGGCGAACACGGCAAAGGATTTCGCGCGGAGTACAGTCCGGCGTTCTTTGGTGATGAGTTGTACGGTGAACTGCGCAAGGTGAAGTCGGCGTTTGACCCGCAAAATCGGCTGAACCCTGGCAAAATATGCCCACCGGAAGGCGTTGATGCGCCGATGATGAAAGTCGATGCAGTTAAACGCGGCACCTACGATCGCCAGATCCCACTGGCCGTAAGGCAGGAGTGGCGTGGGGCGCTGGAGTGTAACGGCAACGGGTTATGTTTTAACTTCGATGCCAACAGCCCCATGTGCCCGTCGATGAAAATCAGCATGAACCGAATTCACTCCCCCAAAGGACGTGCAACGCTGGTACGGGAATGGTTGCGCCTGCTCGCCGACCGCGGCATCGATCCGGTGCATCTGGAAAAAGAGTTACCGGAAAAACGCACCAGTTTACGTACGCTGATTGCCCGCACGCGTAACAGCTGGCATGCGCGTAAGGGTGAGTACGATTTCTCGCACGAAGTCAAAGAGGCGATGTCAGGCTGTCTGGCGTGTAAAGCCTGTTCCACGCAGTGCCCAATCAAAATTGACGTTCCGGAGTTCCGTTCCCGTTTCCTGCAACTGTACCACACGCGTTATTTGCGTCCGCTGCGCGATCACATGGTGGCAACCGTTGAAAGCTATGCGCCTTTGATGGCGCGCGCGCCAAAAACATTCAACTTCTTCATTAACCAGCCGCTGGTGCGTACGCTGGCCAAAAAGCATATTGGCATGGTGGATTTGCCGCTACTGTCCGCACCGTCGTTACAGCGTCAGTTGGTTGGGCACCGCTCCGCCAATATGACGCTGGAACAGCTTGAGCTATTGAGTCAGGAACAGAAGGCCCGTACGGTGCTGGTGGTCCAGGATCCGTTTACCAGCTATTACGATGCACAGGTGGTAGCTGATTTTATCCGCCTGGTGGAAAAACTCGGTTTACAGCCGGTCCTGCTGCCGTTCTCGCCTAATGGCAAGGCGCAGCACATTAAAGGCTTCTTAAACCGTTTTGCCAAAACGGCGAAAAAAACCGCTGAATTTCTCAATCGCGTGGCGGCGTTGAATATCCCGATGGTTGGTGTCGATCCGGCGTTGGTATTGTGCTATCGCGATGAATACAAGCTGGCGCTGGGCGAGCAGCGTGGCGATTTCCATGTACTTCTGGTGAACGAGTGGCTGTCAACCGTCCTGGCGTCTCAGCAGCCTGCCGCAACTGCGGGTGAGCCGTGGTATTTCTTTGGACACTGCACCGAGGTAACGGCCCTGCCTGGCGCGCCTGCGCAGTGGGCGGCCATTTTTGCCAAATTCGGCGCGAGGCTGGAAAACGTCAGCGTCGGGTGCTGCGGCATGGCGGGCACATACGGTCATGAAGTGAAGAATCACCAGAACTCGCTGGGCATCTATGAGTTATCATGGCACCAGGCGATGCAGCGATTACCGCGCAGCCGCTGTCTGGCGGCAGGGTATTCTTGCCGCAGCCAGGTAAAACGCGTGGAAGGCACGGGCGTTCGCCACCCATTACAGGCACTGCTGGAGATTATTGGATGATCTGGAAACGTGAAGTTTCACTCGAGGCGCTCAATGCCATGGGTGAGGGAAATATGGTGGGTCTGCTTGATATCCGCTTTGAGCACATTGGTGACAATACGCTGGAAGCCACGATGCCGGTGGATCACCGAACCAAACAGCCTTTTGGCCTGTTACACGGTGGCGCGTCGGTGGTGCTGGCCGAAAGCATTGGCTCGGTGGCCGGGTATTTATGCACTCAAGGTGATCAAAAAGTGGTGGGTCTTGAGGTCAATGCCAACCATATCCGCTCCGCGCGGGAAGGGCGAGTGAGAGGGGTGTGCAGCGCGCTGCATACCGGTTCTCGCCATCAGGTCTGGCAAATCGAAATCTTCGATGAGCAGGGACGGTTGTGTTGCACATCGCGTCTGACGACCGCTATTTTGTGATGCATGTTGCGTTTGGTCATTATCTGCGCAGGGAAAGGTGCTATACTGTGCAGGTTTTGAACACAAGCGAGGATGATATGTCTACCCAATTAGACCCGGCCCAACTGGCAATAGAATTTATACGTCGTGATAACAGCGATCTTTCACCGGCTCAGTATCTCAAAAGACTGAAACAATTAGAGCTGGAGTTTGCTGATTTACTGGCGCTTTCTTCGACTGAACTCAAAGAAGAAATCTATTTTGCCTGGCGGCACGGCGTTCATTGATTCCAGTATGCTTATCGTGATGAAAACCCCGACACCTGTTCGGGGTTATTTTTTGCCTTAAATTGGGTTTACCATTTCATCTCCCCGGTATTGACCTTCGCACTCAGATCCAGCGAGCTTTCGTCAGCAAGCCCTGGCCATGCGGCCTTCATCGTCTGAATCACATATGCGGATCCTTGTTTCGCGCCCAGCGCCTGCTCAAAAGCGTGCAAATAATCACCGGTGAAGCGGATCGCTTGATCGTCTGCCGGACGTTCACCGATGTAGTGACCGGGGATCACCTCGTTTGGGCGTAAGGTTTGCATTTCGCTCAGCACGTTGCGCCATGCGCGACGCTGTTCAGGAGACTGTGTGTCCGCAGTCCAGACATGAATACCGGAAGCCACGCCGGTGCCGCCGAGGATCGCCCGGTTAGCCGGGATCCAGACATAGGCCGCGTAATCATTCGAGTGGCGCAGTTCCAGCGTTTCACCATCAATGGTAAAGCGCGTTTGCGTCGTGACCTGCGGCACGATGATCGTCGTTGGCGCGCCGTCTTTCATCTGCGGGCCCCAAAACTGCAGTTTGGCGTCTTTGGTGGCACGAATGTGCTCCACGACCTGCGGGGTTGCCAAAACCTTTACCTCGGGAAAGGCGTTAACAATTGGCTGCAGACCAAAATAAAAATCCGGGTCACCGGAGGTGATCACGATGGCCTGCAGTTTTTTGCCGCTGTCGCGAATCATCTGCACCAGCTTTTCACCGTCTTTGGTGCTGAATTGCGCATCAAATAAAATGGCCTCTTTCGGGCCGGACACCAGCGTTGAGGATACCGGAAAAATAGCTTTTTCCTGGGGATTGTAGACGTCAAGCTGGAGTGGCGCGGCGAAAACCGGCGAGGCAAACAGAGGTAACAGCAGGGCCAGGGCGTTCACTTTCATGGGGGATAACCTTTTGCAGATGAAATGTCTTTTTCTTGTTCTTTATTTTACGGATATTTGGATCTGTTAGAATTCCTCTATCAGGACATGCTGAGTTTCATAAAACGATCGGATGGGATGCAATGGACAGAGTCATGGCGGCAACGGTATTTAACCATATCTGCGATTTGGGGAGTCTGAGCGCCGCTGCGCGCGCGCTGGGGCTTTCCCGTCCGATGGTCAGTCGCTATCTTGACGAGATGGAAAAATGGGCAGGTGCAAGGTTAATCCACCGTTCATCGCGTCGGCTGACCATTACGCCCGCGGGGGAAGAGGCGTTAGTGAAGACGCGCTCGCTGGCGCAGTTGTCGCTGGATATCAGCGCCGCCAGCGCAGCAGAGATTCCTTCCGGCACGCTACGTGTGGCTTGCGCCCATTTTACTGCGATGCATATTTTGGCACCGGTACTGCCCGTTTTTCTGGCGCGTTTCCCTGAACTGCGCATTGAGGTTGAGATTAACAATCAACCGGTGAGCCTGGTCGGTGAACGTATTGATGCGGCAATCCGCATCACGGATAACCCTGAACCAGGCACCATCGCCCGCCGTCTGGGTGACTGTGAGTCGGTGTTATGTGCCTCTGCGGATTACCTGCGCCAGCATGGCACTCCGCAAAATCTTGACGAACTGGCCCAACACAATTGCCTTTACTACAGCGGTTTCGCCGGAAAATCCTGGCACTTTCACGATGAGCAGGGCGATGCCGTATCGGTGGCAATAAAGGGAAATATCAGTGCCGGGATCTCTGCGCTATTATGTGAGTCGGCACTGGCCGGTATGGGCATTGCGCTGGTGCCGGAACAAGAGGCGCGTGAAGGACTGGAACAAGGTCGGTTGATCCGGCTTTTGCCCCAGCTCAAGCCGCGATGTTTGCCGATTTATGGGTTATATCTTTCGCGTGAGCATCAACCGGCAGGGCTGCGTCTGCTATTGGATGCCCTGCATGAGATTCTGGTCTGAATATGTGAGCTGCGTCTGCCTGTAAATCAGACAAACCGCAGTTTGTGTTAAAAACACGGCGTCAGGTCGTGAGATTATTCCAATCGCCCCTTCAAGAGCTAAGCCATCGTGAGTGCCGGAGATAAGCGCCGGATGGGGTCGGAACCCTTAAGCCTGCTAACATAGCAGCCTTAAGGGTTTTTTATTGTCTGTCTGCGCCGTTTTGCAGGCGGTTACTTCTATTTCTCCGTCTTTCCCCTATCTCTTAAATAGACATTTTCTATACATCTTTTTGCGTTTTACCTTGCTGAACGATTAACGGTTTGTAACCCATTATTTATCAAAGCATTGAACAAAATAATCCCTCTCTGTAAACCCTCGCCGCAGGGTCTATGCTTAATAAAAGTAACCAAAAAGGGCGGTTAACCCGAATGCCCCTGCTGATCAGGGGTTGAAGTGATAATCATTATCACTAACATGGTATTGTAGCGTGCAGGTTAATGACTCGAGGTAACCCTATGGAATTGCATTCAGGAACATTTAATCCGAACGATTTTGCATGGCGTGGGTTGACGTTAACGTCAGCCGCCGCGGCGCATATTCGTGAGCTGGTGGCGAAACAGCCCGATATGCTGGGCGTGCGGTTAGGCGTGAAGCAAACAGGATGTGCGGGGTTTGGCTATGTGCTGGATACCGTCAGCCAACCGGAAAAAGACGATCTGGTGTTCGAAACCGATGGCGCCAGGCTGTATGTGCCGTTACAGGCGATGCCGTTTATTGACGGAACCGAAGTCGATTTTGTTCGTGAAGGATTAAATCAGTTATTTAAATTTCATAACCCGAAGGCCCAGAACGAATGCGGCTGTGGCGAAAGTTTTGGGGTATAGGCGGTACTATGTCGCGTAACACTGAAGCAACTGACGATGTCAACACCTGGGCTGGCGGACACCTCAATTATAAAGAGGGATTCTTCACCCAACTAAAAACTGATGAACTGGCGAAGGGCATCAATGAAGAGGTCGTGCGGGCGATTTCCGCGAAACGCAACGAACCGGACTGGATGCTGGCATTTCGCCTGGATGCGTTTAAGGCGTGGCTGACGATGGAGGAGCCGCACTGGTTAAAAGCGCATTACGATAAGCTGAATTATCAGGATTACAGCTATTACTCCGCACCTTCCTGCGGCAACTGCGATGAGACCTGCGCCTCCGAGCCGGGAGCGGTACAGCAAACGGGCGCGAATGCGTTTTTAAGTAAAGAGGTTGAGGACGCTTTCGAACAACTTGGCGTGCCGGTACGTGAAGGGCGAGAAGTGGCGGTCGATGCCATTTTTGACTCGGTTTCGGTGGCGACCACCTATCGTGAAAAGCTGGCGGAGCAAGGCATTATTTTCTGCTCGTTCGGTGAGGCCATTCACGATCACCCGGCGCTGGTGAAAAAATATCTCGGCACAGTGGTGCCGGGCAACGACAATTTCTTTGCCGCGCTGAATGCAGCGGTTGCCTCAGACGGTACGTTTATTTATGTGCCAAAAGGCGTGCGCTGCCCAATGGAGCTTTCCACCTATTTTCGTATTAATGCGGAAAAAACCGGGCAATTTGAACGCACTATCCTGGTGGCGGATGAAGGCAGCTACGTCAGCTACATTGAAGGATGTTCTGCTCCGGTGCGCGACAGCTATCAGCTGCACGCGGCGGTGGTGGAAGTGATCATCCACAAAGATGCTGAAGTGAAATACTCGACGGTGCAAAACTGGTTCCCTGGCGATGGAAATACCGGAGGCATCCTTAACTTCGTTACCAAACGCGCACTGTGTGAAGGCGAAAACAGCAAAATGTCGTGGACCCAGTCGGAAACCGGCTCGGCCATCACCTGGAAATACCCCAGCTGTATTTTGCGCGGCGATAACTCCATCGGCGAATTTTACTCCGTTGCGTTGACCAGCGGTCATCAGCAGGCCGATACCGGCACCAAGATGATCCACATCGGCAAGAACACCAAATCGACCATTATCTCGAAAGGGATCTCCGCCGGGCACAGCCAGAACAGCTATCGCGGCCTGGTAAAAATTATGCCGACCGCCACCAACGCCCGTAACTATACCCAGTGTGACTCAATGCTGATTGGTGCAGACTGCGGGGCGCATACCTTCCCGTACGTAGAGTGTCGCAACAACAGCGCCCACCTTGAACACGAAGCCACCACCTCACGTATTGGTGAAGATCAGCTGTTCTACTGTCTGCAGCGCGGTATCAGCGAAGAAGACGCCATCTCGATGATCGTCAACGGGTTCTGTAAAGACGTGTTCTCTGAACTGCCGCTGGAGTTCGCTGTTGAAGCGCAAAAACTTCTCGCCATCAGCCTTGAACACAGCGTCGGTTAAAATTTAAGGAAAGCACATGTTAAGCATTAAAGATTTACAGGTCAGCGTCGAAGAGAAGGCGATCCTGCGCGGGCTGAGCCTGGAGGTCCGCCCGGGGGAAGTTCACGCCATTATGGGGCCTAATGGCTCAGGGAAAAGCACGCTGTCAGCGACATTGGCCGGGCGTGATGATTATGCCGTCACCGGTGGAACGGTGGAATTTAACGGTAAAGACTTACTGGAGCTGTCGCCGGAAGACCGGGCCGGTGAAGGCATCTTTATGGCGTTTCAGTACCCGGTGGAAATCCCCGGGGTCAGTAATCAGTTTTTCCTGCAAACTGCGCTCAATGCGGTACGTAGCTACCGTGGTGAAGAGGCGCTGGATCGATTCGACTTCCAGGATTTGATGGAGGAGAAAATCGCGCTGTTGAAAATGCCGGAGGATTTGCTCACCCGCTCGGTAAACGTCGGTTTCTCCGGCGGTGAGAAAAAACGCAATGATATTTTGCAGATGGCGGTGCTGGAGCCTCAGCTGTGCATTCTCGACGAGTCTGATTCGGGGCTGGATATTGATGCGCTAAAAATTGTCGCTGATGGCGTCAATTCGCTGCGCGACGGCAAGCGTTCGTTCATTATCGTTACTCACTATCAGCGTATTCTTGACTATATCAAACCCGATTACGTCCATGTTTTATATCAGGGGCGCATTGTTAAGTCCGGCGATTTCACGCTGGTTAAACAACTGGAGGAGCAAGGATATGGCTGGCTTAGTGAACAGCAGTAATGTGCTGCAGCAGTGGCATCACCTGTTTGAGTCGCAGGGCGAAACCCGCTCGCAGCACGCGCAGCAGCACTTACAGCAGATGCTGCGTCTTGGGCTGCCTACGCGTAAGCATGAAGACTGGAAATACACGCCGCTGGAAGGATTAACCGGTAGCCAGTTTGTTAGTCATCTTGCCGCGATAACCCCGGCGCAGTGCGAGGCGTTAGCCGCTGGCATTGATGCCGTGCGGCTGGTGTTTGTCGACGGGCAATTCTGCGAAGCGCTTAGCGACAGCACGGACGGTAGCGGCTTTGACATTACCGTTGACGATGCGCACCTGTCGCTGCCGGCACCGATTCAGCCAGAGGTATTTCTGCATCTGACGGAAAGCCTGTCGCGCAGTGTGACGCATATCAAGGTGAAACGTAATCAGCGCCCGGCGAAACCGCTGCTGTTGATGCACATCACCCAGGGAGTGGCGGGCGATGACGTCAATACCGCGCATTATCGCCACCACCTTGAACTGGCGGAGGGCGCAGAAGCCACCCTCATCGAACATTTTGTCAGCCTCAATGCGCTGAAGCACTTTACCGGCGCGCGCGTTACGATGAACGTGGCGGCCAATGCCCACTTGCAGCATATCAAGCTGGCGTTTGAGAACCCGGTCAGCCATCACTTCGCCCATAACGACATTCAGTTGGGCGCAGATGCTACGGCGGTGAGCCACAGCTTTTTGCTTGGCGACGCGGTGTTGCGCCATAACACCAGCACCCAACTGAACGGCGAAAACACCACGCTGCGGATTAACAGTCTGGCGATGCCGGTGAAAAACGAAGTCTTCGATACTCGCACCTGGCTTGAGCATAACAAAGCCTATTGCAACAGCCGCCAACTGCATAAAACCATCGTCAGCGATAAAGGTCGGGCGGTGTTCAATGGTCTGATCAACGTGGCGCAGCACGCGATTAAAACCGACGGACAGATGACGAACAATAATTTGCTGCTTGGTAAGCTGTCGGAAGTGGACACCAAACCGCAACTGGAAATCTATGCCGATGACGTGAAATGCAGCCACGGCGCGACGGTAGGGCGGATCGACGATGAGCAGATGTTCTATCTGCGTTCGCGTGGGATCGGCCAGCAGGATGCTCAACAGATGATTCTCTATGCGTTTGCCGCTGAGCTGACGGAAGCCCTGAGCGATGAAACGCTTAAACAACAGGTTCTGGCGCGTATAGCCCAACGCCTGCCGGGAGGCGTAGCATGACATTTCCGATTGAAAAAGTGCGGGCCGACTTTCCGGTCCTGACTCGTGAAGTGAACGGCCTGCCGCTGGCGTATCTGGACAGCGCTGCCAGCGCGCAAAAGCCGAATCAGGTGATTGATGCCGAAGCTGAGTTTTACCGCCATGGCTATGCGGCGGTTCACCGTGGTATTCATACCCTAAGCGCCCAGGCGACGGAAAAAATGGAGAATGTGCGTAAGCTGGCGTCGCTGTTTATTAATGCCCGCTCCGCTGAAGAACTGGTATTTGTGCGTGGCACGACCGAGGGCATTAATCTGGTAGCCAACAGTTGGGGCACCAGCAATGTGCGGGCGGGGGATAACATCATCATCAGTGAGATGGAACACCACGCCAACATCGTGCCATGGCAGATGCTGTGTGCCCGCGTGGGTGCTGAGCTGCGTATCATACCCCTGAATGCTGATGGCACCTTGCAGTTGGATACTCTGCCAACTCTGTTCGACGAACGCACCCAACTGCTGGCGATTACCCATGTATCCAACGTGCTGGGCACCGAAAACCCGTTAGCAGAGATGATTGCGCTGGCGCATCAGCACGGGGCAAAAGTGCTGGTCGATGGCGCGCAGGCGGTGATGCACCATAAAGTAGACGTGCAGGCGCTGGATTGCGACTTTTATGTCTTCTCCGCCCATAAGCTGTATGGACCCACCGGCATTGGCGTGCTGTATGCCCGTGAGTCGCTGTTGCAGGAGATGCCGCCCTGGGAAGGCGGGGGTTCAATGATAGCAACGGTTAGCCTGAGCCAGGGAACCACCTGGACGAAAGCGCCGTGGCGTTTTGAAGCGGGAACGCCCAATACCGGCGGTATTATCGGCCTGGGCGCTGCCATTGAATATGTGAGTGCGCTGGGTCTGGATAACATCAGCGAGTACGAGCAGTTCATGATGCGCTATGCGCTGGAACAACTGGCGGATGTGCCAGATTTAACGCTTTACGGGCCGGATAACCGTCTGGGAGTGATTGCGTTTAACCTCGGCAAACACCACGCTTATGACGTCGGCAGCTTTCTTGATAACTACGGCATCGCCGTGCGCACCGGGCACCACTGCGCCATGCCGTTGATGGCATATTATAACGTCCCTGCGATGTGTCGGGCATCTCTGGCAATGTATAACACCCATGAAGAGGTGGATCGCCTGGTCACAGGCCTCGTCCGAATTCACCGCCTGCTGAGATAACAGGGAGGCGTTATGGCTGCGCTACCGGATAAAGAAAAGTTGTTGCGTAATTTTCTGCGCTGCGCGAACTGGGAAGAGAAGTATCTGTATATCATTGAATTAGGTCAGCGTTTACCAGAATTAAATGCTGATGATCGCTGTGCGGAAAATAGCATTCAGGGCTGTCAGAGTCAGGTATGGATAACAATGCGTCAGAATGCTGACGGAATTATTGAATTACAGGGCGACAGTGATGCGGCAATTGTGAAAGGACTGATTGCTGTGGTATTCATTTTATATGATCGAATGACTGCCGAAGATATTGTGCGTTTTGATGTGCGTCCGTGGTTCGAGAAAATGGCACTGACGCAACATCTCACGCCATCGCGTTCACAGGGGCTGGAAGCGATGATTCGCGCTATTCGTACGCAAGCGGCAACTCTTAGCTAAACTGATAAAACACGTTATCCGGCAAACCTTGCAGGATAGCGCTGAGCAGATTTATGCAATGACTCGTCGGCCGGATACCGCAGCAGCCGTTATCCGGCAATAACGCCAGGGGGGTGAGTGAGTATGAAACGCGCGTCTATTATTACTCTAATGCTAATCGGCGCTTACAGCGCTATACAGGCCGCCTGGGCGGTCGATTATCCTTTGCCTGCGGCGAACAGTCGTCTTGTCGGGCAGAATCAAACCTACACCGTGCAGGAAGGCGATAAAAACTTGCAGGCGATAGCCCGCCGGTTTGATACCGCCGCGATGCTGATCCTCGAAGCAAATAATACGATTGCCCCGGTACCCAGCCCCGGCACCCTGATTACGATCCCTTCGCAACTGTTGTTACCGGATGCGCCGCGCGAAGGCATTATTGTGAATCTGGCGGAGCTGCGTCTGTATTACTTCCCGCCGGGAGAGAATATTGTTCAGGTATTCCCGATTGGCATTGGTTTACAGGGACTGGAGACCCCGGTGATGGAAACTCGGGTTGGGCAGAAAATCCCTAATCCGACCTGGACACCGACGCCAGGCATCCGTAAACGCTCTCTGGAGCGCGGTATTACGTTACCGCCGGTTGTACCCGCTGGACCAAATAACCCGTTAGGACGCTTTGCGCTGCGTCTGGCGCATGGAAACGGTGAATACCTTATCCACGGCACCAGCGCACCCGACAGTGTAGGCCTGCGCGTCAGCTCTGGCTGTATTCGCATGAACGCGCCGGACATCAAAGCCCTGTTTGCTCAGGTCAGAACCGGCACGCCGGTCAGAGTGATTAATGAACCGATAAAATACGCCATCGAGCCTAACGGTATGCGTTATGTTGAAGTGCACCGACCATTGTCGCCAGAGGAAGAACAAAACGTACAGACCATGCCGTATGTGCTGCCAGCCGGTTTTACCCAGTTTAAAGACAGTAAAGCCGTAGACCTGGGGCTGGTGGATCGGGCGCTGTATCGTCGGGCAGGTTATCCGGTTACCGTCACGGCCGGGCAGGCACCGATTGCGGCCAACGGGCCAGAGGTGAAGTCGGCACAGAATGGATTGCCAGAAGCAGGGGACGTGCGGACGATGCAGTAACAGGGAAGGAGAAATGAAGGGCAAAAAAAATGGCGCACAATGTGCGCCATTTCTATTACACAGATACTATTACTTACGGTATTTAGTAGCTGCGTTGTCCAGACGCTGGTTAGCGCGTGCTGCGTCATCTTTAGCAGCCTGAACGTCGGAACGCATTGCGTTCACGTCGTTGCTCAGCTGGTCAACTTTAGCGTTCAGAGTCTGAACGTCAGAAGACAGCTGATCGATTTTAGCATTGCTGGAGCAACCTGCCAGCAGAGTAGAACCCAGGATTACCGCGCCCAGTACCAGTTTAGTACGATTCATTATTAATACCCTCTAGATTGAGTTAATCTCCATGTAGCGTTACAAGTATTACACAAAGCTTTTTAGGTTGAGAATATTTTTTTGATGCGAATGCACTTATTTTTGATCGTTCGCTCAAAGAAGCATCGAATTGTGCAAAAACGGCTAAAAACCCGAGTGAAAACAGAAAGCTTCCATCGGATTCATCTTAGATAATCTCTAATTAGATAGTGAAATCCGATTTGATTTTTTATTAATAGTAGCTATCGCGGAAATAAAAAAAGCGCCGCAAGGGCGCTTTTTAGGCAAATTATTCCCGATGGAATTATTACAGCACGTGAACAGATGCCGTGTTGGTGGTGCCGCTCGGTACCAGCGCACCGGAAACCATCACTACAACGTCACCTTTCTGTGCCAGGCCGCGCTCAACTAACTGCAGCGCAACTTCTTTACCCAGACGGTAGAAATCATCAGTAGAAGCGATTTCTTTCACCAGGTGTGGCACCACGCCTTTGCTGAGAACCAGCTGACGCGCAGTGACTTCGTTGGTGGTCAGCGCCAGAATGGTCGCGTTCGGGAAGTATTTACGTACAGCTTTAGCGGATTTACCGCCCTGGGTCGCTACGACGATCAGCGGAGCTTCCAGTTTTTCAGCGGTTTCTACTGCACCACGGCAAACGGCTTCGGTGATACGCAGTTTGCGGTTGTCATGGCTGTTGTCCAGACGGCTGGTCATCACGCGGTCGGTACGCTCGCAGATGGTTGCCATGATAGAAACGGCTTCCAGCGGGTATTTACCTTTAGCGGATTCACCAGACAGCATGACTGCATCAGTACCGTCGAGGATGGCGTTTGCCACGTCACCGGCTTCAGCACGGGTCGGACGTGGGTTTTTGATCATGGAGTCCAGCATCTGAGTCGCGGTGATAACCACTTTACGTGCGCGCACGCATTTTTCGATCATCATCTTCTGCGCGAAGATAACTTCTTCAACCGGGATTTCTACGCCCAGATCGCCACGTGCAACCATGATGCCGTCAGACGCTTCGAGGATCTCGTCGAAGTTGTTCAGGCCTTCCTGGTTTTCGATTTTGGAGATGATCTGAATGTTTTCGCCGCCGTGCGCTTTCAGGTGCTCACGAATTTCAATGACGTCAGAACGTTTACGGATAAAGGACGCTGCAACGAAGTCAACGCCTTGCTCGCAACCGAAGATCAGGTCCTGTTTGTCTTTTTCAGCCAGTGCTGGCAGCGCGATAGAAACGCCCGGCAGGTTAACGCCTTTGTTTTCGCCCAGGTCGCCGTTGTTCAGCACTTTACAGATAACTTTGTTACCTTCGATTGCGGTAACTTCCATGCCGATCAGACCATCGTCAACCAGCACGGTGTTGCCAACGGACAGGTCATTGGTGAAGCCTTCATAAGTAACAGCAACGATTTCGTTGTTACCTACGACAGATTTGTCGGTGGTGAACGTGAAGGTCTGACCCGCTTTCAGAGAAACGTCGTTACCGCCTTCCAGTTTAATGGTACGGATTTCCGGACCTTTGGTGTCGAGCAGGATAGCCGCTTTCTTACCGGTTTTGCTCATCACGTTGCGCAAGTTCTTAATGCGCTGACCGTGTTCTGCGTAATCGCCGTGGGAGAAGTTCAGACGCATGACGTTCATGCCCGCGTCCAGCATTTTGGTTAACATCTCTTCGGATTCGGTTTTCGGACCGATGGTGCAAACAATTTTCGTCTTTTTCATGACAGTCTTAGTCTTTAAGTTGAGAAGGATATGGAAATCTGGCTTCCGTCGCGCACGGATGGGAAGCTAAACCTGAGTTACGAAAGTTGTGATGCCTCGCTCTAAGGATAGGTGACATCGAAAGAGCGTGCAGAGGAATGTGTGCTTGCGTTTCAGCCCAACGGGTAGGAGAGTTTTGTAGTCGTTGAGTTTTACAGGTCAATGTGCTGAAACCATTCAAGAGACAATTGGCGCGCATTATACGCTGAAAATTATCTAAAAGGAAAATGGAAACGGTGTTTCAAAAGCGTTCTGTGCAGTTTCACGAAAAAATATTCACGAATTTGTTCATTGCTATGGATAAAGAGGTTGTCCGCAGCGGCGGTCTGTTGCGCAACAACACGACGTTCTTCATTCCCGGTTCTTGCAAACGACAATAGCGCAAAACAGTTATTCCTTATAGTTATATCAAATTCTTTTTAATTCATATCAAAAGCCTATTTCCCTGATTACACTCGTTTGGACATCCATACTGCTAAACAGCCAAAAGCGTTAGCAGGATAACGATAAGCAGCAGCGGATACCCAAACGACATGATTGTCCTGAAAAATATTTCGAAAGTGTTTACGCCAGGCAGGCTTGCTATTACCGCTGTCGATAACGTCAACCTGACGGTTGAACAGGGGCAGATTTACGGAATTATTGGCTACAGCGGTGCCGGTAAGAGCACCCTGATTCGCCTGCTTAACGGCCTTGAACAGCCAACCTCCGGCAGTGTGACCGTCAATGGTCACGATATCACCACGGCGCGCGGGGAATCGTTACGCCAGGCACGACTGAAAATCAGCATGGTGTTTCAGCACTTTAACCTGCTGTGGTCGCGGACCGTCAGCGAAAACATCGCTTTCTCAATGCAAATCGCCGGTGTACCAAAAGCAAAAATTAAAGCACGAGTGGCCGAACTGATTACATTGGTCGGGCTGGATGGTCGAGAAAACGCCTGGCCGTCGCAGCTCAGCGGTGGGCAAAAGCAGCGTGTCGGGATTGCCCGTGCGCTGGCGAACAACCCGGACGTGCTGTTGTGCGACGAAGCCACTTCCGCGCTGGATCCGCAAACCACCGATCAAATCCTGGATTTGCTGCTCGATATTAACCGGCGTTTCAAATTAACCATTGTGCTGATCACTCATGAGATGCACGTGGTGCGCAAAATTTGCGATCGCGTGGCGGTGATGGAGAACGGCAAAGTGGTTGAAGAGGGCGATGTGCTCAGCGTGTTTAGCCACCCGCAGCAGCCGATCACCCGTCAGTTTGTCCGTCAGGTAAGCCAATATGCCGAGGAAGATGAGTTTAATCCGCAACTGGCAAGCGAACTCGGCGGTGCGGTGATTAAGTTAACGTTTACCGGACAGCGTACCCATCGGCCGGTGGTCGGGGAACTGACCCTGCGCTACGGCCTGCCGTTTAACATTCTGCACGGCAAGATGACGCAAACCGCCCATGGCGCGTTTGGTCAACTGTGGGTGCACGTGGTGGCCACTGAAGAACAACTCAACAATATTCTGGCCGATCTGCGCCACAGCGACGTTGACGGCGAGGTTATCCAACATGGCTGATTCCCTGTTTCCCCATCTGAAATGGGACCAACTGTTCGCGGCAACTCAGGAAACGCTCTACATGACCGCGCTTTCCGGTGTGGCGACCTTTGTACTGGGTATTGCGCTCGGACTGGCGCTATTTCTGACCGCGCGTGGCGGCCTGTATCAGAACCGCACGCTGTACAGCGCCATCTCGTTGATCGTGAATATTTTCCGCTCAATCCCGTTCATCATTTTGATCGTGCTGCTGATCCCGGTGACCAAAACGCTGGTTGGCACCATTCTTGGTGCCAACGCCGCGCTACCCGCGCTGATCGTGGGTGCCGCACCGTTCTATGCCCGTCTGGTCGAAATTGCCCTGCGTGAAGTAGATAAAGGCGTTATTGAAGCGAGCCGCTCCATGGGGGCACGTCTGAGTACGCTTATTTTTCGGGTTTTACTGCCGGAATCATCGCCCGCTCTGGTGTCCGGTATCACCGTGACGCTGATTGCCCTGGTTAGCTACAGCGCAATGGCTGGTGTGATTGGTGCCGGTGGTTTAGGGAATTTGGCTTATCTGGAAGGATTCCAGCGCAACCACAGCGACGTTACGCTGGTGGCGACGGTGACCATTCTGGTTATTGTCTTCATCATCCAGTTTTGCGGCGATGTGATCACCTCTCTGTTAGATAAACGCTAATAAAATACGGAAACCATTATCATGAAAAAATCACTGACATTACTCGCCGCCGCCACCTTAAGCGCCCTGAGCTTTGCGTCGTGGGCAGATACGCTGACCGTGGGCGCGTCCAACGTGCCGCACGCTGAGATCCTCGAACAGGCGAAACCGATCCTGGCGAAGCAGGGGATCGAGCTGGAGATTAAACCGTTCCAGGACTACATTCTGCCAAACACGGCGCTGGCGGGCCGTGAGATTGATGCCAACTACTTCCAGCATATTCCGTACCTGAACAGCGTACTGAAGGATCATGCGGGTGATAAGACCTATGATTTCGTCAGCGCCGGAGCGATTCACATTGAGCCGATTGGTATCTATTCGAAAAAGGTGAAGTCGCTGAAAGACCTGCCAGAGGGTGGAAAGGTCATCATGCGTGACGCGGTGTCCGAAGAAGGCCGCATTCTGTCTATTTTCGAAAAAGAGGGTGTGATTAAGCTCAAGCCGGGCATTGATAAAGTCACCGCGCGTATCAGCGACATCGTTGAGAACCCGAAAAAGCTGAAGTTCCTGCCTAACGTTGAAGCGGCGTTATTGCCGCAGATGTATAACAACGATGAAGGCGATGCGGTGGTGATCAACGCCAACTACGCTATCGATGCCGGGCTGGATCCGGTGAAAGATCCGATTGCCGTCGAAAGCGGCGAAAACAACCCGTATGCCAACATCATTACCGTGCATCGCGGCGATGAGAAGAAAAAGGATATTGTGGCGCTGGTTGACGCACTGCACTCAAAAGAAATTCAGGACTGGATCCGCACCAAATATAAAGGCGCGGTGATCCCGGTAAATAACTGATCCGCTTTTGCCGTACCCGGTCTACAGGACATCGTAGGCCGGATAAAACGCGTTAGCGTTGCCATCCGGCACCCGAGTTACACTCGCTCGATTCTCGCCGGAAGCCCCTGGCGCACAGACGCCCCTGAGACCCAGTCCAGCCAGGTATTGGCTACCTGGCGCGTAGGGTCGGCAAAACCCAGATCGTTAATATTGATCCCCGATTTTACCTTTTCATCAAACGCCATCGGTTCACCGTCAAGCGTGTGCTGTGCCGCCCCCATTTCTTTGTGTCCGTAACCATGTTCAATTGCGATAACGCCTGGCATGACGCCGTTGAGCAGGCTGACCTGCGCTTGTGCCTGTCCACCCGGCGTGATGATGCGTACCGTATCACCGTGGGCCACGCCATAGCGTGCGCCGTCCTGCGGATTGAGCGCCACCAGATTCACCGGTTTAAGGTGGTGCAGACGCGGGATCACCGCCGTGGCGCTGGACATGGTATTGGACTTAAAGGAGATCATCTTCAGCGGCCACGCTTGTTGAGGGAATAATTCGTCCACCGAACGCCCGTCGGACAGGCGGGACGGATACCAGGCCGGACAGCCGCTGTAGCGCTCGCCGGTGATCGCATGGCGGTGCGCGGCGACGTCCGCATTCCAGATTTGCAGTGGTTTTTCCCAGGCATTACCGACACGGTTATCGGTACGACCACTCTTATCTGGCGCAAAGCGACCTCCGCGCGAGTAAACAAACGCCACGCGACGAACTTCGTCGGCTTTCAGCGTATCGGTGATGACGGGGAGGATCCGCGTCACACCGGTCAGTGAAATATCGTCCGGCGAAGCCTCTGCAACCGGTGCTTTCCCCATAAACGCAATGTTGGCGGCGAGGCGCAGGTAGTAATCTTCCGCGCGGTTCAGCGGGTAGTGATTACCCTGCGGGTCGGTAATGGCGTTATCGCCAAAGCCCGGTAGCCCAATGCGTTTTGCCACCGCGATGCAAAATGACTCCATCGACGCCGGTTGGCCGTCGGCGGTTTTGCTGGTGGCGGGCGCCACAATCGGCCAGCGGGCGGTGGTGGCTTTACTGGCGACGCCTGCCCATGGGGCGCTGAATCCCCAACTTTCGAAGTTGTGGGTATCCGGAACAATATAATCCGCCAGCGCGGTGGTTTCGTTCATAAAAGCATCAATGGCAATAAATAGCGGCAGACGCGCTGGATCTTTGAGTTTTTCTTCCGCCACGCCACGCAGCCCCGCAATGCCGTAGAACGGGTTGGTCATGTTGGATATCCAGGCTTTTAGCGGATACGGATAGCCTTCGAGCGCCGAGACGAGAAGTTCGGTCAACTGCCCGGCGACAAACGGATACCATGGGGCTTTCGCCGGGAAGGGCGATTGTCCGGCGGCGACTTTGTTACGGTACTCTTCAGAGGATTCATAGGCGGTTTTGCTACGCGCGATGCTCAGACCTTTCGGTTTTACCTTTCCGGCGAAACTGTCCATATTATAGCGCGGTCCGTCGGTGGCCCCGTTGAACTTACCGCCGCCCACAAAGACGCCGCCTTCGAGGCTGAGGTTGCCAATCAGCGCATTCAGCATCATCACCGCCCAGGCGTTGTAAAATCCGTTGCCTGCCATCATCCCGCCGTGGGTGATCACCGCGGCTTTACGCCCGTGACGGGTAAAGGCGTCCGCCAGCGCGCCTATTTTTGCTTCCGGCACGCCGCACTGCTGGCTGTATTGCGCCAGTGACAGCTTTTCGGCGGACTCTTTTAGTCGCTGGAACCCGCTTTTCACCGTCACGGTTTGCCCGTCGGCCAGCGTCACTTCGCGGGTCACGAACAGCTGTGCGCGTTGACAGCTGCTGGCTGCGACCATGTCACCGGCCTCGTTAACGACCAGCGGTTCGCCAGGCGCGTCGGTGTGAAGATGGGCGAGCGTGAGATGCTGTCCGGCAAGCGTTGGGATCTCATCGGTAATCACCAGATGCGTGGCGTTGGTCCAGCTTTTTTCTCCGGCCTGTTGCATGGCCTGGACACCAGGGATGGCGAGGTAATCGGCGTTGTAGCGCTGCTTTTCGATGATCCAGCGGATCATTCCCATTGCCAGCGCCGAGTCGCTCCCCGGGTGCACAGGCTGCCAGTGACCGCGATCGTCAGCCAGTACCGTGGTTAATGGCAGGGCGGGTGCGACAACGACATATTCGAAATCATTGCGTAAGCGGGCGCTGGCGAGTTGGCGAGCCTGGCGCTTAAACGGGTTGCCGGACTGCGCCGGGGAGGTGCCCATAAATAACGCGAACTCGACGTTATCCCAGTCCGGTTTGACGTGGGTGTTTTTATCCAGATCGCCCATTAACGCGCCGGAACCGGCCCGATACGCTAGCCCACAATACGCACCGTGCGCGCCGAAGTTTTTACTACCAAAACTGTTCAGTGCGAAACGGCGGATAAACGTATCGCGTCCCTCGTCGCTGGTATTGGTGACCAGCAGTTGATTGGATTTCGGGCCAAAGCCGGGGTGCTTAGCATCCAATGGGGTGATGGGGTCGTGGATGGCCCGCAGGCCGTCAACGTGGCCTTCGCCAAACAGGTCGCCGCCTTCGACCACCTCTTTGATGAGCTGTTCAAAGCTGATGCGCTGCCATTTTCCTTCGCCACGCTTACCGACGCGCTTCATCGGCTCCAGAATTCGCAGCGGGCTGTACAGGCCTTCGAGCAGGGTTGCGCCGCGGGCGCAGGCAGTAGAACGCGCATCAAGACCGCTTTCGCCCGCCAGTTGTTCCATCGCCGTGGCAAACGGAACAGCAGAATCGATGTGATGTTCATGCGACAACGGGTGGTACGGGTTGCCCGCAATACGCAACACTTTGCCCTTTTCGCTGTCGACGCGAACCCGCACCCCGCACTGGGTCCAGCAGCCGAAACACTGGGTCATGGAAATCACCTGCTGCGGGTTCTGCAGCCAGCGTGGTTGGGCGTTGGCTTCGGGGGGAAGCGCATTGCCGAAGATGCGATCACGGGTGATTTTCCCCGAGGTGCCATCCAGCAAACCGTCAATCGCACGCTTCGCCACATCCCGATAACTCAGGCCAAAGGTCACCATCCCGCCAACGGCGAGACCAACTTTAAGCCACTGACGACGGGTTAAATTAGCCATGTTGCATTCTCCTTGCGATCGCGTTGAGGCCTTCATGAACAATAATGAGTAGCGCAACCCACAGGCCAAAGGTGCCTACAATGGCCAGCCAGCCATCTGTGCCGCCGGGCAGGGAGTACGGATTAAATTGCGCGTTAAATTTGGGGATGGTCTGCACCTGAATCAGTATCGTCCAGCGCATCAGCCAGCACAGCGCCATGGCGCTGAAGGCCAGAGTAATGCGCAGCGGTAATGACGATGGGTGACGTATCACCCATCCGCAAAGTGCCAGTGAGACAGCCCACAGCACTACCCAGCCGATGGCGTAGTGCCGTGCAGACGCGGCGACATCCAGCCACTGGCGGATAGCCGAGCCAGAAAGGGTATCGCCGCTCACCCACCACGCCATCACAATGGCCAGGACGATCAACGTGACAATCTGCCCCCATGCCAGCTTGCGCGGCAGTGTGCTGTCGCGGTTTACGCTGGCTATAAGCAGGGCGAAGAAGGTTTGCAGCGCGCTGAGGAACATCGCCAACGGGAAGGCGTAGCTGAACCAGATGGGACGCGCCTGTACGACGGAGACTTCGCGGCCGGTATACACCAATAAACCAACGGCTGAGAGCGCGCTGCCCACGGCTAACCATTTTGTGACACTGTAACTTTTATGCGTAAACCGTTTGACCTGCTGCGCCAGAAACCACAGACCGAGAAACCCGGTAAACAACGGTAAAAACAGTGCCCCCCACGGCATCCATGACCACGGTGTCGGATAAGCGTAGAAATGCCAGACGCGTGAGGTCTGGTGTAAATCTGCGGTCAACGCCAGCGGGGCTGTGATGGCACAGGTCAGGGCGATCAGCAGCGTCAGGTTTTCGAGCTGCGGCTGCGCTTTTTTACGCCAGTGGAGCACGCAGGCGAACAGCGCCGCACAGGCGGCAATGCCGATGAAAAAGAAATACTGTACCGCCCAGGGCAGCCAGCTTATCTCCTGCGGATGGGCCAGCACCTCTTCAATAATCAAAGAATGGGTCATTTAAACCTCCTGCCACAGAGCGGGTTGAGCACGTCCCATCAACGGGGTAACAAAGGCGTCATCCAGCCCCAGATAGAACACGTGGGGCGAAGTACCGCTTTCTGGTTTCAGGACTTTGATGGTGTCATGGTGTTCGTTCAGCATGCGTGAAATCCGGCTGTGCGGATCGTTGATGTCGCCAATAATGCGCGCGCCGCCCACACAAGACTCCACGCAAGCCGGGAGCAATCCAGCTTCCAGGCGGTGCACGCAAAATGTGCATTTGTCGGCGGTCTGCGTTTCATGGTTAATAAACCGTGCATCGTACGGGCAGGCCTGCACGCAATAGGCGCAGCCCACGCAGCGCGTATTGTCGACCACCACAATGCCATCTTCACGCTGGAAGGTGGCCTGCACCGGACAAACGGGCACACAAGGTGGGTTATCGCAATGGTTACACAGGCGCGGCAGCAGCACGTTGGTGACGCTTTGCTGACCCTCAACCTGTACCTGATACTGGTTGACGTTGGTCCGAAACGCGCCCTGAGGCGTCTGGTTTTCAATGGCGCAACTGACGGTACAGGCCTGACAGCCGATACACCGCCGCAGATCAATCAGCATGGCGTAGCGATGCTGGCGCGAACCCTCATGGCGTTCGGGCGAAAAGGGAAACTCGGCCTGAGCCAGGGGAACCAGAGACGCGCCTGCGGTCAGAACGCCCAGTTGCTGGAGAAACTGCCGTTTACTGCTGTCCATATTTTCTCCCGTCACAATGCAACAACGAAACATTGGTCACGCCGTTGGTTTGCGTGTGATGAATAAAGAATCTTGATGATTTACAGTGTAAAAATCGTGGCGGGGGGTACTCTATTGTGGTTAACCACATACCCGGCTTGTTGTTGATCTAAAACAACATAAATGACAGGGATAATGGCGTGAGAGGTAAAGTAGTACATTGCCTGACGGTGCTGGCAGCGGTGTGGATGCTGAGCGGAGCGGCCTGGGCGCAGACATGGAACATTGGCGTCTTAGCCATGCGTGGGGAGGTCACCACACGTAATCACTGGCAGCCGCTGGAAACCCTGCTGAATCAGCAAATCGCCGGTGAACGGTTTCATATTCAACCGCTGGACCTGCACCAGATGCAAGATGCCGTGAACCGGGGAACCGTGCAGTTTGTGGTGACCAATCCGGCGCAGTTTGTGCAGTTAAACAACCGCGCAGCGCTACGCTGGCTGGCATCCTTACGCTCCACCCGCGGCGGAAAAGCAACCAGCAATGTGATTGGTAGTGCGATCCTGGTCAGGCGTGACGGAGGGATCGCGTCGGCACACGATCTGATCGGCAAAACGGTGGGGGCGATCGATGCCCAGGCATTTGGCGGCTATTTGCTGGGTTATAAAGCGCTTATCGATGCGGGATTGCGCCCGGAGCGCGATTTGCGCCTGAGGTTCACTGGCTTTCCCGCCGACGCGTTAGTCTATTTATTGCGTGAGCAAGCCGTTCAGGCCGTGATTGTGCCGGTATGTCTGCTGGAAAAAATGGATGAAGAAGGGCTGATCCATAAAGCCGATTTTAAGGTGGTGCTCAACCATCCGACGTCGATTCCCTGCCTGAGTAGCACGCCGCTTTATCCTGACTGGTCCTTCGCCGCACTGCCGGCAGTGAGTGATGAACTTGCCGATCGCGTCACCCGGGTGCTGTTTAATGCCCCACAAGATGCGCCTTTTCGCTGGGGAGCTCCCGCCTCGACCCGCGAGGTCGAAACGTTGCTCCGTGACGTTCGCCAGCACCCGCAGCAGCGTCAACTGTGGCTGGATATCAAAAG
The DNA here is from genome assembly GCF_047467975.1 of Citrobacter sp. C348. Classification (NCBI taxonomy): domain Bacteria; kingdom Pseudomonadati; phylum Pseudomonadota; class Gammaproteobacteria; order Enterobacterales; family Enterobacteriaceae; genus Citrobacter; species Citrobacter sp. C348. The sequence goes on along the minus strand of NZ_JASJUJ010000003.1, from coordinate 49,975 downwards.
CTGGTTTATCCAGCATCAACTGGTAATGGGGGCCGCAGCGGTGGTTCTGCTGTTGCTCACACTCAACTACATCTGGGTGATGCTGTTGGTCCGTCGTCGTGGCAGGCTGCTCGAGCGTAACAATGTGCTGTTGCGCAAGCAGGAGCAGGCCCTGGAAACCGCGCGTCAGATGAGCGTCCTCGGCGAGATGACGTCCGGGTTTGCCCATGAACTTAACCAGCCTCTCTCGGCTATCCGTCACTACGCGCAAGGCTGCCTGATTCGCCTGCGCGGCCAGGATAGACAGCACCCGCTGTTACCTGCGCTGGAGCAGATTGACGCTCAGGCACAGCGGGGGGCTGATACGTTGCGCAATCTGCGTCTGTGGGCCAGCCAGGCGCAGGGCAATCCGGTAATGACGGATGACTGGCAGGCGATCAACATCCGCGATGCTGTCCACCACGTCTGGCAATTATTACGTATGGCGCAGCAATTTCCTGACGTCACGCTGCAAACGACGGTCAGCGCAAACTTAACGCTGACGCTGCCCAGCGTTCTGCTGGAACAAGTACTGGCAAATCTGGTGCTTAACGCCGCTCAGGCAGGGGCCAGTACGGTGTGGTTTACCGCTCAACATGAGGACGACGGTATCAGCATACAGGTACAGGATAACGCCGGAGGCATCGATGAAACTCAGCTTTTTCAGGCGTTCCAACCGTTTATGACTACCCGCAAAGAAGGAATGGGGCTGGGATTGGTCATATGCCAACGCCTGGTTCGCTATGCCGGCGGCGAGATCAGCATCAACAATCAGCAGGCTCCGGATGGTCGGGCAGGCGTCGCGGTAAGATTACATTTTAAGCCAACACAGAAAGGGGGCGATTGTGGCGATCATTCATCTGCTGGATGACGATGTAGCCGTCACCCAGGCCTGCGCATTTTTACTGGAAAGTCTGGGATACGAGGTCCGATGCTGGCAGCACGGAGAAACCTTCCTGGCCGAGGTTAATCTGCATCAGGTCGGGGTTTTGTTACTGGATATGCGTATGCCGGGGCTGGATGGACAAGGTGTACATGACGAGATGCTACGGCGCGGCAGCACGCTGGCGGTGGTCTTTCTTACCGGGCATGGCGATGTACCGATGGCGGTCACGCAAATGAAACGTGGAGCGGTCGATTTTCTGCAAAAGCCGGTTTCTGCCGGACCGCTTCAGGACGCACTGGAACATGCTCTGCAGGTTTCCATTACGGCATGCACACGCCATGAGATTGTCGCCTGTTACCAACAGCTTACCCCAAAGGAACGACAACTGGCCGGTCTGGTGGCACAAGGATTGATGAACCGGGAAATCGCAGATGCAATGAATATTGCGGTCCGTACCGTTGAGGTTCACCGGGCAAGAGTGATGGAAAAAATGCAGGCAGGGAGCTTGGCTGAGCTGGTTAACCGACTGCAGCAGGTTCTGTAGATTCATGACAGTTATTTGATTTTCATTGATTTTTTGTCTAATTAGCCAGACTGATATATGCTGTTGGTTTGAGCTAATGACGAGCAGGCAAATATGGGTAATCAGACCAAAGATGACGAACTGTACCGCGAGATGTGCAGAGTTGTTGGTAAAGTAGTACTGGAAATGCGCGATCTGGGACAAGAGCCTAAACATATCGTCATTGCCGGTGTACTGAGAACCACCCTCGCCAATCAGCGTGTGCAACGCAGTGAGTTAGAAAAACAGGCCATGGAGACGGTGATTAAAGCGTTAGCCGGTTGACCTGAAAAGGGCGGTGGAGCAAGGCTGCCGCCCTGTAATTTTTCCACGGTATTCTATCAATATATATAATTCATCTTTGAAAATAAAAAGTGCAGAAAAATGTATCTGTCGTTATGTATTGTATTATATATCGATTAAAGCAAACGCTTATATTTGGAGGTGTAATCACAAATATTTTTAATGCAGATGAAATACTATTTCAACCTGCCTTAATGATAATAAATATCACTCCGCATTAATTATTCTCCTTCCCGTTTTTACTTGATAACGATCAAGGTTACAGGCTATGAATAACCACATTATTTATCCGCCTAACCCCAAAGGGTTATTCCTGTCTTGAGGGTAAAGATTCACTCCGTTTAACCACCGTCATTGATGCGATCAGGTTAGGGCAAAAATAACACGTGTTGTCGGCAACATCAGTGGCCCGATTTGGCCTGCCCGGCGCGTATAAACATGAGCACTGGATGTGTTGCTGCTACAGCGTTTGCGAAGAGGATGCGAAATAAATGAACCAGGTTGATCGTCCATTTTTAGATTGTGGTTTAACGCGACTTGAATTTCTGCGGATATCAGGAAAAGGTCTGGCAGGGTTAACCATTGCCCCCGCACTGTTATCACTTTTTGGCTGTAAGCAGGAAGATGTCGATAGCGGCACTGTCGGGCTGATTAACACGCCGAAAGGAGTGCTGGTGACGCAACGCGCACGCTGCACAGGATGCCACCGCTGCGAAATTTCTTGTACGAATTATAATGATGGCGCCGTTGGCACCTTCTTTTCCCGTATCAAAATCCATCGCAACTTTTTCTTTGGTGACAACGGCGTCGGTTCCGGTGGCGGACTGTACGGCGATTTAAACTACACCGCCGACACCTGCCGCCAGTGCAAAGATCCGCAATGTATGGCTGTCTGCCCGATTGGCGCAATTACCTGGAAACAGGAAGACGGCTGTATTGCGGTGGATCACAAGCGCTGCATTGGCTGTAGCGCGTGTACCACGGCCTGTCCCTGGATGATGGCGACTGTAAATACCGAAACCAAAAAATCCTCAAAATGTGTGTTGTGTGGGGAATGCGCCAATGCTTGTCCGACTGGAGCATTAAAAATTATCGAATGGAAAGAGATTACCGTTTGATGGAAAGCAGGCTTGCCTGATACGCGTCATTAATTGTCAATAATATTGCCGCTATGTACAGAAATGCGGCCAGCAAAATGACGGGTAAATACCCAAAATAATTCGAGTTGCATGAAGGCGGCAAGTGAGTGAATCCCCAGGAGCATAGATAACTATGTGACTGGGGTGAAGGAACGTAGCTAACGCACATGCAGCTTGAAGTATGACGGGTATATCTATTAAACCTTCTCGCAAAGGAAAACATGATGGCTAATGGTTGGACAGGTAATATTTTACGGGTCAATCTCACGACGGGTAATATCACCGTGGAAGATTCCAGTAAATTTAAAAAATTTGTCGGTGGGATGGGCTTTGGTTATAAAATTATGTACGACGAAGTCCCGCCAGGCACAAAACCTTTTGATGAAGGGAATAAACTGGTTTTCGCCACCGGTCCCCTCACTGGCTCGGGCGCACCCTGCAGTTCACGCGTCAATATCACCTCATTATCAACCTTTACCAAAGGTAATTTAGTCGTTGATGCCCATATGGGCGGCTTCTTTGCGGCACAAATGAAATTTGCCGGCTATGACGCGATTGTGATTGAAGGTAAGGCGGCATCGCCTGTCTGGATCAATATCAAAGACGACAAAGTCAGCATCGAAAAAGCCGACTTCCTGTGGGGCAAGGGTACACGCGCTACGACCGAAGAAATTTGTCGCATCACCAGCCCGGAAACCTGCGTCACCGCCATCGGTCAGGCGGGAGAAAATCTGGTACCTCTGTCCTGTATGATCAACAGCCGCAACCACAGCGGCGGTGCTGGCACCGGTGCGGTGATGGGCTCGAAGAACCTGAAGGCCATTGCGGTTGAAGGCACAAAAGGGGTCAACATCGCCGATCGCAAAGAGATGAAGCGGCTGAACGATTACATGATGACCGAGCTTATCGGCGCTAACAACAACCATGTGGTGCCGAGCACGCCACAGGCGTGGGCTGAATATTCATCGCCAAACTCACGCTGGACGGCGCGTAAAGGGCTGTTCTGGGGCGCGGCGGAAGGCGGCCCGATTGAAACGGGGGAAATCCCGCCAGGCAACCAAAATACCGTCGGCTTTCGTACCTACAAGTCGGTGTTCGATCTCGGACCGGCCGCAGAAAAATACACGGTCAAAATGAGCGGCTGTCACTCATGCCCGATTCGCTGTATGACCCAGCTCAACGTCCCGCGTGTTAAAGATTTTGGTGTACCGAGTACCGGTGGTAACACCTGCGTGGCGAACTTCGTGCACACCACGATTTTCCCGCACGGCCCGAAAGATTTTGACGAGAAAGATGATGGCCGCGTGGTGGGGAATCTGGTTGGCCTGAACCTGTTCGACGACTACGGTATCTGGTGTAACTACGGGCAATTGCACCGTGATTTCACCTACTGCTACGCCAAAGGCGTTTTTAAACGCGTGCTGCCGGCCGAAGAGTATGCCGAGATCCGTTGGGATCAGCTGGAAGCGGGCGATCCTAATTTTATTAAAGATTTCTACTACCGCCTGGCGCATCGCGTCGGTGAACTCAGCCACCTTGCAGATGGGTCATATGCCATTGCCGAACGCTGGAATTTAGGCGACGAGTACTGGGGCTATGCCAAAAACAAACTGTGGTCGCCGTTTGGTTTTCCTGTTCACCATGCTAACGAGGCCTCGGCACAGGTGGGGGCGATCACCAACTGCATGTTTAACCGTGACTGCATGGCGCACACCCACATCAACTTCATCGGCTCTGGTTTGCCGTTGAAATTACAGCGTGAAGTGGCGGGTGAGTTGTTTGGCTCACAGGATGCCTACGACGAAACAAAAAACTACACCCCAATCAACGCCGCCAAAATTAAATATGCCAAATGGACGCTGCTGAAGGTCTGTCTCCATAACGCCGTCACGCTGTGCAACTGGGTCTGGCCGATGACGGTGTCGCCGTTGAAGAGTCGAAACTATCGTGGGGATCTGGATCTGGAAGCGAAATTCTTCCAGGCGGTAACCGGTGATGAAACAACGCAGGCAAGCCTGGATCTCGCCGCCGAGCGTATTTTTACGTTGCACCGTGCCTATACAGTGAAACTGATGCAAACCAAAGATATGCGCAATGAGCACGATCTTATCTGCTCTTGGGTCTTCGACAAAGATCCTAAGATCCCGGTGTTTACCGAAGGGACCGACAAAATGGATCGGGAAGATATGCGCCAGTCATTGACGATGTTCTATCAGGAAATGGGCTGGGACCCGGAACTCGGCTGCCCAACGCGTGAAACCCTGAATCGCCTCGGTCTTGAGGATGTGGCAGCCGATCTGGCTGCGCAGAATCTGCTGCCGGCGTAAGGAACGCGAGATGACTAACGTGAGCGACGTTCTGGTCGCCGATGAGGAAGCGTGTATAGCGCTTCCTGATGAGGTGGATAGCCAAAAACGACAGTGGCTACAGGCGTTACACCCGGCCGTAGAGCACAGCAACACGCCGCAGGTCGAAGAGCCGGTGACGGCGGAGTCAATAATGGCGGATTTTATCCGCCAGCACTCCGCGTCTGGCCAGTTGGTGGCGCGCGGTGTGTTTTTGCAGCCACCTTATTCAATGCCTGAAACAGACCTTACGCTGCTGCTGGACGCCATGCATGAGCAGGCGGGAAGTGCGGATATTACCTGCGTGCAGGGTGCGGAAGATGTGTATTTCTACTCGACGCAGACCATGACGGCTAACTATGCCGACATGTGCGTGCAGGTGGTGGAAAACGATATCTGCCGGGCGATCGCCGAGGCGGTGCGCTTTGACTGCCGAACGTATCCTCGCCCGTATAAGGTCGCCATGCTCGGACAGTCGCCGTATCACTTTGCACCTCAACAGATAGCCGCGGCGCTGACTGCCATGGAAACGCACCCGGATTACGCAGATATACGCGTTGTGGAAGCGTCGAATGCGGAACCTTATCTGTTTAGCGAGCGCTTTATGCGCTACGGCAAGGCGTACGGCCTGTGTGAATGGCTTGAGGTTGAGCAGTACCAGAACCCCTGAATTGATCAGGTAAATGTCATGGAACGTGTGGACGATCACTGTCACAGCATTAGAGGATAACCCGATGTCCTTCACCCGACGAAAATTTGTTATTGGCATGGGGACGGTGATTTTTTTCACCGGCCCAGGCCAAACCTTGTTAGCAAGTACCAAAAATACGCAAGCGGTTCGTTATGTCATGATTCATGATGAGTCATTGTGCAACGGCTGTAATATTTGTGCCCGAGCGTGCAGAAAAACCAACCATGTTCCAGCCCAGGGTAGCCGTTTGTCGATTGCCCATATTCCGGTGTCGGATAACGACAACGAAACCCTGTATCACTATTTCCGCCAGTCCTGCCAGCATTGTGACGATGCGCCCTGTATTGAGGTGTGTCCGACCGGTGCTTCCTGGCGCGATGAGAATGGGATTGTGCGGGTTGACGCCGCGCGTTGCATTGGCTGTAGCTACTGCATAGGGGCCTGTCCTTATCAGGTTCGCTATCTTAATCCGCAAACCAAAGTGGCCGACAAATGTGACTTCTGCGCCGAGTCACGTCTGGCAAAAGGCTTCCCGCCTATCTGCGTGAATGCGTGCCCGGAACATGCGCTGATATTTGGGCGCGAAGATAGTCCGCAGGTTCAGGCCTGGCTGCGCGAAAACAAGTTTTACGAGTATCAGCTGGCAGGCGCCGGGAAACCCCATCTGTATCGTCGGTTCGGTCAACATTTGATTAAAAAGGATAATGTATGAACGCGTCGCAGAATGCCGAACAGTTTCATGCGCAACTTGCGCAGTACGTCCCCTTGTTTAAGCCCGACTACTGGCCCGTCTGGCTGGTGGCTGCCGGGTTAATGCTGGTGGGGATGTGGCTGGTGCTGGCGCTACACGCCATGTTGCGCTTTCGCTCTGCCAATAAAGCGTCAGCCGGGCACGGTGAGAAAGTTTATCTGTACTCTAAGGCGGTCCGCCTGTGGCACTGGTCGAATGCGCTGCTGTTTTTACTGCTGCTGGGCAGTGGCCTGCTCAACCACTTTTCTGCCGTCAGCGCCCCGGTAATGAAAAGCCTGCATGCTGTGCACGAAATCTGTGGCTTCTTGCTGCTGGCGTGCTGGATTGGCTTTGTGCTGATCAACCTGATCGGTGGCAACGGGCATCACTATATGATTAAACGCCAGGGCTGGATTGGGCGGGCGCAACGACAGACGCGGTTTTATCTGTTTGGCATTATGCAGGGTGAGGCACACCCGTTCCCGGCATCCACGCGGTCTAAGTTCAACCCGTTACAGCAGGCGGCCTATGTCGGCGTAATGTACGGACTGTTACCGCTGTTGCTGATTTCTGGTTTGCTGTCGCTGTATCCGCAAGCGGTGGGCGATCTGTTCCCGGGTGTGCGTTACTGGTTGCTGCAGGCGCACTTTGCGCTGGCGATAGTGAGTCTGTTTTTCATTTTTGGACATCTTTATCTCTGCACCACGGGACGCACACCGGGCGAAACCTTCAGGTGCATGGTGGATGGCTATCATCGGCATTAAGCAATGATGATAACCTCTAGTGACTTACGGGCCTGGCGCGTCGGGCCCGTGTTGTACCGCTGGTTTCTGCGTTCGTTTCCCGACGGCGGCAGCTATGCGGATGTTCACCGAGCGCTTGAACGAGAGGGTTTCGGCGACTGGGCAGACAGCCTCGTGGAATATGGCTGGTCTAAATGGCTGAATGAGGCGCGCTTTGTGCAGCAGGATATTTTCGCCATGGCGCGTTTAGCCAGCCCGCAAACGGCTGACGACAACGGCAGACAGCTGGCGAGTGCGACGGACAGCGACAGCCTTGGCAGTGCAGGTGATAACGTCAAAATAGCCAGCGCCGGGTACGCCGCACAGATTGCCAGCGCGGGGTACAGCGCCCGCATTGGCAGCGTGGGGTACAATACGCATGTCGGCAGCTCCGGTAATCGCAGCAGAATCGCGGTCGCGGGAAACTCCACGCGCATTAGCAGCGTGGGAAACAGTACGCGCATCGCCAGTACCGGCATGCGTGTGCGTATCAGTTCGTTGGGCGAGCGCAGCCGTATTGCCAGCAGCGGCGATCTCACGCAGATCGCCAGCTTTGGCCCTGAGTCAAAGATTGCTAACTGTGCTGACAATGTGCACATTATTGCCAGCGGTGAAAATGCGGTCGTTGCCAGTACCGGCGAGGTCGATTCAATCATTCTCGGCCCCGGTGGATGTGCCGCGCTTGCCTATCACGACGGGGAGAGAATGCGGTTTGCCGTGGCTATCGAGGGCGAGAATAATATCCGTGCCGGTGTGAAATACCGGCTCAACGACGACCACCAGTTTGTGGCCTGCTGAGCCGTGGCATTATTTTAGTGCGAACCGATGCCGGGCGACTCTCTCCAGCCCAAAACACAGCAGGTAGTAAACCAGTCCGGTAAAGACAAAAATCGCAGCCGGATAAATCTGCACGCGGCTGTTCACCTGACCGGCAACCGTCGTCAGTTCAGGAACGTTGACGATAAACGCCAGCGACGTATCCTTTAGTAACCCAATAAAAATCCCCGTCAGCGATGGCAGAATATTACGCAGCACCTGTGGCAGTAAAATCAGCCACAACGTCTGAAACGGGCGAAATCCTTGAGCCACTGACGCCTCATACTGACCGCCAGGCAGCGCATTTAAGCCCGCATACACGGAGTGCATCACCGAGGCGGCGGTAAACCAGGCCAGCGCCAGCGTGACGGTCGCCGCCCCTGGTAGATCGCTGCCTGTCAGCATGGGCAGCAGGTACCACATCCAGAAAATGACAAAAATGAGCGGAATGCCGCGAATAAACTCCGCCCAGACAAACAGTCCCTTGCGCACCACGCCCGGGAACCGCCACGCGCAGCAGGCGAGGAGAATCCCGGCGGGCAGCGCCAGCACCGCAGCGCCAATTGCCATCAGTAACGTGAGCAGAACTCCCCCCGGCTGTCCCTGTGCCGCGCGTCCCCACAGGAGATAGTCCAGATTGTCGGTAATCACCGAAATATTAGCGATCATGCTGTGGACTCCGGATGCTCAAAATGTGGGTTTTTACCGTAGATCGCTTTGCCGGTACGGGCCGAGGGCCAAGTCGCGTGAGCAGCATTCCCAGCACAAGCCCAGTGAGCAGATACAGCCCGGTGCCGACGGCAAACGCTTCCAGCGCGTGGGCGTTATAACTCTCGATTTGCCGAACCTGGTAGGTCAGTTCAGCGAAACCAATACCGCTGGCAAGCGATGAGAGCTTCATTAAATTGAGATACTGCCCGACGATTGGCTGCCAGGCGTTCGCCAGGGCCTGAGGCAACAGAATATGCCGAAAGACCGCCCAGGAAGAAAAACCCTGCGCCACGGCGGCTTCCCGCTGCCCGCTGGACACCGCCTGTAAACCGGAGGCGATTTCCTCCACCAAAAAAGCTGACGTAAAAATCCCCAGCCCCCAGGCCGAACAGAGAAACTCCGGCGTTAACCACCAGACCTCTCCCGGCAGAATGGACCACGGGTGCTCAGCATTGATGAAGGTAATTACCCCTCGGGGAAGCAGATTCCATGCGGCGAAATACCAGAACATCAGTTGTACCAGTAACGGCGTGTTGCGAAAAACTGAAACCCACACGCTGACCATGCCACCGGCGATGCGATTACCCGAAAGGCGCAGGCCGAGCAGTAAGATGGCCAGCAATGTGGCGAGTACGATCCCCACCAGTGTCACCCATAGCGTGGTCAGAAAACCTGACATTATCCATTGCAGAGGTTGCCCGCTCAGCACTCCCTGCCAGTCCATTGCGTGCATTATAACGATGACTCCTGATGTAACGGGTCGAGAACTTTTTTCAGGAAACGTCGGGTCCTTGGGTGCTGCGGGCGGGTAAAGAACGCCTCGGGGGGCGCCACTTCGAGAATGTCGCCGCCATCAATGAAAACCACCCGATCGGCAATCTCGCGGGCGAAATGCATTTCGTGAGTGACGACAATCATCGTGATGCCACTATGGGCGAGGTTTTTCATCACCAGCAGCACTTCGCCGATCATTTCGGGATCCAGCGCGGAAGTGGGTTCATCAAACAGGATGATTTGTGGAGAGGAGGCCAGGGCGCGGGCGATGGCAACGCGCTGTTGCTGACCGCCGGAAAGCTGTGCGGCGTAGGCCTCGGCTTTGTCAGCCAGTCCGACCTGTTCCAGCAGCTCAAGTGCGCGTTGTTTCGCCTCCGTTTTATTCCAGCCGTGAACATATTCCAGCGCCAGCGAGATGTTCTGCTGCGCCGTCAGATGTGCGTAAAGATTGAACTGCTGGAATACAAAACCAATGCGACTGCGTAACTGACGTAAGGCCGCGCCGCGCAGCTGGCCGATCGGGTGGTCATCAATGAAAATATCGCCCCCGCTAAGTGATTCAAGCTGATTGATCAGGCGAATAAGCGTAGATTTCCCTGAGCCGGAAGGGCCCAGAATGGTGACCACTTCACCGGGCTCCACGGTCAGGTTAACGTCATTTAACACCACCTGCGCGTCATACTGTTTATGCACATTGCGCAGCTCGACCCGCGCCTGACGCAACTGCGTAAAATCCGCAGCTGGTGCTGCGGAGCGAGGAAACAGACCTGAGAGCATATTACTTCGCTTCTATTTTAAAGGCGCGGGGCTGGGAATTTTTGGTGTCAGGCCCAAACCAGACATCGTAGATTTTGGCCGCCTGACCGGTCGACTCAAGCTTCAGCAGCTCGTCGTTTACCGCGTTTAACAGCGCTGTTTCGCCTTTTTTCACCCCTACGCCGATCTCTTCTTTACTCAGCAGGTCAGGTAAAATTTTGAAATCTGCTTTATCCGGTGCGCCACCTAACAGGCCCGCCAGAATCGTACTGTCCTGGGTGATGGCCTGAACATTGCCATTACGCAGCGCGGTCAGCGCCAGCGGAATATCGTCGTAGGCCAGTACGCGTGACTGTGGGAAGCGCTGATGTAGCGCCTGTTCACCGGTAGTGCCTTTCACCGCACCGATGCGTGCCTTGCTGTAATCATCAAGCTTGTCCGGGGATTTTGCGGGCACCAGGAACTGCTGTCCGGTGACAAAATAGGGGACCGAAAAGTCGATGACCTGCGCCCGCTCCGGCGTAATCGTAATATCCGCAACGATTAAATCGGCCTTACCGGATTGCAACAGCGGAATGCGGTTGGCCGGATTGGTTGCCACCAGTTCCAGTTTTACACCGAGTGATTTTGCCAGCGCTTCGGCAAAGTCCACGTCGTAGCCGACAATTTTATGTGTTTTCGCATCAACAGAGCCAAATGGTGGATTCGCGTCGAATGTCGCGACTTTCACCACGCCTGCAGCTTTGATATCGGCCAGTTGATCGGCCTGAGCCTGCGAAGCCATCATGCCCGACGCGGACAATATGCTAAGTGCCAGGATTGATTTTTTAGCGCGCTGAATTTTCGTTGCCATCATTATATGAAATCCCTGTAGTTATTGGTTTGTGCTATTAACGCTCCCATAACTTATCGATGGCGCAAAATAAGAAAAAATTCTTATCTATATACAAAATGATATTAGTGAAATAGCTGTTAACAATGGGTAAATACAATGCAAATTATCCAGAAACGCTACTGTATTTCCATGCGGGCCTGTACCGATAACCGATAACCGATGTTGGATTGGGGCCAGTCATGCTGCGTGATAATTTTAACGATCTCTATTATCTCAAAGACGGTCAGGCGCGCCGTTTACGGGTTATTATTTGTATTATCCCAGCCGCAAACAGCACACCGCTGCCTTTGCACCGCTGATTGAAGCATTGCGCTATACACGCTGACTGGAGATAAAAAAACCGGCATTACGCCGGTTCAGGGATTAGATTTTGCAGGCATCGCCGCAGTCATTATCCGCAATCATTTCCTGTGCTTTTTTGTCTGCATCTTCCAGACGTTCCGCATTGCGCTCTTGCGCTTCATCAAGTCCATCAAAGACCAGATTATCGAGATCAATTTCCATCAGTCACCTGTTCAGGTTCAGCGTTTAACATCCCCTTATTATATTGCAAAAATGTTGCTGAACAGCAGCGATTCTTGCGATTTAGAGGCGTCTGTCAAATCAGATGCGCGTATTTTTCCGGTAGCGTGGTCCACAGATGTCGGTTGGCGGCGCTCAGGATGATATCCCGCATGCACTCCCGCGCCGTAACGCCTTGGCGAAGGCGAATGGCTTCCAGCAGCAGGCGGTGCTGTTCTACAGCATGCTCTGTTTCCCTGACCGAAGCCTCCTGTGTCTGTTTAAATGACAGCATCATAGCTGCTGAAAGCGCATTGCCAATCGACATCAAAAACGGGTTATGGCAGGACTTTAACAGCGCCGTGTGAAAGGCCAGATCGCCTTCCTCAAACAGCGCGATCTTATCCTGCTGTTGCCCACGCGACATCAGCGTCCAGGCCTCCTCAATGGCGGCCAAATCGCGGGCCGTGGCGTTGGCGGCGGCCAGCGCGGCGGCGTTAGGTTCGAACATTAGACGCGTTACCACCAGTTGTTCTGCGACATCAGGCGCAATACCCACTTCTTCCATCCAGCCCAGCACGTCGGTGTCGAGAAAACTCCAGAGTTCGCGCGGGTTTACCGTGCTGCGTCGTTTTGCCTGAATTGACAGCAAGCCTTTGGCTGACAGGACATGCAGCGCATTTCGCACTGAGGTTCGTGAGGCAGAGTACTGCACGGCAAGTTCATTTTCACCGGGGAGCATCTCCCCATCGCTCAGGGTCCCGCAGATGATCTTCATTGCCAGATCGCGGGTGATCGTTTCGGAAATTGTGGCCTGGGGCGTCGTCATAGTGTGCCTTGAAGATAAGAGAGTCCTTTCATTGTAACTATAAAGCAGTAGGTAACGCATACAAGATTTTATTTCATGTCCGTTCAGATTAATAAATATAACGATTTGTTGCACTTCTCGATCGCGCTCACAGATCGTTCATATAAAATTAACTACATTCTTGTCATACAAGATTGAGTTATTGAGGTTACAAGATGGCTGGGGCGTGGATTGCGATTGACTGGGGAACGTCTAACTTCCGAGCGTGGTTGATCAACGATAAAGACGTGCTGGATAAGCGCAGCGCCAACTGCGGGCTGCTTCATGTCGAGCAAGGTCAGTTTGACGCGACGCTGAAAACGCTGTTAGGCGACTGGCTTGCGCATGCCTCGCCGGTCATCGTGATGGCCGGGATGGTCGGATCGCAGCAGGGCTGGCATGACGTGGATTATTGTCCGCTCCCTGCCGGGGCCGACGGTCTGATTTCGCGCAGCAAATACTTCACCACCTCATGGGGGAGCGAGGCGTGGATTATTCCGGGTCTTCGTCAATCTTCCGCGGGTGAAATACCGGATGTGATGCGCGGTGAAGAGGTCCAGTTGCTCGGGCTGGCTTTACTGGAAGGGCTTGACGATTTTCAGGCGATTTTACCCGGTACGCACAGTAAACACGCTCGGGTCCGGCAGCGGCAGGTCACCGATTTTTCAACCTACATGACCGGTGAGTTGTACCACCTGCTGCTCGCGCATTCGCTTCTCGGACGCTCACTACCGGAAGCCGTTGAGGATGAGTCTGCTTTTTTGCGCGGCGTGAACGTTGCTCGTCGGGACCAGCCGTTAAGCCAACTGCTTTTTTCTGCCCGAACGCTGCGGCTTTCGGGAGAATTGCCTGCTTCCTCGGTAGGCGACTATCTCTCCGGCCTATTAATGGGCTCGGAGTTTACCACGGACTACGCCGGGCAAATCTGGCTGGTGGGCAGCGCGGCATTGACGCGTCGCTATCAGCTTGCCGCGACTGCGTGTGGGGTCCAGACACGCTGCATTGATGGCGATCGCTGTTTTATCGCCGGGATGCAGTCTCTTCAACATCAATTAACAGAGAAACGTAATGGACAGTTTTGATTTTGCCACGCTGTGGCAGAAAACGCCGCTGCCGATGATCGCCATTCTGCGCGGCCTGACGCCGGAGGATGCGCCTGAAATTGGTGATGCACTGCTTGAGGCGGGATTCACCTGGTTGGAGGTTCCGCTAAATTCACCACGAGCGCTCGATTCGATCACGCTGCTACGTGAACGCGCTGGCGCGCATGCTATCGTCGGGGCGGGTACCGTGTTGACGCCTGAACAGGTCGACAATGTCGTGGAGGCGGGCGGGCAGATGATTATCTCGCCAAATATGAACACGTCAGTGATCCACCGCAGCCGGGAACGTGGCGTCATCAGCTTACCGGGTGTGACGACACCGAGCGAAGCATTTATGGCGCTGGAGGCCGGAGCCAGTGGGCTGAAGTTTTATCCGGCGGAAATGATCTCCCCGGAGATACTGCGGGCGATGTGCGTGGTGCTGCCACCTCATATTGTTTGCATGCCGGTTGGCGGCGTTTCCGCCGAGGCGCAGCAGCTGAGACGCTGGTGCATGGGCGGTGCAAAAGGCTTTGGCTGCGGCGGCGGTCTGTACCGTGCGGGCGTAAGTCGTGAACAGGTTCTTCATAACGCACAGGCCTATGCGCAGGCATGGCAACAGGTAAACACCTGATCGTGCATCAATAACCCTTCAAGAGGCTGAAAGATGAATACGCGTACCCTTGATAGCGAAAATAAAAATGCGGTTTATCGTAAAGTGACCCGACGGCTGATCCCGTTTTTAATCCTGTGTTATTTCTTTGCTTACCTTGATCGTGTGAACGTGGGATTTGCCAAACTCCATATGCAGGATGCGCTGAATCTCAGCGATACGGTGTATGGCATTGGCGCGGGCATCTTTTTCATTGGTTACTTTATTTTTGAAGTACCCAGTAACCTGCTGATGCAGCGCTTTGGCCCCCGTTTTTGGATAGCGCGCATTATGGCCAGTTGGGCGGTGCTATCCGCATTAACGATGTTTGTCACCACCCCAACTCAGTTCTATGTCATTCGCTTCCTGCTCGGTGTAGCGGAAGCCGGGTTCTTCCCGGGTATTGTGTACTATTTAACGTTGTGGTTTCCCTCATGGCGCTCGGCGCGCACGCTGGGTCTGTTTATTCTGGTGACTCCGCTCTCGACTATTATCGGCAGCCCGCTGTCAGGGTTGATCCTGAAAATGTTTGAAGGTGTGGGTAATCTGCACAACTGGCAGTGGTTGTTCCTGGTGGAGGCGATCCCCTCATTCCTGCTGGCGTTTGTGGTACTGCGTTATCTCGACAACGATGTGAAATCGGCGACCTGGTTATCGGACCAGGAGAAAGCAGTTATTGAGCAGGATCTGCAAAAAGACCAGTTGGATAAAGACGCCGCCAATGCGGGAATGCCACAACATAGCCTGTCTGCGATGTTGCGTAACCGCTTTGTCTGGCTGCTGGCGGTGATCTTCTTTAGCTTCAACATTGGCTACTACGGGATTAACTTCTGGCTGCCGTCGATCATAAAAAGCTCAGGTGTGCAGGATGATTTAACGATTGGTCTGCTGGCAGCAGTTCCCTATATCTTCGGCGCAGCCTTCATGTTGTGGAACAGTCGTCATTCGGATTTGAAACAGGAGCGTCGCTGGCATATTGCGATCCCGGCAATCGTTGGCGCCATTGGACTGACATTCAGCGCCCTGAATGAAGGTTCAACGTTCTGGATGATGGCGTGGATCTGCGTGGCGATGTCCGGCACGTTATCACTGATTCCCACCTATATCAGCTTGCCTGGGACGCTGCTTTCGGGCACGGCCGCCGCCGCTGGCATCGCATTAGTCAACTCCATCGGTAATCTGGCCGGGTTCTTTGGCCCCACGGTTCTCGGCTGGCTGAAGGACACCACCGGTAGTACCAGCAGTGGATTGTACATTCTGGCGGGATTTCTGGTGCTGTGCGCACCGCTAATTTTCCTCATCCCGGCTCGCCTGGTTAACCCTCGCGATCGAAAAACGGCGGTACAGGCAGAAAACACCGTATTAACCAAAAGAGGTCATATATGAGCAGTTGTGGCAGCGGATGTGGCGGTTGTGGTGGCGAACACTTCAATCCGATCCTCAGTGGTGATGATGGCGCGTTAAAGCGCGCCCTCTACAAATCGATGGGCCACACGGACGAGCAACTTCGCCGTCCGGTGATTGCCGTAGTCAATAGCTATACCAATGCGACGGCGGGGCATGCCAATCTCAATGAGCTGACCGCGCATGTCCTGAAAGGGATTGATGAAGCGGGCGGGGTGGGGATGGTATTTGGCACTATCGCCCCCTGCGACGGTATTGCGGAAGGGCATCTCGGTATGCGCTATATTCTGGCGGCGCGTGAAATTATCGCCAGCTCGATAGAAGTGATGATGCGTGCCCACCGCTTTGACGGCATGGTGTTGCTGGGCTCGTGCGACAAAATTGTACCGGCCATGCTGATGGCGGCGGCGCGACTCGATATTCCGGCGATTCTGCTGAACGGCGGGCCGATGTATCCCGCAGAATATAAAGGCAAACACTGGGACGGCAATATTGTCACCGAGGCTATTGGCTGGAAACGTCGCGGCGAAATCGATGACGCTGAGTTCCGCCATATTGAAGATATTGCGGAGCCGGGGCACGGTTCCTGCACTATGTATGGTACGGCTAATACCATGTGCTGTATTGCGGAAGTGCTGGGCATGAGCTTGCCGGGGAGCAGTACGTTGCCCGCTATCTCGGGCGAACGACGGGAGTGCGCCTATGCAACAGGGATGACCGCAGTCGATTTGGTGAAGCGTGGGGTGAACGCCCGCCAGATTATTACGCGCGAATCTATCCTTAATGCGATGACCTATTTATTGGCGACGGGGGGATCAACGAACGCCATTCTGCATCTACAGGCCATTTATTACGAAGCGGAACTGGGCCATCTTCCTCTCTCGGAATTTGACGCCCTCAGTCATCAGGTGCCACTGGTAGCCTCGCTTTATCCTGCATCGGAATACGACATGATCGATTTCTGGGAAGCGGGAGGCGTAGCGGCGGTGGAAAAAGAGATCGTCAATCTGCTCGATCTCACTTGCCTGACGGTGAATGGGCAGACAAAAGGAGAATGGCTGAGAGACGTTCCGGTCACCCGTCGCCCGGAAGTGATTCATACTCTGGCAATCCCGGTGCGAAATGAGTCAGGCGTCGCCGTGCTGCACGGCAATCTTTCGCCGATGGGTTGTGTGGTGAAACCTGCAGCGGTCCCGGATCATTTGATGGTATTCACCGGGCCTGCTGTGGTCTTTAACAGTGAAGACGACGCGGTGGCGATGATCCTTTCGGGCGATATCCAGCCCGGCAGCGTGCTGGTTCTGCGCTATGAAGGACCAAAAGGTGGCCCCGGGATGCCGGAAATGTACAAGCCAATGAAATTCCTCGAAGGGATGAACCTCTCTGATTCCTGCGCGCTGATCACTGACGGGCGTTTTTCAGGCTCGAATCGCGGATTATTCGTGGGGCATATTTCACCCGAAGCCAGCGATGGCGGCGTGCTGGCGTTGGTTGAAAACGGTGATTCCATCAGCATTGATATTCCAAAGCGCGCCTTGACGTTGAATGTCGGAGAGCACGAGCTGAACCAACGTCAGCAACGTTGCCAGTTGGTGCACAAAGAGGTCCCGCGCGGATTCTTGCGTTTGTATCGTCGTTGGGCGTTACCGGCAGCGCAGGGCGCTGTGCTGGCTGACCGGGAGGATTTTTCATGAGTTCGGTCGATAAAATTCAGGGCGTCAATCCTATTGTGGCGATGCCGTTTACGCCGCAGGGTGACGTTGACAGGGGGAGTTTTCGCCGCCTGTTAGCCCATCTCAGTACCACCGGCGTTAACGGCCTGACGTTGTTTGGCATTGCCAGCGAATTTCCCAAGCTTGACGATATTGAACGAGTGCAGCTGGCGGAAATCTTTCTGGCGGAACTGGCGGATAGCCGCGTGTTTCGTGCTGTCTCTGTTACCGACCACAGCACCGACCTTGCTGTACGTCGGGCGCGTCGGTATCAGAGTATGGGGGCTGACGCGCTGATGCTTTTGCCACCGTTTTTCCTGCAACCGTCGCTTGCGGCCGTACAGGCGCATATTTCTGCGGTGCTGGAGGCGGTGACTATTCCCGTGATGGTGCAATACGCACCGGGTGAGACCGGATTTCCGGTCACGCCTGCGCAGTTGGCCGAGGTGGCAACACGCTATCCGCACGCGGTATTTAAGATTGAATGTAATCCGCCGGTGGCGTACACGCGTGAATTTCTCCAGCATGCACCCGAGGCCCATGTTCTGAACGGCTATGCCGGCCTGTATATGCTGCAAATGCTGGACGCGGGGGGAAAAGGCGTGATGCCGGGGTGCTCGTTCAGCGAAATTTATGTGCGCATTTATCATCACTGGCTGGCCGGAGAGCAGCAGCAGGCCGCGCAGTTGCATGATGCGCTGTTACCCTATATTCAGCGCTGGATGCAGCATTGTGAATACATCATTCAGATTGAAAAAACGTTATTGCTGCGCCGGGGGATTATTGCCGATGATTATTGTCGAAAACCTGGCTGGACCTTAACGGATGAGGATATTAATACGGTCGATCGCTTTATTGAACAGTTCGGTTTGTCGGTGTTGTCCGAACCGATAACCTGACATGCACACCAACGCCGCGCGCCTGAACTGAAACACCGATCTGGTGCGCGGCGGACCTCGCTAAACGCCTCTATTGTGTCCCTTTCTGAACCTGTCACAACCCGCCGTAATGTTAATGATATGTTTCGCAATGATGCGGTAAGCCTGTTTATTCAGGAACGTGATGCGCGATCATTTTTAACAATTTCATGACAAAACAACTATACATATAACTTAATATCTTTTATACATTAATCGTTAACCCCTGTGACTATTCCACAAAAGAGAAAGAGATATGGAACAGATACCTGATAATAAAAACGATAATTTTCAGAAAGATGGCAAAGAGCAGTTCAACCGTTCGATCGGACTTATCTCTAACTTTGCGCTGGGTTTTACTTACCTGTCACCGCTCACCGCCGTGTATTCGCTGTTTGCGCTTGCCGTAACGCTGGCAGGGCCACCGGCGGTATGGTGGATTTTAATCGTTGCATGTGGGCAACTTCTGGTGGCGCTGGTGTTTGGTGAAGTGGCCTCTCAGTATCCGATTACCGGGGGGCTGTATCCCTGGGCCAGAAGGTTGTGGGGGAAAAAATATGCGTGGATCGCCGCCTGGATCTATCTGTGGGCGCTGGTGGTAACTATCACCTCAATCGCGGAGTACACCTCAACCTTCGTCGAGTCGCTGTTCCACTATGGTCAGACGCCGGCCACCATGCTGCTGACATCCGTGGTGCTGCTGCTGTTGATGATGGCGGTGAATATGTCCGGGACAAAGAATCTTGCCCGGGTCGCCAAAATTGGTTTCTGGTGTGAAATTGTCAGCGTGATTGCGCTGGGGATTTACCTGCTGATATTCCACCGTTCACAGCCATTCTCGGTGATATTTGATTCCATGGGCGTGCTGGCCCAGGACGGAAGCTACTCCACCGCCTTTATGTCCGCCGCGCTGATGGGTCTGTTTATGTTCTTTGGCTTTGAAGCCTGCGGCAACGTTGCGGAAGAGGTGAAGAACCCAAGCAAAAAAATCCCGATTGCGATGATCCTGAGTATCGTGTTTGGCGCGATCTCGGCCATTATTTCCGTCATGGGGTATCTGCTGGCTTCGCCGAATCTGGTCAGCATTGTCAACGGTAAAACGGCCGATCCGATCCCGGCTATCCTCAATGAGGCCCTGGGGGAAACCGGCGCGACGGTCTTTATCATCGTCGCGATTATCGCCATGCTGTCGTGTATTCTGTCTCTCCAGGCTGCGCTGAGCCGCCTTATCTTCTCTTTCTCCCGTGACAGAATGCTGCCGGGAAGCGAGTGGATGTCCAAAATCTCTAAAAATGGTGTTCCCGATAATGCCATGGTGGTCAGTTGCTTACTGCCGGTGATTATCTGTGTTTGGGTCTATTTCCAGCCCGATAATCTGTCGCGCATTACCGCGTTTGCCGTTATCGGTATCTACATTTCTTTCCAGATGGTCGTACTGGCTGCGCTGCGCCAGCGCCTGAAAGGCTGGAAACCGGCGGGTGAGTGGACCATTGGCGGTTGGGGTACTCTGGTTAACGTGCTGGCGTTAGCTTACGGACTGTGCGGGATCTGGCTGCTGGCTCAGCCTGCCGACAGCAGCGATTTCATCGACCGCTGGACAGTGCTGTTTGGCCTGGCGATTGTGGTGGGTTCGGGACTGGTTTACATGTTCCTGACGCGTCCGTTTGGTCGCTCTGCGGCACCGGAAAATGATGCGATAGCCTACGCAAACAAGCTCAATATGGGGCAGGATAATTAAACAAAGGGCCTTCGGGCCCTTAGTGTTGATAGTGGTAAAGAATAAAGTAGTCGCTCTGATACACAATGCGGGTATTAGTCGGTGACAGTAATTCGCCCACGCGATAGCGCGGCCAACTGGAGAAGATAATCCGGTTTTCCAGATTGGTCAGAATGACATAGTCAGGTTGGGGGCAGGAGAGCAGTTCTGCCTCTATCTGGCTTACCAGCAGGTCGACGGCGGCGACGCCAAGAAACTGGTCATGGTAGTAAACGGGCACCGCCGAGGTCAGGGTGTAAGAAATGTTGCAGATATAGTCGACGTACGGTCCGTGAATATAGGCTTCACCTGCCGGAGGAGAATGCTTAAACCACTCGAAGGTTCTGAAATCCAACCGCTGCTGGGTGGCCTGATCTAAATCCAGATGCGCCTGACTCAGACCGTTATCTTTCTTATACCACCACTCCAGCAGCCAATACTCGTTGCGGGTTGGCGTATTCTCAATATGGCTGGCGAACCCTGCGCCTGAGCAATAGTGATTGTGATTCAGCGTGTGTTTAATGTGCTGCTGAACAGTGGCTCTCACTGCCGGGTCGAGGACCACCTCTGCCGAGCCTTTTTGTACACCGGCAATAGCCTCGTGGATGCTCCTCGCCAGCGCAACGGTAGACTCTACGGTAGAGACAGTAATATCATCAATTTTACGGATTAATGCGCTAAGGGATGTCGAAGAGCTCATGGTCTGTCCTGCCTTCACTGATGGTCAGTTCGCGTTATATTTCAGCTTTTTTTCAATAAGATAATAGGTAAATGTGTCGATAATCTGGGTGGCAAACTGCACCGACTCTGCCTCATTATGCACGGCCAGCGCATCGGCCAGCGCTGAATAGAGTGCAATAATCTCGGCGTGAATATTGCCAGAACGATAGAGTATAGCGACCAGCGAGGCCCATTCCGCCTGCACCTGCAGCTCCTGGTTCGCCAGCCGCGCTGAATGCGAACTGGCGGCGATCGCCAGCAGACAACGCATGTCGGCCTGGGTCATTAATTCGGGCGAATCCGCCTTTCTTAACACCTCAACAAACTCGCGAAATTTAGCGATATCCGCATTGGTCATGCGCCGGGAGGCCAGCCTGGCACTGTGGCTGATAATGGCGCAATGCATTTCGCCTAAGTCGGAAAGGTAATCTGTGCCAATCGATTTAAACGGATGCAGGGCGCTATTTTTGCCATTAATATTTTCGCAAACAAAGCTGCCGCCATTTCGGCCACGAACCGTATGGATAAGATTATTCGCCCGAAGCGTGTTAAGTGCTTCTCTGATGGTGATATGAGAGACGCCCATCATCTTTGCCAGGTCGGTTTCGTTGGGCAGTTGCTCTTTTGGCTCGAGCAATCCCGTAATGATGGCGTTTGAAAGGCGCTGCACAATCTGGTCGGAACGACTGACCTGCCCGATAGGCGCAAATATGACCGCATGAGTAATCATAATCTTTTCTGCACTCAATTCCCTGAAACCACAAACCTTTCTAACACAAGCCCGTCAGGCAAGGAAGGTCAGAATGGTCGCGTTATTTTACCTGCCCATGCGCAAAACCGTTGCACAGGCGGATGTGTGTCCCGTTAGCGTCAAATGACGATGAATAACCTTACCGCGAAAATGTAAAATTTAAGTTAAAAATGCGACGTTTATCATACTGTCAATGTTGCGCATTTGAAAAAATTTTACAATATATATATTACATAAGATTCTTTATGTATTAACGGGCAGGAGACAGTCATGAAAACCCTGAAGCATTTTATTAACGGACACTACGTGGCGGGCAGTACCGAAGACGCGTTTGAGCTGGTCAGCCCGGTGGACGGTGAAACATACGCGTTATCGCCCAATGGTGGGGCAGCAGAAGTCGATCTGGCCTACTCGGCCGCCGCTGCCGCGTTCAGTATCTGGAAGAAATCGACGCCCACACAGCGGCAAAAAGCGCTTCTGGCGCTGGCTGATGAAATCGAACGCAATGTAGAGCGACTGGTTAACGCCCAGAGTCAGGAAACTGGACAGCTGCGCCATTTTATTGAGAAAGAAGAGATCGCGGCCTCCTGCGACGCCATTCGATTTTTTGCCGGTGCCGCGCGCTGCCTTGAAGGGAAGGCTGCCGGTGAATATTCTGCCGGGTTCACCTCAACCATTCGTCGCGAACCGCTGGGTATTGTGGGGCAAGTCACGCCGTGGAATTACCCGTTTATGATGGCGGTGTGGAAGATAGCCCCTGCGCTGGCGGCAGGCAATACGGTGGTGCTTAAACCGAGTGACACCACGCCGGTCAGCACGCTGCTGCTGGCTGAGCTGGCCGCGCCGCTGTTCCCGAAAGGGGCGTTTAATGTGGTATTAGGGAAAGCCAAAACCGGTTCGCTGGTGGTGTCGAACCCGACGGCCTCACTGGTTTCGATTACTGGCTCGGTACGTGCGGGTCTACAGGTGGCCGCGTCGGCGGCGGCAAACCTGACCAAAGCCCATCTGGAGTTGGGCGGTAAAGCGCCCGCAGTGGTATTTGCCGACGCGAATATCGACAGGGCGATTGAGACGATCGCTACCGCCGGCTTTTTCAATGCCGGGCAAGATTGTACTGCCGCCACGCGAATTCTCGTCGAGCAGTCCGTTTATGCTGAGTTTTTGGAAAAATTGATCCAGAAAACAAAAAGCATCAAATTTGGTCCCCCGCAGGATAGGGATGCGCTATATGGCGCGTTGAATAGCCGGAACCAACTGGAGCAGGTGCAAGGTTTTATTGCGCGTCTGCCTGCGCATGCAAAAATTGAAACGGGTGGCAGAGCAGGGCCCGGACCGGGCTTCTACTTTGAGCCAACCATCATCTCCGGTCTGCATCAGCACGACGAAGCCATTCAACATGAAGTGTTTGGTCCGGTAATGGCGATTCAGTCCTTTTCGACTGACGAAGACGCGTTGCACAAAGCCAATGATGTGGAATACGGCCTGGCCGCAAGCGTCTGGACCGGTAACCACGGCCGCGCACAGCGTTTTTGCATTGACCTCGATTTTGGCACGGTGTGGATCAACAACCACATTCCCCTGTGTGCGGAAATGCCGCACGGCGGATTCAAGAAATCCGGCTACGGTAAAGATCTCTCTTCCTATGCTCTTGATGAATATACTAGAGTTAAACATATCATGTGCGATATCGCTGAATAGCGGGCAAATCGCAGCGGACGGACAGCAAGTCCGACGACGAATAATTCGAACATTTGTGCTGTTTTTTGGGCTGTGTGTGCGTGACAAAAGGACAAGTTAATGGCAATTACCCGACGTGATTTTCTCAACGGTGTGGCGGTCACCATCGCCGCGGGGCTGACCCCTCTGGATATGGTCAGAGCGGCAGGAAAAGGACATGAATTTATCGATGGAAGTTATTACCCACCCAGCCTGACGGGGCTGCGCGGTAACCATCCGGGTTCGTTTGAAATGGCTCACGCGTTGGGCCGTGAACAGAAAAAATTTGATTTAACGGCGCTTCCCATCGAGGAAAAATACGACCTGGTGGTGGTCGGTGGCGGCATTAGCGGGCTGGCGGCCGGATGCTTCTGGCGGCAACTTGTCGGGCAAAACAGCAAGGTTCTGATCCTCGACAACCATGATGATTTTGGCGGCCACGCCAAACGTAACGAATTTAGCACAGCCGGAAAAAAACTGATCGGCTATGGCGGCAGTGAGTCGTTTCAGTCGCCAGCGCATAATTTCAGCCCGGACGTACAAAAGCTGATGGAAACACTCGGCGTGAGCGCCACCAAGCTCAAAGAGAGTTTTGACGTCAACTTCTATCCAGACTGGCAGCTCAGTCGCGGCGTCTTTTTCGACAAAAAGAATTTTGGCGAGACCAAAATCGTCAGCGGCGATCCGGGACGCGCGGTTTCCGACGATATTCCACCGGACCGGCTCAACGGTCGTAAGATTGAAGACTTTATCAATGATTTTCCGTTGAGTGAGAGCGACCGAAAAGCGCTTATCGATCTGCATGTACGCCCTGGCGACTACCTTCCGGGCATGACGGTCGAGGAGAAAAGTAGCTGGCTGGATACCCACAGCTACAGTGAATTTCTGGCGACGAAAGTCGGTTTAAGCAAAATGGCACTGCTCTATTTCCAGCAGCGCTCCAACGATTTCTTTGCTATCGGCATAGAGGGCATTTCCTGTAGCGATGCCCGGGCATGCGCCTTACCGGGCATGGAAGCATTAGGTCTGCCGCCGCTGGACGGCGAGTCACTGGCCGACCTCGAAGAGCCGTATGTTTATCACTTTCCCGATGGCAACGCGGGACTGGCACGAATAATGGTCAGATATATGCTCCCAGATGCCTTGCCGGGGACCACCATGGAGGATTCCGTCCTCGCCAGATTGCATTACGAAAAGCTGGATCTGCCGGAAAATACCACGCGTTTGCGCCTCAACAGTAGCGTGATTAATGCGGCCAACGTGCCGGGCGGCGTGGCCGTAACCTATCTGCGTGACGGCAAATTGCATCGAGTGCACGCAAAAAACGCCATCATGGCGGGTTACAACATGATGATCCCGTACCTGGTGCCGGAAATGCCGAAACAACAGCAGGCAGACCTCAAGCTGAACGTAAAGGCGCCGCTGGTGTACACCAACGTAGTGGTGAAAAATTGGCAGGCGTTTAAGCAACTCGGCGTACATGAGTTTTATTCCCCGGCTGCGCCGTACAGCCGCATTAAGCTCGACTATCCAGTCAGCATTGGCGGCTATCAGCACCCGGCGACCCCGGACGATCCGATGGTGATTCATATGGTCTATGTGCCAACCTATCCGGGCAGTAACTTACCGGCGAGAGAACAATTCCGCCTGGGACGGGCCTATCTGCTGGGGACCACGTTTGCTGCGCATGAAGAGATGATCCGTGGCCAGTTGCAGGAGATGTTTGGCTCGACGGGTTTTGATAATCAACGGGATATCGCCGCTATTACGGTTAACCGCTGGGCGCATGGCTATGCTTATTACGCCAACCCGCTGTTCGACGACATGGATGAAATGGAGAAGGTTGTCGAACGGGCGCGCCAGCCCATCGGCCGGATCGCGATTGCCAACTCTGATGCTGACTGGAGCGCCTATGCTCATGCGGCTATCGATCAGGCATGGCGTGCGGTTAACGAACTCAAGGATATGGGGTGATCTATGCGTAATGTAACTGTTCTTGTCGCCTGTTTGTTTAGCGCGACGGTGTCCGCCGCTGACTCTCACGGTGAGTACATCGCCAGAATTTCAGACTGTGTAGCCTGTCACACCGCTGAGGGTGGGGATGCGATGGCCGGGGGCAAAAAGTTTCCCACGCCGGTCGGTGATATTTTCTCGACAAATATCACGCCGGACAAAACCCACGGCATCGGTAACTATTCCTACGAGGATTTTGAAAAAGCGGTGCGTCAGGGCATTGCCAAAGATGGCCATCCGCTTTACCCGGCCATGCCGTATCCGTCTTACGCAAAGCTGTCCGACGAAGATGTCCAGGCGTTGTATCGCTACTTTATGCATGATGT
This sequence comes from Citrobacter sp. C348, assembly GCF_047467975.1. Lineage (NCBI taxonomy): Bacteria > Pseudomonadati > Pseudomonadota > Gammaproteobacteria > Enterobacterales > Enterobacteriaceae > Citrobacter > Citrobacter sp. C348. The sequence continues at coordinate 24,170 of NZ_JASJUJ010000003.1, read as the reverse complement.
CACGCCGTCTGCGACAGCAAATAAAGACAGTGAGATCCCCTGGCTGATTTCAGCCCGCTGGCCGCTGCATATCTGGAACTGGCTCTTTACCGACGCGCCGGCAACGGCTGCTGCCGGCAGCAGCACCGATGCCAGCGCCGCGCGGATCCAGCGCGGTGCTTATCTGGTTGAAGGACCAGGCCACTGCGGCTCCTGCCATACCCCGAGGGGAATGGCGATGAACGAGAAAGCCTACACCCATGCCGATGCACGGTATCTGAGCGGTGCGATGATTGACGGCTGGTATGCTCCGTCTCTTCGGGGCACCGGGATGTCTGAGCAGGAGTTAACGTCGCTGCTGCTGACCGGTAAAAGCAAGCACGCTGCGGTTTCGGGTTCGATGGCTGAAGTCGTGAGTCAAAGTACGCAATACCTGACGGATGACGATGCAGCTGCGATTGCACAGTATCTGCGGAGCCTGAAAAGCGCCAAACCGGAGGCGGTACGTGCGGCTACCACCACGGCGACCTGGTCGAACTCACCGCAAGCGGGAAAAGTGGTCTATAACCGCTATTGCTCAACCTGTCACGGTCTGGAAGGCAAAGGCACGGATAACAACGCGCCGTCGCTTATCAATAATCCGCTGGTGATGGTTGACGATCCAACCCCGTTGTTCAGAGTGATTTCGCAGGGCGCGGAAACGCCGACCACGCGCGGCAACGTGTCGTTTAAGATGCCCGCGTATAACGGATTGTTGACCGAGGGCGAAATGCGCGATGTGATCAACTATGTGCGCAAAAGCTGGGGTGAAGGCAATGGCGAGGTCAGTCAGGAGGAGCTTGCCGGACTTAAACCCGCCACCCACTAAGCGTCATGCCTGATGGCGCAGCGCTTATCCGGCCTGTAAAGCCTTAACGTAGGCCGGATAAGACGCATTAGCGACGCCATCCGGCAACGTTTATCCTACGTTTGTTTTGATTATCCCCGCCAGTCGGGTAAACGCCGCGGCCATCTCATGTTCTTCAATACTGGCAAAACCCAGCAACAGACCACGGCGTTTCTCTTCGTTGACGTAGTAGCGAGAAAGCGGTCGTACCAGCAATCCTTGCGCATTCGCCAACTGCGCAATCGTGCTGTCATCGGCATGGGCTGGCAATTGTAAAATCAGATGCAGCCCGGCGTTACTGTTGAACGGTCCCAGATACGCCTCTCCAAGTTGCGTGGCGATCAGGTCCACCAGTGTCTGACGACGACGGCTGTATAACTGGCGCATTTTACGAATGTGCGCGGCGTAGTAGCCTTCGCGGATAAACTCCGCCAGCGCGGCCTGAATCAGAAGGTGTCCGCCGCGATAGAGATCGTTATGAACTTTTTTTAGCGGGGCAGCGAGCGGTTTGGGCAGCACAACATACCCGAGTCGGAGAGCGGGATAGAGCGTTTTGCTGAACGTCCCGATGTAGATAACCGGACTTTCTTCCTCCAGCCCTTGCAGTGAAGGAATGGGTTGACCCGAAAAGCGAAACTCGCTGTCGTAGTCATCTTCCACGATCCAACTGTGCGTTTCACGGGCGCGAAACAGCAGTTGCCGCCGCCGACTCAGGCTCATCACCGACCCCAGTGGGTACTGATGTGACGGTGTCACAAAAATCAGTTTCGGGGCCACTGCTGACGACGCTGGCGGAACCATGCCCTGTTCATCAACCGCCATCGCCGAGAAGTTAACCGCGTTGATGCGCAGAATATTTTTGATTCCCCAATAGCCCGGCTCTTCTATCCAGGCGTTATCGCCAGGGTTACACAGGGCGCGGGTCACCAGATCCAGCGCCTGGTGGATGCCTTCGGTGATCAGGATCTGCTCAGGAGCACACCTGACGCCGCGCGCGGTACGCAAATAGTCCGCCAGCGCTTCTTTTAGTTCACCGTCGCCACCCGCCGCATCATAGGTGAGAAACTCCGGGCGCAGGCGTCTTGCCAGCCTGTCCTGAATTTTTTTAAGCGTGCGGTGGGGGAAATGTTGCACATCCGGAACGCCAGGAATAAACGCCCCCCACTGGCGCGGGCTGGCGCTGGCATTACCGAGCAGCTCCAGGCAGCGGGTGGACAGGCTGGCGCGGTCTTCCTGTGCGGGGGGCGCGTTTTTTTTATCGGGCCGTTGCGCGAGGTTGTCCAGCACGCTGTCGGTGACAAACGTGCCGCTGCTGGTACGTGCAGAAATATACCCTTCGGCCTGCAGTTGCTCGTACACCCGCAAAACGGTATTGCGCGATAACGCCAGTTCACCCGCCAGATCGCGCGAAGGCGGCATGCGGGTAGCGGGCTTCAGGCTGCCTTCAAGAATACAGCTGCAGATGGCGGCATATAAACGCCGGTGCAGTTTCTCGTCGGCTTGTTGGCTAAATGCATGCTTGATCACATCTCCGGCAAGTGAACGCATTTGGATCCTTAAAATAAAACGATTTGGCTCTCGATTAAAGTACCAGATGGCGTCTAGATTTAAAGGGTAATTCAACCCTGAATGTGTTTATGAACAAGGTGTAGAGAATGAATAATAAAAACCTGCAACAACGTCGTCTGGATGCCACCCCGCGCGGCGTGGGCGTAATGTGTGACTTTTTCGCCCAGTCGGCAGAAAACAGCACCATTACCGATATCGAAGGCAATCAATATATTGATTTTGCTGCCGGGATTGCCGTCCTGAATACTGGACACCGTCATCCTCGTATGGTGCAGGCGGTTGAAGCGCAACTTCAGGCCTTTACCCACACGGCCTATCAGATTGTCCCGTACGAAAGCTACGTCTCGCTGGCGGAGAAAATCAATGCGGCCGCGCCGATTGACGGTTTGCGTAAAACCACGTTCTTTACCACCGGCGCAGAAGCCGTAGAAAATGCGGTTAAAATTGCCCGCGCCCACACCGGTCGCCCTGGCGTGATCGCGTTTGGCGGGGGATTTCACGGCCGTACCTATATGACGATGGCGCTGACCGGCAAAGTTGCACCGTATAAAAAAGGCTTCGGGCCGTTCCCGGGATCGGTGTACCACGCGCCGTATCCTTCTGCATTGCAGGGCATCACCACCGCAGATTCGATAAAAGCCATCGAGCGTCTGTTTAAAGCTGATATCGACGCCAGCCAGGTCGCGGCGATTATTTTTGAACCCGTCCAGGGGGAAGGGGGATTTGTGGTGGCCCCGCCTGAATTCGTTGCCGCTATTCGCCGCATCTGCGATGAGCACGGTATTGTGATGATTGCCGATGAAGTCCAGAGCGGTTTTGCCCGCACCGGCGAGCTTTTTGCCATGGACCATTACGCCCACAAAGCCGATCTGATGACGATGGCGAAAAGCCTTGCAGGCGGCATGCCGCTGTCCGGGGTGGTCGGTAAAGCTGAAATTATGGATGCTCCTGCCCCGGGTGGCCTGGGTGGTACCTACGCCGGTAACCCGCTTGCCGTAGCAGCCGCTCATGCGGTGCTTGATATTATTCATGATGAGCAACTGTGTCAGCGGGCGGCGGCGCTGGGTGAACAACTGCGGGCCACGTTGAACGATGCCCGCGCGTGGTGCCCGGAACTCGCCGAAGTGCGTGGGTTAGGATCGATGATTGCCGCTGAGTTTTGTGATGCCAGCACCGGAGAGCCTTCTGCGGCCACGGCGCAACGCGTACAGAAGAAAGCCCTTGAGCAGGGACTGCTGCTGCTAACTTGCGGCCAGTACGGCAACGTGATCCGTTTCCTCTACCCGCTGACCATTCCGCAGGAACAGTTCGTAAAAGCGCTGGAAATTATTAAATCCGCGACCAAATAGTTCCACCTGCAATCGCGTCCTCCTCTTCATTAAGCCGACGATAATCGCTATCGTCGGCTTTTTTATGACCGTTAGCCTATCTACCCCTTCGTTGTATATTTACATATATATCGGTCAGGCATATCCTATTCATCACACAAATATAATAACCGTACCCCGCAAGAGAAGGTGCTTGTGTTAGCGACCTCCAGTCTTTCTATCTAAATAACTGAATCAATACATGTTAAATAATAAAATTACGCCCATTGCCTCCGGGTTGCTGACGTTTTCCTGTCTTTCCGCCGCGGTGACGGTGCACGCTGAGGATACCGTTATCGTTTCAGCCTCCGCGCCTTCGGCCTCTTCGTTCGCGGAACACGAGCCACCGGCCAGTGAAAAAAAAGCGACGCTGGGGAGTCTTGGTGAGCGCGAAGTGATTGATGTGCCCTGGTCGGTGCAAACCCTGTCCAAAAAGGTGATTGATCGGCAGCAAATCACCGATGTTAAAGACGTTTATCGTTATATCCCGTCAGTTCAGGGGGATGGTGTGCGTCCGCAGACCCGCGGAATGCAGGGGAGTGTGGTGCAAAACCACATGATTGATGGTCTGAATGCCGTATCCACCACCGAATATCCGACGGAGCAGTTCCAGAGCATCGAGGTACTGAGCGGCATTGCGGGGGCGTTATACGGGCCAGCCAATCCGGCAGGCATGTTTAATCTGGTGTCTAAACGACCTGGCGATACGCCGTTACACCGTGTCACCGTGGGACAGGGCTCGGGGTCGGGCACGCTGGCATCGATGGATTTTAGCGGCCCCATTGATGCGGGAGACCGGGTGAAATATCGCCTTAATTTACTCAATGATGAAGGGCACAGTTACACCACCGACAGCCATGTCCGCCGGCAGTACGGCGGATTAGGACTGGATTTTCAGCTAACGGATAAAACCGTGCTGGAGAGCAATTTCAGTTATTACCATTATTACGAAAAAGGGATGCCGGGAAGTTTTGCGCTGGCAAAAGGCGTGCAGTTTCCGTCGGCGTTTGACCCGACTGACGGGAAATATGGTCAGTCTTATGCGGGGCATGATGACGAAACGACCACCGTGGATATGCACATCAAGCATGATTTTAACGGCAACTGGATGCTGGACTTTGGCGCGTTGCATCAGGTTTCCGACCGCGAATCGACGGCAGTCACCAATACCTTGACGGATAATCGGGGCAATTACACCACTACGACCTCCAACTCTGCGGCCAGCCGCTTTACGATCAACAGCTATTTAGCGAATCTGACCGGGAGCATTGATAGCGGCTGGTTGACGCAGGATATTGCCACCGGCCTGCGCGGGTTTGTGTGGAAAAACTATAACCCGAGGATGGGGGGAACGTTCACGCTGGGCCATTCTTCTCTCGGAAAAAAAACCGACTATCCGCGCCCGCCTTATCCGGACTTTACCGATCGCTATCATTCAGCAACCACTACTCAGCATGCCTTCCTGCTTAGCGACACGCTGCATTTTAGCCCGCAATGGAGTTTATTACTGTCGGGCAGTGAAAACCTGTTCACCGTCAGTAACTACAACAAAGCCGGTCATGAAAGCAGTCGTCAAAAAGATAACGGCATGAGTGGTTCCAGCAGCCTGATGTATAAACCGGTTGAGAACGTTACGCTGTATACCACCTGGGCTGACAGCCTCCAGCAGGGCGATACTGCGCCCGCCGGTGCGCAGAATGCAGGACAAGTGTTAGATCCCTACCGCAGCCATCAGGTCGAGGTGGGGGCAAAATACGCGCCGGTGAAGGATCTATTACTCACCGCCGCGCTGTTTGAAGCAAAACGACCCTTTGCCTATACCAACGACAAGGGGAGCTTTGCCCAGGACGGTACACAGAAGAACCGTGGTCTGGAACTGATGGCTGACGGGCATATCACCCAAAATCTGCGGGTGTTAGGGGGCGGCGCCTGGCTTGATCCTGTGCTGCATAATACCGCTGCCAGTAATACGGAGGGTAAGCAAGTGGTTGGCTTACCGCGCTTTGCCTCGAATGTGCTCGCCATCTACACCATTGAGCAGGTGCAGGGGCTGGACGTGGACGCTAACGTGCATTATGTCGGACGCCGGGCGACAGATAATGCGAACGACAGCTGGGTTGGAAGCTACACCACCGTGGATATTGGCAGTCGTTATGCCACCCGATTATGGAACACGCCAACCACCTTCCGCTTTGATATCACTAACCTGACCGATCGCCACTACTGGACCAATATTGTTCCGGGGGCATTAACAGGCTATACGGGGGCCGGGGCGGCGAGCGCGCAGCTGGGGACTCCACGCCAGGCGCAGTTTTCTGTTCAGGTTGATTTTTAAGGACTAATGATGAAAACGTGCCACACATGGCTACTTTGTGTGTGGCTGGCGTTTCCCGTCCTAGCCGCGCGCCAGGTGGTGGATGATGCCGGCCAGACGGTGAGTGTGCCCAATCATGTTCAGCGTATTGCCGATAGCTGGTTTGCTCACCATTCGGTATTAATGACGCTGGGGGCCGGCAGTCAAATTGTGGCGACCGTCAACCATGCGCAGAGTCAGCCATGGATGTTCAAAATTAATCCGTCTCTTAATCAGGCTGTACAAATCCGGGGGACATCATTTAATAGTGAAGCCCTGCTGGCCCTGAATACCGATGTACTGTTTGTCGCAAAAGGTAAGGGTGATGCCCAGAGCTACCGTCAGGCGGGGATCCCAACCTTAGAAATGGCGTTTACTGATTATCCCTCAATGGAAAAATCAGTCACCGCAACGGCACAAGCGCTGGGCACTGAGCAGGCGCGTACCCGGGCGGTTGCGTACAATCAGTATTTACAACGCGTTCTTCATCGCGTGGGGACTCAAACCGCAGGGCTGACGGAAAGTCAGCGCCCCCGGGTTCTGCATATCCAGTCGCTGAATCCGCTAAAGGTCGACGGCAGTAGCACGTTAATCGACACCTGGATCACGCTTTCTGGCGGACGGAACGCCGCAGGCGAAATCGTCGGTAATATGAAGGAGGTGTCGCCCGAGAAGGTGCTTTACTGGCAGCCAGAGATAATTATTCTTGGGGCCGGATGTGGCGACATTGCCAGCTCGCCTTACGCGGCGCTGTTCAACGAACTTAACGCCGTAAAAAATGGTAGGGTCTGGCGCAATCCTGCGGGGGTGTTCCCCTGGGACCGCTATGGGACGGAAAGCGCACTACAGTTGCAATGGGCGGCATCGAAGCTGCATCCGACACGTTTTCCCGGGCTTGATATGGTCAGCATAACGCGGGAATTCTATCGCCAGTTCTTTGATTATTCACTCAGCCAGCAGGACGCGATGCGAATTTTAAAGGCGCTACCCCCAGAGTAGTATCGCTCCCGCGACAGCGTGGCAGAGACAGGCGTGCACCCCTTTTTTGCCACGGTGAAACGGGGGAATGGCGCAGTGCATGTCGAGAATGGGTTGCCAGCCACTTCGTTATATAATTTAATACACATCGATTTTTTCCTCCTGTCCAGATGGTATCTATGTTAACTCTTCGTTCTTTTGTGCTGGTATGTGCCAGCATGTTCCTTGCGTTTTCGGCGCAGGCAGACCGGACTATCACCGATCAGCTTGGCCGTCAGGTCACTCTTCCCGATAGCGTCAGTAAGGTGGTGGTGTTGCAACACCAGACGCTGAATATTCTGGTTCAACTCGATGCCGCGCAGGATATTGTTGGCGTGATGTCGAGCTGGAAAAAACAGCTCGGGCCTGAATTCGCGCGCTTTATGCCGACCATATCCACCCTGCCGACGCCGGGTGACCTCACTAGCGTGAACATCGAAAGCTTGCTGGCTATTCATCCACAGGTGGTGTTTGTTGCCAACTATGCGCCTGCCGAGATGATCCAGCAGATTCAGAATGCCGGTATTCCGGTAGTGGCTATTTCATTGCGTCAGGATGCTGCCGGGGAGCAGAACAAAATGAACCCGGTGATGGCTGATGAAGAGCAGGCCTACAACGAAGGGCTAAAGCAGGGGATCCGCCTGATTGCCGACGTGGTGGGGCGTAAACCGCAGGCAGAAACGCTGATCGACTACGTCTTTGCGGCCCGAGCGAAATTTAATGCGCCGGTGGCGGCGATCCCACAGGCGCAAAAAGTCCGTATCTATATGGCCAACCCCGATCTCATGACCTATGGCTCCGGGAAGTATACGGGCTTGATGATGCAGCATGCCGGTGGGCTCAACGTGGCGGCGGCGAGCGTCAAAGGCGCACGACAGGTTTCGCTGGAGCAGGTGTTAGCGTGGGATCCGCAGGTGATTTTTGTTCAGGACCGCTATCCGCAGGTGGTGACGGAAATTCTTAACGATCCCAACTGGCAGGGCATCGACGCGGTCAAAAATCATCGCGTCTGGCTGATGCCGGAATATGCCAAAGCCTGGGGGTATCCGATGCCGGAAGCGCTGGCGCTGGGTGAACTATGGATGGCAAAAAAACTCTATCCGGATGCCTATAAACATGTCGATGTTGACGCGCAGGCTCAGGATTACTACTCACGTTTTTATCGCGTGAACTGGCAACCTGATGCTGCTAAGTAATCGCGCGTTCCCCCTGCAATCGATACTGATTGCTGGGGTATTGCTGTTAGGTGTTGGCTCCCTGTGCGTGGGGCAATATCCGCTGTCGCTGCGTGATGTGTTTTATCAGTTGAGCCATTATGCCGACACCCAGGGGATGGCGCACCAGATTGTCTGGACCGTCAGGCTCCCGCGTATTTTGATGGCGCTGCTGGCGGGTGGCGCACTGGGATTATGCGGGGCGACGCTGCAAGGGGTGTTTCATAATCCGCTGGTGGACCCGCATATTATTGGGGTGACCTCTGGCTCAGCATTTGGCGGTACGCTGGCGATTTTGCTTGGGCTGGATCCGTTCCTGATGATGGGGTCGACGTTTTTCTTTGGTCTGGCGGCATTAATTTTGGTGTATGCCATTGCCGCGCTACAGGGGCTGGAAAACACGCTGGTGCTGATCCTGTCGGGCATTATTTTAAGCGGTTTTTTTGCCGCGCTGGTGAGTCTGATTCAATATCAGGCCGATACCGAAGAGACGTTGCCCAGCATCGTATTCTGGCTGCTGGGCAGTTTTGCGACCGCCAACTGGCATAAAGTGTGGCTGCTGGCGGTGCCGGTCGGCATCGCGGCGACGGTGCTGTACCAGCTGCGCTGGCGAATCAACCTGTTATCGCTCAACGATAAAGACGCCAAAGCGCTCGGAGTGGCGGTGGTTCCTTTAAAGCGTGGCGTGTTGCTGTGCTGCGCATTGCTGGTTGCGGCGCAGGTCTCTGTCAGCGGCAGTATTGCCTGGGTGGGGCTGGTGATCCCACATCTGGCGCGCCTGTTGGTGGGCGTTGATCACCGTCGGTTGCTGCCCTGTGCTTTCTGGCTGGGCGGCGGTTTTATGATTGCAGTTGATGATATCGCGCGTACATTGCTGCATGCTGAAATCCCGCTGGGGATCATCACCGCATTGCTCGGTGCGCCGTTGTTTGCCTTTCTGCTTATTCAGTCCAGCCGTCGGGGGAAACGATGATAACTGCCGCACTTAACGTCAATCAGCTGGAGTATGGCTACCAGACACCGCTGTTTGCGCCGATCACGTTCTGTTGTGAGAAAGGCGATATCTGGGCCGTGCTCGGGCGTAATGGTTTGGGGAAGAGCACACTGCTGGATACGCTGACCGGTACGCTGCCGTCGCTGGGTGGGAGCATAGACAGCGCCGGGGGGATAGGAATTGTGGCGCAACATACGCATCTGCCGTTTCCCTACAGCGTTAGCGACGTCGTGCTGATGGGGCGCGCGCAGCACGTGAAGCTGTTTGCGCAACCCGGCCAGCAGGATCAAAAACGGGCAGCGCAGGCGCTGGAACAGCTGAACATTGCGCACCTGGCGTCCTGTACCTTTCGTTCGCTTTCCGGCGGTCAGCAACAGCTGGTGATGATCGCCCGGGCGCTGGTCACGGATTGTCAGACGCTGCTGCTTGATGAACCTTGCTCTGCGCTGGATTTAGCCAACCAGCAGGTGGTGCTGCAGCTGATCAGCGATCTGGCGTATCGCCAGGGCTGCAGCATTCTCTTTACAACGCACGATCCGCAGCATGCACTACAGATAGCCAGTCATACGCTGCTGTTGTTGCCGCAGGGGAGATGGCTGGCGGGGCCAACGCAGGAGATTGTGACGGAAGATAATTTATTCCAGGCGTATGGTTTACCGCTGAGAAAATTCAACGTGGAGCATTACCAGACGCCGTTTATCGCGCCGTTGTTTACCATTCGGCGTTAAGCGGTTCAAAACCGGCGGCGGTTAAGTATTCTTGTCCGCCGCGGGCAAGAATATAATTAACCAACGCCTGGACGTTTTTTGACGCATCGCGCACCGCCAGCTGATATTCGCAGCGAACGTTATATTCAGAGGGGATCGACACGCAGCGAATATCGGGCTGCCCGGCAAGTGCTGTTGCATAGTGCGCGTAGCCAATAAACAGATCCGCCATGCCCTGGCGAATAATCCATGCGCTGGCCAGTTCACCTTTTGGTACGCTGAGCGTGTCGCGCCCGCCCACCAGGGGAATAGCGCGTTCGCGCAGGCGCTGTCCAAGGCCGGGTTCGAGCACATCGAGGCTATCGAATAATGCCCAGGTATAATCCCCGGAAGGGTCACAGCCGGGGGTTGAGGTGCCAATACGCAGGGTTGGATCGCGCAATAACTCCAGCCATTCACCGGTTTTGCGGGTGGTGAGACTGAGTTGGTTCCAGCAAAATGTCTGCGTGGATACCGCCTGACCGCTGGCCAGCAGCAGCTGCGTATGCGCCGGATTAGCTGAGGCAAATAAGGCGCAAGGTTCACCGGCTTCTATACGTTCGCGTAATAATCCGGCCGGGCCGTATTCAACACAAACCTCTATTCCGCTTTCTTTTGTGAACTGGTTTATCAGTGGGGTAAAGGCCAGTCGTAAACTGCCGGCAGCGAAGAGCGTCACGGGGCATGACATAATGTAGAGAGTCCTGAATTCAAGGTCCGAAATGAATGACGGACGTCTAAAACGTTGTATTATTGTATCTGAGCGGCTATTCAATGCAAATGACAATAATTACCTGGGTAATAATTCTTTTAAGATATTAACAATTGAATTAATGATTAGCTGTACCCGGAAAGGCTGCTGTGTTTTTTTACTGTAAATCACAAACAAATCCAGCTGGGTGGAGAAGTTATCAGGGAGCGTAGGGAGCAGACCATCGATATCTGTTTCTTTAATGATCAACTCAGGCATAAATAAATAACCAAGTCCCGCTTTGGCAAGTTCGACTGCGGCATAAGAGTTATCGCAGGCAAAATCACCGTTAATGATTATCTTTCTTATTTCTTTATGTGAGTCGTCGTTTATATACCAGATGTTATGATTGTCTTCCATATGCGAGAAAAAAAGTATACAGGGACTGTTCCCATAATCTTCAATGGTGTGGATCGGATATCTCGCAATCATGTCGCGGGTGCCATATATATTGGCCGGAATCGATGCAATATTTCGCGCAATAAGTTCATCATTGTCGGGTAATGAATGTGTAAACAGGATATCGCAGTCATCACTAAATGGGACGCCAAGGGTAAATTCAGCGTTGCTGAGGTTACTGGTGGTCAGCATTAACTTAATTTCCGGATGCTGCGCTTTCAACCCAGGAATGACGTACTTGGAGATAAATAACAGCTGACCGGTAGGGGCATGGATTCTGACAAACCCATCAGACGCCAGCTTATAGGCCATTGTAAACGTCTGGATATCTTCACATGACTTCATGTGTTTTTTGACGTAGGGGAGAAGCTCTTCACCGAAACGGGTCAATTTGATCGGCCGACAGGAGCGGTCGAACACGGAGAATCCAAAACGGTCCTCCAGCTGTTGCAAGGTTCTACTGATATTAGGTTGCGCAATTTTCAGTGTTTCCGCAGCCAGACTCAAACTACGGGTACACGAAAGTTCATAAAGGATACGGAGTTCATTATCGTTAAAGCTAATTTTCTGGACCACTGAGACCTCAGATATGTCTTGTGAAGGTTATCTGCGATGTATTATTACGCAGATTATATCAATTTATACAATTCAATGGTGCGGTAGAAAACAACTGCTGATACTACTGTAGCAGAAACGATAACGCATTATATCTATTACGCATAATGTTATGCGCATTGTTTGCAAGACGCATGAGATGAATCTGACTAGAATACCGCGCAAATTTAGGGACACTGTCAGAATTCAGGGGTAACGAGTTAATACTTAAGCAAATTTTACCGAATGAATAACGTTTAATTAACTTGTATTACAAATTAAACCCCGAACCCTCTATAAAAATTCGCGTACTTATTATGATCGAAAGAACTGCATGGCTTTGCCTGATTGTACACCTGTCGATCATCACGACGCCGGTACTGGCAACAATAACAAGCAAACCTCAATCGTCGCAATGGCAAAGCGAATTACTTGCACGACCTTCTGTCGTATATGTACTACAGGCCGAAGAAACAACGGATTCCGTTGCCGAACGCTTAGGTCTGACGGCCACCCAACTGCGCTATTTCAACCAATTCAGAACATTTAACAAACCGTTTGAACAATTAGGTCAGGGTGATGAGCTTGATATTCCGGCCCCGGCCTCCGGTGGGAATAAGGCGGCAGGCGCGAGTAACAAGCTATACCAGGAACAGGAAAGCGACGCCGGGGTTAAACGCCTTGCCAGCGGTGCTTCGGGCCTGGCGAATATTCTGGAAAACGGCGATGCGGCACAAGCGGCCAGCGGTCTGGTCCGTTCTGAAATTAACAGTAAAGCGAACGAAACGGTCACTGGCTGGTTAGGGCAGTTTGGCACGGTACGGGCGCAGTTGAATGTCGGTGAACAGTTTTCCCTTGATGACAGCAGCATAGACTGGCTCGTGCCGGTATATGAAACACAGACGAACGTTTTATTCACCCAACTGGGTTATCAGAATCAGGACGACCGCAATACGCTGAACGTCGGTGTGGGCGTGCGTCATTTTAGCCATGACTGGATGCTGGGATTTAACACCTTTTATGACGCCGATTTGAGTGGCGATCATCGTCGCCTTGGCGTTGGGGCTGAGCTGTGGCGCGACTATTTTCAACTTGCTACCAACGGGTATTTCAGACTGTCTGACTGGAAGGCCTCGAAAGATGTGGAAAATTATGATGAACGCCCGGCGAACGGTTTTGATGTCAGAGTGCAAGGTTGGCTGCCTGATTATCCGCACCTTGGCGGCAAGTTTATCTATGAGCAGTATTTTGGCGATGAGGTTGGGCTGTCTGGCGAAGATGAACGTGAGAAAAATGCCTGGGCTTTCACGACCGGCATCACCTGGACGCCGTTCCCACTGATGACGCTGGGTATTGAGCAGAGTATGGAAAAGGGGGATGAACGTGACACCAGCGTGCAGATGGAGCTGGCGTGGCGACCGGGTGAAACCCTGGAGTCTCAACTTTCGCCTGATGAAGTGGCCTCTCTGCGCGAGCTGGAAGGTAGCCGCTACAGCCTGGTTGATCGTAATAATGTCATCACTCTGGAATATCAGGCACAGGATCTTGTGCAGTTGACGCTTTCTGAAGAGGCGATTCAGGACGCTGAATATACGGTGCATACGATTTCGACCGATGTCATGAGTGAATACCCGCTGGCGCAGGTCACCTGGGATAACGCGGCGTTTCTGGCGGCTGGCGGAGAGTTTCGCGAGCTGAGCGGGAATATGTTTTCGCTGACGCTGCCTCCTTACCAACGCTCGCCATCCTCAGACGGGACGGCAAATCAGTATCGCGTCGTTGCGATGGCAGAAGATACCGAAGGGAATACCAGCAATGCCCAGACTTTGCTGATTGAGGTTCTGCCGGTAAATCTGGCTTTTGGCGATGCGTTACAGGTCACCGGTAACGGCGCGCCCGCTGATGGTAAAACGCCGGTCACTGTGACCGCAACCCTGGTTGATGATGATGGCAAACCGGTTAGCGGAAAAAATATCACCATGGGAATGACATTCGCCGACGGCAGTATCACCGCTGAGGATGTGATGAGTGATGCGGCTGGGCGTGCGATGTACAGCGTGGTATCTCACGTTGCAGGTCAGGCAACGGCGACGGCCAGGGTACATGAACTGAGCCAGAGCGTAAAAGTATTGTATAGCCAGGCAAATTCAGGTGTCGATGAAATGCATTCTGCGTTGCTGGTGAACCCGGCGGTGATTCGGGCCGATGGCGAAGATGTTGCTGACATGACCTACAAAGCCAGTAACAGCGAGGGTGAACCGGTGACCGGGCTGGAGAACGTGTCGTTTCAGGTGACCGGTGTGCCCAATACCACCTCCAGTGCAGTGCGTGAAGTCGCGCCGGGTATCTATCGCGCGAAGTTGAGTGGTATTCATGCCGGGAAAGGCGTGGTGCAGGTTATGCAGGGAAATGTCGTGGCGAAGACCTTGCGCCGTCCGGTCACCCTCATCTCCACCGGTAACCCGGTCGACCCGCAGCAATCTTCTTTGAATGCGACACCGGGCAGAATATCTGCCAATGGTAATGCGGAATCGACTCTGGTGCTGCAGTTAACCGACAGCAGCGGAAACCCACTGACAGAAAAAAACGTCCGATTTACCAGTAGCCTCGCCGGAACGACGATAAGCAACATCACTAACCGGGAAGATGGTACGTATACCGCCACATTGACGGGCACTGCAACCGGAAACGCAAAAATAAGGACACACGTTAACGGCTTTTTGACCACCATCGAGCCGACGGTGGTCAAGCTGGTACGTGATGACAATTCGGTCAGTCTTGAGGCGGTGGTGGTGCTTGACGATCATGCGCTAGCGGATGGTGTAGATGAGAATGTCATTAAAATCACCACCTTTAACGCGGATGGGACGCCTGCAGCGGGTGAAACCGTACGACTGTATGCGAACAATCATGCGGATATTCCACCGGCTGCCACCACCGATGCGAACGGCGAGGTCACGGTGTCGTTGACCAGTCGGGTCGCGGGTGAGGTTACGGTCATTGTTGAGCTGAACGGCAGCACAGAGGAAGTTGCAACGAGTTTTGCCGTTGATGATGACAGCCTGGATCCGGCGAAATCCCGACTGAACGTTGTCCCTGAACGTATTGAAGCGAATGGCAATGCTGAATCATTTATTCACTTTTTATTAAGGGATCAGCAGGGCAACCCGGTTGCCGGGCAAAAAGTGACCTTCACCACTCCTCTTGAGGGCGCGACCATCAGTCAGGCTAAGGATAACCATAACGGCCTGTATAAAGTGTCGTTATCTGGCGTAACGGCGGGGGTTGCCGAGATTTCTGTCAATGTGAATGACCATCACTTTGCGGTTACTCCGGTGAGCGTCACGCTCACGCCAAAAGTGGGGGAAGCCGGGCAGGGCGTCACCCAGGTGGTCACAAACAATGCGCCGGCCAATGGCAGATCGGCAAATCAGGTGAAAGTCACAATACACCATGCGGATGGGCGTCCGGCCAGCGCGCAGGCGGTGCGATTCGTGGCGACTAACGGAGCAGCAGTACCCACCTCGGTGATGACCAATAGCGAAGGTGAAGCAATGGCCATGGTGACTAACCGTATCGCCGGAAAATCCGTGGTGTCGGTGATGTTAAACGGGCATGTTCAGCAGGTTGAACTCACTTTTTTACCTGATGAAGGTAGCGCCACCATCTTCCCTGGCGACCTGCGCATCATCGCGGATAACGCCTTAGCTAACGGTACGGCTGAAAATAAAGTCAGCGCGACCGTCAGGGATGCGTTTGGTAATCCTGTGGCGGGGCAACAGGTGAAATTTAGGGCCAGCCACGGCGCACGAGCTTCTGCACAGGGTGTGACCGATGCGAACGGTGTGATAACCGCGACCCTGACGAGTACGACTACGGGGCGCAGCGAGGTTGTGGCGCTGATTAATCGTCGCGGCGAGCACGTGTCGGTTAATTTTGCGCCCTTTGCATCATCGGTGAAAGTGCTGCGCAATGGGCAAGTGCTGACCACCCATCCGCAGGTGGGCGACCGCTTATCCGCTGTCGTCATGTGCGGTGAGATTGTCTGCGAAGAGCAGCCAGAACATTTTCAGTGGCAGGGGGAAACCGCTGCAGGCAGTAACCAGTTCACCGCGATTCCACAGGCGACGGGCCATATCTATGTTGTGTCTGGCGAATGGCAAAAACGTGCTTTGCGCGTGGAAACACAAGAATCACCCTGAAACCATATTTTCCCGGCTGACGCCTTAATTCTTTTTTATTATTGAGTACGCAAATGAAACGCAAAAACTTTACCTTAACCGCCAGCAGCGCGATGTTAATACTGTCATTCCCAGCCCTGGCCGTCTTGTCCGATCCAACCGATACCGTAAAAGGGCGCGTGCCGGTTATCACCCAGAGCACGATTGTTTCTGCCGATACCAACAGCAACGGCGTCTTCGACATTGGCGATGTGATTTCCATCAGCCAGCAGGGTGCGTTCAGCGATCCGGACGGGGATGCTGAATCGCAAAGAACCTATCAGTGGCAGGCCGATGGGGCAGATATTTCGGGGGCCACCAGTGATACCTACACCGTGACGGCGAGTGATTTAGGCAAAAAGATAACCGTGCTGGTTACGCCGCATACTGATCCGACGATAACCGATCCGGATACCGGTATCGCCGTTGCGTCAAATGAGCTGTCGGCGGCTTCTGCATCGACGCCGATCGCCGTACAAATCGATGGCGCAGTGAATGGCTTCCCGCAGGTTGATACTGAACTTAGCGCTGTCGTACAACTGGCTGACGGCAGCACCGGTGATGCTGGCACCTATCAGTGGAAGATTGAGACCGCGATTGGTTCTGGCGTATACCAAAATATTCCAGGTGCGAACGGTAAGACTTACAAACCGGTTGCCGGGGATCAGAAACGTAAGATCCAGATCGAGGTGAATTAATGCCACCCATTGTGCGCAGCGCCGCGGGCATATTGGTTGTTTTTGTCGCCACTGAAGCCCTGGCGGTGACAGCACAGACCGGGACGGTAAAAGGACGCCTGCCCGTTGCCGGTCAACTGCAAGTGATCAACACCTCTGCGCCGGGGTTAAATCCGGCTCAGGGAGATGCGCTGGAGATTGCGTATCAATTTCACGATCCCGATGGTTTGCAGGAAAGTACCTCAGAGACCCTGTTTCGCTGGTTGGCCGACGAACGGGTCATCTCCGGGGCGAATCAGCGGCTTTTCACTCCCGGTCCCGCGCAGAATAAACGCTACCTGACGGTCGAGGTGTTGCCGGTTGAGATTGAACCTTCCGATCCCGACCGACCGGAAGCGCCTTTTATCAGCCCAAACGCGAACGCGCCGGTGCTGCCCGCGCGAACAGATCTGGCGGCTGCGTTTAATTATGCTTCGCCAGCGCTGCGCTGGGGGGATGCGTATATGCACTGTGCGAATAACAGCATGCGTTTACCCGACGAGGGCGATCTGCAGGATATGTTTGTGACCTACACTCGGGCAAACCGCGTGGGGCAAGATTCTAAAGGCGATTTACAACATACCTATGGCATTGCTGGACGTAACGCTATCTGGACGACACGCGCGCTCAATGATACGCACCATACGGTGATTAACGCGTTTACCGATGGGCGGAGTCGCGCGGTGGCAAACGCCAGCAGACAGACCGTGGTGTGCGCGCAAACCGGTACGCCGGACACGCTCCCGGCGATCGTCAATTTAGCGATACCGGCGCCACGTGAGGGGGATGAAATCACGCTTTACTATCTCTATCAGGGGAACGCAACGATTCCCGACCGGTCACGTTTTCAGTGGTTTCGTGCGGATAATGCCGCAGGTACAGCCGGAAAAACGGCAATTCGTGGGGCGGTTGAAAAAAGCTATACCCCCGTTGCGGAGGATGTAAATCGCTATCTGGTGGTGGAAGCCACGCCGGCAAGCTATGACACGGTAACGGGGACAATGGTCAGTACGGTCAGTGAACGCGTCGCAGCAGGTGGCGTCAGCGTCGTTCCCGGAGCAACGACGATTCACGTCAATGGCGCCACGTTTGATACTCAGAGCGGATTTCCTCACAGTGGATTGGTCGGCGCCAGCTTTCAGTTGCGTATGAATGGCAATGCTGCCAGCAACCGCGATTACAGCTGGAGCGATAATCGGTCGTGGTTGAGCGTGGATGAGAAGGGCGTGGTGACGTTTAACCGTCGGCCTGAGGGGGCGGAGAAAACCGCCACCATTACCCTACGGTCGAAAAATGATGGTGGATCTTATGCTTATACCTTTACGGTCACGAAGTGGCTAATTACTGACGGCAATCCAACAGGGTTTAATAATGACTGGTGCGGTAAACAAGATGATGGCTATCGCCGACCGACCGCAGAAGAATCGACCCGCAACGGCGAGCGAGCGGCATCAACCGGACGCTGGTGGAGCGAATGGGGGCCGTTGTACAACTTTGGCGGCAGCTGGGTCAACGCGTCGTACTGGATAGATGAACTGGGCAGTAAAAATACGTTGAATATGAGTAACGGGATAGTGACGAATACCAGAAAAAGCAGTCATGTGGTCTGTATAGCAGATGTGAATTAAGGCGTTTTTCTAAACGGATGGTTGCCTGTAGGACGGTGAGGATGGCAGGCAGCCACAGCCAATTGTTGAAGGCTGAATAGCAATCAGTGAAATTATTTTTTGAGAAAATGAAAATATTGAGGGAAAACGAGAAAGTAAGCACCAAATCAACGGGAATTGATTTGGTGCGTCCGAGTGGACTCGAACCACCGACCCCCACCATGTCAAGGTGGTGCTCTAACCAACTGAGCTACGGACGCAAAATGGTGCGTTCAATTGGACTCGAACCAACGACCCCCACCATGTCAAGGTGGTGCTCTAACCAACTGAGCTATGAACGCAACGTTGTAGGTGACAACGGGGACGAATATTAGCGGCACAGAACGAATGAGGCAAGAGGGAAATTGTGTTTTTCTGCATGTTTTCACCCGATTGCAGAGTAATTAAGCAAGTTGATTATATTTTGTTGATTTTGCAGCGTGTTTTTTACTCAGGCTGTGCGCTGGAGTTTCTGAACTGGCCTCAGAACTTTAGTTTCAGCACTTCTTATCGCATCTCCTTATCCAGACAGTTTCTTCAGCCGCAGATTTTCATCCTGTCGCTGCTGTAGATGCCGTAACTCGGTCATGCCCGGATTGGCAAATGTTTTCAGGGGGAAGGTCAAAAATCTTACCCGCCTGAATTGGCGAGACATCCCATCAATTGGCTGATTTCATTAATATCTTTCCGCATAAACATGTTAAGGCCCTTTATGTTACCTTAACGCTGCACCGGCTGCATTTATCAGCCACCTGCGACAAATTGATTAAACTCCGCTCAAAGAGGGATTCTCTTTGGAATAATCGCTAGATAATTGTGATGCGCATCACGCAATTGCAATTAATATACTAGAGAAGTCTAACATTTATGATTTTGTGAATTGTTAAATATGCCTAATCATTGTTCGGTTCATTGCGTATGAAATAAGATTTAAATTGATATATGTCAATTTACTGTGAAGGCTGTACGCATGTTAACATTAGCATGTACTTATAATTTCAAAGATCGCAATGATTTCAAGCTGCGAAATAATTAAGAGGTGTTTCTGTTTTAATTATTTAAATAATTTTAACTATTTAAAAAACATGACTGTTTATTAATGTTTTATAGAATATATTTATTCCGAATCAGTGGGTTGTGTTTTTATGTCTACTGGTTTTTTTCGTTGAATCTGAATATACAGTATAAGTTTTCTTTATGTAATACCTCCCGCCGGACAAACATTATCTAAATTGAACTCTTATGTAATTGTGTATTACTATCTGAAAATAATGTTTCATACTGTAAAAGCATCAGAGACGGATATGACTGAAGAAACTATAAAGGTGAGCATGGCGGTGGAGGATTTCTCTCATAAATGTGGGTTGGTTAAGGTTATCGCGATTGTTGATGAATGCGTTTATGACAGACTGGCAATTGAGACCTTTATTTCCTGTTTCAATAAGGAAAGCGAAATTTATTCGTTTTCATGCTTCACAGATTACAAGAGTTGGGATAGTTTCCGCAATGATGACAAGGAGTCTTGCTATGTGATCATCAATACGTCATCAGCCTCTTTATTTGGTGATGATGTCGTGAGTTTTCTTCGATATGAGAGATTACGAGCTGATGCTTCAGGCGTTGAAAGGCCTGTTTTATTGTTGAGGAAAACTCAGGATAATTTGACTTGCCAGAATGCGATTATGAATCATTATCTACTACAAATACAAAAATCATCGTTGTTAACTGTTGTGGACTGTGACAGTGACTTACCTTCGAAAAAATTGATAAGGCAGCTATTTAATTTTATAAAACAGGGGGTGACCTATTCGATACGGGATGCTGCGAATCCTTTGAGTG
The DNA here is from genome assembly GCF_047467975.1 of Citrobacter sp. C348. Classification (NCBI taxonomy): domain Bacteria; kingdom Pseudomonadati; phylum Pseudomonadota; class Gammaproteobacteria; order Enterobacterales; family Enterobacteriaceae; genus Citrobacter; species Citrobacter sp. C348. The sequence continues at coordinate 3,880 of NZ_JASJUJ010000003.1, read as the reverse complement.
AGCATTTAGGTACTGGATATAACAGGAGTGTCAGAGTGATATTAGACTCGCGTAGCCTCTCATATTGGTCAGCCTGTTATAATACTAAAGTGCGATACACGCAACGAGCATCATTACTATTAAAACTACGAAGCAAACCGGTCACTACTTAAAGTTAGATAAAGTGTTAGCCATGAAAGTTGGCAGTAATGTAACTGTAAAATATGATTGCGGTACGGTAGTGAGGAATATTGGGCGAATTCAATGCGCTAATATTTATAAGGAGTGAAGGGCGACACTGTTAAGTTAATGGTAATCTCTATAATCATAATGGATTAAAATAAAATATGGTATCAATTTATGGGCTAAAAGACATTGATTTGAAATCAATTATTTCATTCATCGTTACGATGGAAACAGGCAGTCAATATAATGCCTCGCGATTGCTTGGGTGTTCGGTGGCGACCATTAGCCATAACATCAAGCGCACGCAATTATATTGTGGTGCACCATTATTTATTCGTGAGGGACGGAGGTTGACGCCAACTAAAGATGCTGTTTTATTAAAGGCTGAACTAAAGTCATGTTTACTTCAGCTTAGTTCTGTTTTATGCAAAGAAAATGAATGAGGATATATGTATCAGCAATCGTCAAAGTAATTGAATGATAAGATTCTTGCTATTGGCGCTCTAGAATTTACTTGAGATTATTTATTAATAACAACATGTTTTCCAGATGGCGTGAATTAGCTAATTATCATTTCATTTGGGAAGTGTGTTGGTGTGATTTATGTATGCTGAAACTAAGGAAGAATAATCACCGCATCGGAGCTTTGCTTTGCGGTAAATAATAAAAATAGGCAATGCCATTTTACAAAATCAATCAAGCATGTGGTTTAATACAACCGAGAAATATTATCATGATGAAAACACAAGTAATATCACACAACAATTATAGCGATAGTACCTATAGAAGCGGCGATTTACCGTTGGTCTTCAATACCCGAGGTGCGATGCATATGACAGCAACACGCCTTACTGTCATTGCAGCAGCCGTATTATTTGCGATCTCAACGCTGCCGGCACCAGCATGGGCTCTATCTACTGGTGGTAATGGTGGCGTCGATGCTGCAGGCCAGGTCGGTGGTTCCGGTGGAACTGTTGGCGGGAATGGTCAATCTGGCACTTCAGGAGCCGCTGGCGGCGGCGGTGGCGGCGGCGTGGGTGGCTCTAATCCAGTTAACAATGACCCTGGCGGCAACGGTGGTGCGGCTGGTGCTAACCCTACTACGCCATCCTCCGGCGCCATCACCAATACAGGGGTGTTGGTTGGTAACAGCGGCGAGGCAGGATCTAACGGGTCTTCTGGTACTTCTGCTGGGGGTAATGGCGGCGGCGGCGGCGGTGGCGGAACTGGCACCAATGCAGGCTCTCCAGGCTCAGCTGGCTCTGCTAGTGCAAGTGGCACGGGGGGTACAGGTGGCACAGGTGGAGGCAACGGAGGTTCTGCGACTAATGGCGGCGGCGGTGGCGGCGGTGGCGGCGGCAGCAGCGGCGGTCTCGGGGGGGCTTTTGGCGGTCTCGGTGGCACGGGGACTACGGGCTCGGGTAATACAGGCACTGGCGGTAATGGCGGTAATGGCGGTACTGGTGGCGGCGGCGGTGGCGGCGGCGGCGGTAGTGGACTGGCCGGCGATAATATTGGCGGTGGCGGTGGTGGCGGTGGTGGCAACGCCGCGATACGTTTTACCAGTGGCATTGACAGCCTTACCAACAGCGGCAGCATTACTGGCGGCGCTGGTGGCGCTCCTGGTAACGGTGGACGAAGCGGCGGGGGCGGCGGGGGCGGTAACGCTGTGGAATTCCTGTCGGGATTAGCATCCACATTAACCAATTCTGGCTCCATCACTGGTGGTGCGGGTGGCTTTGGACCCACTCTGGTGAGTCCAGGTGGTGGCGGGGGTGGACTGGGGATCTACGGTAGTCATGTTACGATAACCAACGAATCAGCGGGCCAGATCTCCGGTGGCGCGGGCAGCTCGGGTGGTTCAGGCGGTAGTGGCGGTTCTGGGATTGGCGGAGCCAATCTGACTATTATTAATGCTGGCACAATTTCAGGGGCAAACGGGGTTGGGCTTGGTGGCAATGGTATTACCGGTGCAGATCTTAACATTATCACATCGGGTAGAATCGCAGGCGGCAGGAAGCTTATCAACGGCACTCCCAACGGCGTACAAGCCAATGCGATTCAATTCAACGGCGGTACTAACCGCCTGGAGTTGCAAAATGGTTATGTCATCGATGGTGCGATCATGGGGCAAACGACGAATGACACCCTCGCGTTGGGTGGCAACAGCGCGACTCCATCCACCTTCAATACCGCCAGCCTCAATGCCGGTCAGGAGTTTGCTGGCTTCGGGCATTTCGAAAAAGTAGGCACTAGCAGTTGGACATTACTCGGCACGACCTCGGCTAAGACACCGTGGACCCTCGCACAAGGGATACTGAGAATAAATAGCGACGACGCGTTGGGCGTACAATCGGGTACTCTGACATTTGGCAGCACCGGAGGTAACACGTTCAACAACGGTACTCTGCAGGTGACGGCGAGTACAGCCGCGAACCGCAATATCGTTATGAATGGTGTCAGCGGTACCATTGACGTCACTAGCGGCAGTGTATACACAGTTGCTGGCGTGATCAGCAATGGTGCAGCGGGCGCAGGCTCGTTAATCAAAACCGGCGCTGGCACCACCGTGCTGACTGCCAATAACACTTATACCGGTGGCACCACCATCAGTGCAGGGACCCTGCAGCTCGGTGACGGCACCACTTCTGGCACAATTGTGGGGAGTATTCTCGATAATGCAGCCCTGATCATTAATAACCCAACGCAAATAACGCTTGCGGGTACGATCTCGGGTACCGGATCACTGACCCAACAGGGCACTGGCACTACCGTGTTATCCGGTACGGGCAGTTCGGTGGACAATGCAAAAGTCACCGCAGGCACGCTGCGCTTTGAGCAGGCAGACGGGTTCACTACGGCTGGGGATTACACCACGCAGACCGGTGCCACAACTGATATCGGACGGAATAACTCCACTCTGGCGGTAGGGGGTATCTTCACCCAGGCAGCAAACTCAGTGCTGAATACTACACTGCGAGCTCCAGACGCACCTGTCATTACGGCTGATACGGCCAGCATTGATGGCCAGATTATCGTCAACGGATTTGTTGCTAGCCCTACGCCGGTTAAGGCCAGCGAAGTGGCCAACAACACGTGGACAGTCATCCATACCACGAACGGTATCACAGGCGACTTCGTCAACAACCCACTTGATGAGTCCGGGTTGGACTACTTGCTGCACGATGGGCATCTCTCTTTAGACGGTAAGGATTACAACCTTGGCTTCCGCCTGGCATGGACTGAAGGCTCACAGGCGAAAGGTACCGGTAATTTTACGTTAAATGAGAGTACTGCATTTGATGTCGACACCGTGCTGGCCGATCAGACAGTACCTGCGGGCGGTTTCGCGACGGGCTGGGATGGTAAAAGTCTGACGAAGGCTGGCAGCGGATTATTAGTCCTCTCCGCCCTCAATACCTACACCGGCAGCACGACACTCAATGGCGGTACTTTGCGTACCGACGCTGTAGACAGCATTGCCAGCAGCAGTGAGCTGAACATTAATGGCGGCCTGTTCGACCTGAACGGTAATAACCAGCAGGTAAATCGTCTGGGAGGTTCCGCTGGCGACGTGCGCCTTAATGGCGCAACACTGACCGTTAACAATGCAGCGGTAACGGATAACACGGCCTTTGCCGGTAATATTGTTGATGGTTCATCGCAAGGAAGTCTGACCAAAACCGGCGATGGCACCCTGACGCTGTCCGGCAAC